>JBJKOY010000646.1:0-2446 GCA_046706945.1 Ignavibacteriaceae bacterium | reverse complement strand
TTTCAAGATAGGTTGAGTTCTCCCTTTATACTAAGTGCATGTATTTAAACATTCGGTGCATAATATAAAGTTAATTTCATATTCGCGGCAATAAAAAAATGATAAAATAATGTTTCCGAAGAGTCTGTTTGCATCCGGCGGCGGCTGTCGGTTGTGGGATTGTCGACGATTTATTTGCAAATTCTCAGGGTAAACCCAAAAGTAATTTTCAATTTTAAAATCCGCGAAAATCCTTTTTATCAGCGTCATCAGTGTGCTGTTCCTTATTGAATGTCGCTTTGGAACAGCCCCCAAACGAAGAACTTTAAAACTAACGAAAATTATCCCGATTTATCATAGTCTCCCGAACTGACTTGCCTTAACGTTGTAAATGACCGTGTTTCGTTCGGTAACTCTGTCGATTTTATTCGGAAGCGTCGGAACGGTAGTTTCCGAGGCTACGAATTCATCCATTACTACTTTCTCAACCCAAAACGATTTTAAATTTATAAGTAAATTCCCCTTGTAATGTGAAAAACCCAGCGTCGTTACTTCCATATTGGGCATGGGTTTCATTTTCATTTTAAACGAGCTTTGGCCCGAGTCGAAGTTAATTATAGCGCAGGCGGCATCGTTAACGATCCCGAGTCCCTCGAAAGTTAGAGTTATTTCTCCGTTCTTAAAATACGAGCCTTTCTCCACGCTGCTTCCTAAGTTAACAGGAGCTTCTGAATTTGCCGCGCTGTGAATAATTTTCTGGTTAATGTATTTTAAATTTTGTATCCCGCTGTCTTTATGAGTTGGTTCCGCGAATACGTTGCAGAAAGCATGAAAGTCAATAAAAGAATTATAAATCCAATAGGACATTTCTGGAGGGATTTGTCTTCCGCGGCCGTCCTTCAGGTTTTCGAATTTATCGTGGTCGATTCCGAAAACCTGGCCTTTTTTATCGAGGCCGGAAGGAGTGTTGCCGAATATATACGACCAGTTTTCCAGCGACGGAACCGGTGTTTCGACGGAATCTCCGTATTTTATTACGAATTTTGAACACGTATATTTATAAACGTCGCCGTCGTTTCCTTCAACAGGCGAACATTTAAGATATAATTTCAAATAATTTTTACCTGCCTTCGAACCGTCCGGGTTATATGTCCGGAGCGTCGTTTCAAGAATAAAAAATTGGGGAGCTTTTGTACGTTCGCCTCCTAAATTATATTGCCTCTGCAAATCCGATTTTATTTGCGCTCGGTTTTTCTCTGCATAAATCATTGTCAAAAAAATTATTAATCCAGCTATAACCCAGATTTTGTTTTTCATTTATATACCTTTTGAATAACTTCTATAATTTATTTTGTCAGCTTAACCAGTTCTTCGACCAAATCAAGATAATCCCGCAATGCGGATAGTCCTTTTGCCGATATCTTACAAGTTGTAAGCGGCTTTTTGCCGACAAATTGTTTCTTAATGTCAACGTACCCTTCTGTTTCCAGCTTGCTTAAGTGTACGCTTAAATTTCCCTTGGTCGTATTTACTTCCTTCATGAGGGTGATAAATTCAATTTCATCGACGGTCGCAAGAACCGCTAGTATGGAAAGCCTGATCCTGGAATGTACTATCTCGTTTATTTGCGTATGATCGAACCGGTTACTCATTATAAACCCTTTTCCACCTTTTATAGATTACAAAACCGGGCACGATCTCGAGAATGAAAATAAGTCCGGCGAATAAAAGAGAGAGCTGATTCTCGTCGCCTATGTATTTCCACAGAACCGCGGCAGCGGTCGCGATCCACCATACGAAAGCCGATACCGTCATAAATTTTAATTCATTAATAATCCCGGTAAGAAAATATCCTATTCCCAGAACGGAACTTACGGTTATAAACAGCGAAGTTACGGATATAGAGCCTGTAGTTAAATAAAGAACCGAGACTATAAAAATAGGCGTACCGCAGGCCGTCCATGTTGAAGTAAATACTTTTGACGCGAAAGTTTTTTTCGCCTGTTTCTTTTGAAATTTCTTTTGGATCGTAAAATTAAAAACAATAAGCATCGTCATCAGAATAAGCCATAGAACCGGTACCGCGCTGCTGATTCCGTTAATATTAAGGATAAAAGTCAAAACGACGCCGGCGAAAATATATATGCCTATGCTTATATATGTGATTCCGTTATCCACTAATGCTCTGCGGTTATTATCTATCATATTCCTTATAAAGGAAATATCTTCCTGCATTTGGTTTTTTTCCATCTTACATATTCCTGGTTAAATCTGGTTTAAAATATAAACCAGTTTGTAAAATTTGTCAAGGAAAAAATAAATTGTTTGGATAAGAAATTAGCTTGATAAATTTCTTATTTTGAGCACTGCAGTTTCAGTGTGCCGCGCGGCATTCATAAATACATATAAATGCGGGCATTCAAAACAGCAATAAGGCAATTCGACAATTAAACAATTAAATATATAT
>JBJKOY010000645.1:0-1473 GCA_046706945.1 Ignavibacteriaceae bacterium | reverse complement strand
GGATTAATATTCGGAGCGGTTACGGAAGGAGACGATCTGGTAGGTACCGATATTCATAATTCAGCTCTACTTTGCTACAACGGGAAATTGAGGTTTACTCAGCACAAGTCTTTGATACCGAACTACGACGTATTCGACGAGATGCGTTATTTTGAACCCGCCGGCGATGTTTATGTGCACGAATTTAAAGGCGAAAAACTCGGTATATCTATATGCGAAGATATCTGGAACGACGCGGATTATTGGTACAGACGGAGATACAGCGTCGATCCCGTTAAAAAATTAATAGATAAGGGAACTACGCTGCTGATAAATATTTCCGCCAGCCCATACTCCTACGGTAAAAGAAGGGATAGAGCGGAAATGCTGTCGGTTTTAACCGCTAATGACAAGATACCTCTTGCTTATGTCTGCTGCGTAGGCGCACAAACCGAGCTGATTTTCGACGGAGCAAGCATGTGTTTTGACTCCGCGGGCAAACTTACCGTGCTTGGTAAGGCAAACAAGGAAGACTATTTAATATTCGACACGGAAAAAGAATACCCGGGCATCGAGAAAACAGAAGGTGAATTCGAGCAGGAAGTATTGGAATCGCTGATATTCGGCGTGAAGGATTACTGTATGAAGCTGGGTTTCAAGAAAGCGCTTGTAGGATTAAGCGGCGGCATCGACTCGGCGCTGGTTACCTACATAGCCGTTCAGGCACTGGGTAAAGAAAACGTACATGTCTTACTGATGCCTTCCGAGTTCTCAAGCGAGGGAAGTATTAAAGATTCACGGAAACTTATTGCCGGTCTCGGCATCTCATCCGATAGAATTTCTATTCAGCCTGTTGCTGAAAAGATCAACGCAATGCTTAAAGATGCTTTTCAAAAAAGACCAAGCAATATAACCGAAGAAAATATCCAGGCGAGGATCCGCGGTCTTTATTTGATGGCCGTGTCCAATAAATTTAATTACCTGCTGCTTACGACGGGAAATAAATCGGAAATGGCCGTCGGCTATTGTACATTATACGGAGACATGAGCGGCGGATTGGCCGTTATCGGCGACGTTTATAAGACCGACGTATATAGGATTTGCAACTATATTAATAAAGAAAAAGAAATAATTCCCGAGGAGATAATTAAAAAAGCTCCTTCCGCGGAATTAAAACACGGACAGAAAGACCAGGATACCCTGCCCGAATACGGGCTGCTGGATAAGATACTTAGAATGTATCTTGAAGAGAACAAAGAATTTAAAGAGATTACCGATATAATTGGCGAAACCGCTGTGGTCAAAAAAGTGCTTAAGATGGTCGATATTAACGAATTTAAACGCAAGCAAGCTGCTCCTGCTTTGAGGGTTTCAAAAAAAGCATTCGGTTACGGACGCAGGTACCCGATAGTACAGGGCTGGAGATAATAATATAAAAAACAAAACGTGTGTTCAAATGCCATACAAGAAAATTTTAGTTCTTACCGCAATTTC
>JBJKOY010000644.1:0-20412 GCA_046706945.1 Ignavibacteriaceae bacterium | reverse complement strand
TTCCCATTGCTTCCAAAGCCTGGCCGGCAAGCTTTCCGATGCCGAGGCCTGCTCCGATTACTACCAAACCGGCACCTAATCCGGCACTTAACCAACCTAGATCCATATTTTACTCCTTAGAATTTTTGAGTTATACTTATTATAAAAAAAAATTAATGCTCGCTATGTTTGGCCATCCCGATGAACAAAGCCGTCAGCATAGTAAATATATATGCCTGAATTAAAGCAACGAGTATTTCCAGCACCTCTATGAAAAGCGTAAAACCGACGGATACAGGCGCCACATAGATAGTGTGCATAATAAATATCAATCCCAGCAAGGAAAAAATTACTATATGCCCGGCCATCATATTCGCAAAAAGACGTATACACAGGGCAAAAGGTTTTGTAAACAGGCTCAAAATTTCAAGCGGGATAATAATTATCAATATAAGGGCAGGCATGCCGCCCGGAATCAGACTTTTAAAATACCCGAAAAAGCCGTAGCTTTTAATTCCGCTGAATTGAATCACAAAGAAGGAAATTAAAGCAAAAGCCGCGGTTACGGCAATATTACCTGTGGCAACTACAAGGTTCGGCGTCGGAATTAACCCGAACATGTTGAGACATAGGATAAAAAAGAATAAAGTCAGCATATAAGGCATAAAAGATTCATATCCTTTTCCTATAGCGGGCTTTACGATTTCGTCCCTTACGAATTCTATGATAATCTCAAAAATGTTCGCAAATCCCTTGGGAACAAGGGATTTCTTGTAGTTCCTTGCGGCCAGGATCCCGGCAATTACAACCAGAATTCCCGCAAACCACATCATAAACACATCTCTGGTAATCGATATATCAAAACCGAAAAGATGAATTTGAGGAAGATATAAATTTCCCAAAGGACCGAAATTGATATAATTTGCGTCCATGACGTGGTGCATAATCCAGCTCGGGTCGCTGTTGCTTTCTTCAACCGCTTTCTTTACGGTATCAGCCGCAGCAGCGGTTACGCCATTTCCGAATATAAACATAACGGATTGTTACTTTTTCCCAATGTTCAGAAATAATATCTCCATTATGAGGAAATATATATAAAAAATTAGAACTGAAAATATAAGACTTATATAGTTTATATCCAAAAATAGGATTGAAATTATTAGCGCTGTTATAAGTACGGGAAGCCTTATTCCCATACCTATTAAATAAGTATTTAAGGAGGATTGAACTGCTTTTTTATAGCTTATTTTAATCGAGTAAACGGCGCCCGCAAAGTTAAATCCGGCAAATACCGCGCCTAAAAGAATTCCGTATAAAGATTTGCTGGATAATGAATCTTTCGTAAAAAAATAGAATATAAACAGTAACGCGAATACGAAGACAGATAAACCGATAATGAACAAATTTCTTTCATTCATTTTTCTTGTCGGAATTGATAACCCTTTTAATGAAATTGTACATTCCCCCGGCAACCCCTAAGAAAGAAAAGACGACGGTTAAAACAGGTGTGGTATTGAATTTCCCGTCGAGCCATACTCCCAGGAATACCATAAGAGTAACCGTAATAGCCAATTGACTGCCGAGAGTTAAATATTCTACCCAGTTATTGTCGGAGTTGTTATCTCCCAAATTAAACGGGTTAATTATTTTCTTCATTGCTCGTTTCTGGAGATACAGGTCCTGTTTCGGACTGTTCCCTGTTGTTCATATTGCTGGTACCTTCAAATACGGCACCTTCTTCTATAACCAGAATTTTGGTGATAATATCTCCCTTGAGGGAAGATGTCGATTCGAGCATCACTTTTTCGGTAGCATTTACGGTGCCGGTTACTCTTCCGCCCAGCATAATTATTTGAGCATTTATTTCACCGTCAATTTCGCCTTCGGAACCTACGGTGACATTTCCTTTTGCGTTAATATTTCCCTTAACCTGTCCGTCTATGCGAACATTACCGTTACTTGAAATTTTACCGTCAAGTAAAACGCCGGTGCTAATAATCGTAACGGCGTCCTGGCCTATATTTGAGTTTTTTTGTTTCAACTTTTCGCTCCTTTAATAATTAATCAGTACTGATTTGGGATCAATGGGTTTTCCGTCTTTCCATATTTCAAAATGCAGATGAGGACCTGTTGTTATTTCTCCGCTGTTGCCGCTCAGAGCTATCAATTCGCCTTCGACTACGGTATCTCTCGCTTTTTTCAGCAGCACGGAACAGTGTTTGTATACCGTGAGGTATCCGTCCGAGTGGGCAAGTATCATCATATATCCGTCCCTTGTTGTGAAATCCGCAAATACTACGTATCCGCTTGCGGCGGCATATACCGGCGAGCCGACTTTTGCGACGATATCGATCCCCATATGCCCTTTCTCCGGTTCAAAGCCCCTGCTGATAAACCCGTTAAGCGGAATACCGAAATTGACCGGATTATTGCGGGAATCTCCACGTGAAGCGACGGAGAATAATTTCCTTATCACTCCCAGCAGGTTGTCTCCGAAAGGTTTGTCTTTTACTACCCTGCCGTTATTTATTTTCCCGGACAGCGAATCGAATAAAGTTGAGTCCCCCAGCATTACGGCGTCTTTTAACTGCCTGTTGGTAGTTTTCAAAATCTCCAGCTCGTTTGCCAGAAATCCCAGTTTTTTATTTAATTGATCTATCATCACCTTATCCGTCTGCGAAAGACTTGAGCTGTGGGGAAATACCATTTTCTTCAGGGGCAAAACGTTAAGTATTAAAAATCCGAGAAACGCAACAATAACCGTATACAATGCCAGAACGGAATATATTTTACCTGCGCTGAAATGCTTGCTCCTGGTTTCAATACCGGCACCCGACGGAATAATAACTATCGAAAATCCCTTTATCTTTTTAAGGCTTTTTAAATTCATTTTATAACGACCGATTTTATTTGAATTTTTGAATCAGATCCTCGTATCTTAATTTTCCTTCTCTTAATAATTTGGGCTCGCAGTTGCTTAAATCTATCAAGGTAGAAGCTTTAATAAATGATTTTTTTTTCGTAAGAAAAATTGCGTTTACTTCCGAAGAAAATTCGTCTACGATCAGACTCGGCTCAACGTAAGGCGGATTGCTGCTTCTATTTACGCTTGTAGAAATCAGAGGCATTTTTAATTCACCGGTTAATTTCTGACAGAACCTGTTGTTCGGTATTCTGAATGCCGCCGTTTCCGAACCGAATATAGCACTTGTTTTGGAATTTAACCGCAGAACGACCGATACAGGGTCCGGCCAAATTTCATGCAGAAAATCAAGATGCTTTTCGGATTGAATTTCGACATATTTCAGGAGATTCTCAATACTGTCCACTAAAAGAATATATTTTTTCCCTTCGTCTCTCCGTTTTATCTGTGTAATAAGTCCGACGGCTTCATCGTTGAAAGGATTAGCTCCGAAACCGTATATGGTATCGGTCGGATAAATAAATACCGAGCCCTCCAGGTACAACCGCTTTGCCTTTTTGACCGCATCCTCAAAATTCTCGTCGATATCAATAATTTCCGCTCCTTTAGTGTTGATCATTTAACATTTCCTCTATTTTACTTATTACTTTAACAGGTTTAAGGTTATATGCGCACTCGAAAGTTTTAACGGGGCACTCGTTATACCCGTGAATTCCGCACGGTTTGCACGGTAAATCATCGTAGCTTAAATAGGCGCTTTTTTCGGAATACGGATAAAAACCGAAATCCGGAACGGTCGAGCAATACAAGGTTAAAACAGGGATATCCGCGCATAATCCCATATGTGCCGGGGCACTGTCGTTGGATATTAAAATTTCTGCTCTTTTTAATATTTCGATTGTTTCCGCGATTGAAAAAATCCCGGCCGCTGCAGTAGAAATATTCTTGTTCTTCTCGTAAATATCCGCACATAAATCCTTGTCTCCGGCACCCCCGACTATTATCGTATGAAATCCTTTTTTATTAAGAAACTTAATTATTTCATCGAAATATTTTGCCGGATAAATTTTGGTATTCCATACGCTTCCCGGGGCGATTGCCGCAATGCCTGAATTTAAATTTTTCTCGGCAATAAATTTATCGATTTTTTTCGAGGCATCCTCATTACTCCGTACCCGCGGCAGTATCTTCCAGTCGTTTTCCGATTTTGTAATCCCGATTAATTCTAGGTTCCTTCTTACTTCATGATGTTTCGGTTCGTATTTTATCAAATATTTGTAAACATGCCTAAAACTGCTGTTCGAGAACCCGTAGGATTCTTTTACTCCAGAACCCATTACAACAAGAGAAGTTCTCAAAGATCTGTGCGGAGAATATACAGCGTCGTAATTCCTGTCCTTTATTTTTTTAGCGAACTTAAACAGTGAAAGGACGGATTTATCTTTGCCCTTTTTGTCGATTATCAAAACATCGGCGACGAACGGAGATAGAGAAAATATTTCGCGGGTCGACGGTATGGCAAGTACGTCTATTTCGCCGCCGGGATATTTTTCCTTAAGTTTTTGAATCATCGGCAGCGTCAAGATCGCGTCGCCGATAAAAGCCGTTTGGATGACCAATATTTTTTTCATTTAGCTGATCAATACTTCCATCTTTTATGCATCCATAGCCATTGTTCCGGGTGCTCGCGGATAATATTTTCCAAATAGTAAGTAATTCTCTGCGAGAGTTCCAGTACTTTTTCTTCCTCCTGTTCGGGAAGATCGTTCCGGCTTATTTCCTCGAATTTTGCCACATAAGAATTATCAGGCTGCCTGATCGAAACAGCATATAATATCGGAGCGCCTGTCTTTAAGGAAAGCATGGCCGGTCCCGGATAAACGGAGGCTTTTCTGCCGAAAAACATGACTCTTAAACCGTCGGCCGAGCCTCTTTGATCCGCAGCCATAGCTATGATTTTACCTTCTTTAAGGACCTTGTAAACCTGCCTTATGGAAATTCCGAGAGGTATAACTTCGTTGCCGAATTTCGTGCGCACATCGTTCAGCCATTTGTTTACCAAAACATTTCTTTGCGATTTTACTATTACGGAAAAAGGAAGTTTTAGGATAAGTCCCGCAATAATTCCCGAATATTCCCAGTTCCCGAAATGCGCGGCCAGCAGAATGAGGCCGTTTCCTTCTTCATATTTTTTTTTAACAAGCTCCGTGTTCTCGAACTTAATTACTTTTTTAATATTGTTTTCGTTCATACGCGGAAGATATAGGATCTCGATCAAGGTTAACGCGAAACTTTTATAACAATTAAAAGCTGTCTTTTTTATCCGTTTATGAGAATATTCCGGGAATGCTTTTGCCAGATTGTCCAAGGTAGTTTCTCTTCGAATAGGAATCAGATAAAAAAATACAAGTGCGAGAACTGAGGCGAGTCTTCTGGATAACCGCAGTCCGATTATTCTGAACAGGCAGCTGAAACCTAAAAACAAAACATATTCGAATCTGTCCGTCATTAGAAAAAAAGCTTTAGATACTTAATAAATATAAACGAGGCTTTAAAATTAACTATTTGAACTTAATTATGGAAATTATTTACCCATCCCGCCGCGCTCCTGCACCATTTATTTTTGTATATAAAGCCCTCCCGCAATTCAATTGGTAGAGATTCTATTTTGCCAGTTGTCGTCCCGAACTTCTCCCCGTTTGGTCGAATTAATCAATTCATAATCGTTGTATCCGGTTAAATCCGCAAATATAAATACGACGCCGCCTTCGATGTCGTTATATTTCCAAACTTCATACGGTTTCGTATCTTCCTGGTTCGGGTACCTGTCGATTTCGCTCGGCTGACCGTACATGATCAAAACCCGCCCGCGGTCTGTTTTCCAGCCTGCGCGGAAAGAGTTACCGAATTTCCTGTTGCTCTCATCCACTCTTTTAACAAAATCCCTGTAACTCATGTTCTGAGCCGAAGGGGGCATAGAATCTCTTTTTTTCCAGAATTGGTATAAAAACTGTCTTTTACCGCTTAAAGTGGTTAATTTTTTATACTGGTCCTTCTCCGGTTGAGATGCAATATATTCGCATTCGGCAAATAAATTATCGCATTCCTCGCTCGATAAAATTCCGAAAGAGCTCGTTAGAATTTTCTTGTCTAAAGAGCCGGCCGTGTCCGTAACTTTAATGGAAGGATTGTATACGTAGAATTTTTTCGTCGAAACCATGCCGTAGTTATGCAGACTGTCCAGCACCGCGACTTTAAGGGTGTAAATATCCGTCGGGAATTTCGAAATGGGCAGCACTCCAACTTCCGCTCTTGAAGGTACATGACGGCTCAGCAGCCTGATTTTATCGTACACGGTTATCCCCTGGCTGTTCGTTACGACGGTATTCAGCCTGTAAGGCTGATCCGATTTTGTCTTTTCATGATCGTAAACTTCGTAATAATAAAAAACCGCGGGAATGTTCGCGCTGTAAACGGCTGTAGGGAACGGCGTTACTTCGAAAGTGTTTTTATAAAATATCGATTTTTTATCGTTGCTGTCCTGGATGATCCTGCTTGCCAATTGAATGTCGCTTACGGCCAGAGTATCGGTAAAGAAAGGTTTGACGTCGAATTCATCGAGAACGGTCTTTTCGTTCGTAGTATCGAAAGAATCCTGCATCTGAACGGAACATTTATAATAGCCCTTCGGAATTACGAAAGCCAGAAGTCCTGTAAGGCTTTTGCCTCCCGTGGAATCTTTAATGTCAACAGGGCGTTTTAACGTCCATTCCTTATTTATCGAAGTTTTCCTTGTTGCGGTGTCGGTTATCGCGATTTTTAAGATTCCTTCGATAAAATTCGAATCGTTGACTCCGTGAACCGTTAATGCGGTTTCGTTAAGCGAGTAATAAAATTCCACATAGTTATCCGTTGAATCGTATGCAAATTGAGCATAGTCGAAATCAAACAAATTTTTTTCGGATTGTGCCCATAAAACGGAAACACAAAAAAACGATAAGGAGAAAAGCAGTAATTTATTTTTCATCTATGATGTTATAAAAGTTTATAAAAGTGATTCGTTTTTTATTTTCTATAAAACCCGTAAAAGATAGTATATGATGCCTTATTTGTCAAGTAAATAAAAAGTTCCGTATTAAGACCGCCTTACCCCGGTCTTTGAAAGGTAATTGTCGTTATCCCGCTGCTGCATACGAACTTATTTTACCGCCCTCAAAAATTTATTCCGTCAAATAATTACTTTTCAGATAAAGCACTTAGCCTTTCCGATAAGTTAAAAAAGGATAACTATTTTCGATAATACACTGTAGTCTCCGGGAAATTATGACATAGCTTATCATATTCCCCAAGTTACCAAAAATTACCGTGTTTTTGACCGATATATCATAATGAAGGATTGCCGGGATAATAAAGAGTTATGAGACATTGAGTATTTTTTGATTAAAACCGTATTAACAGGAAAATTTATATGCGGAAAAATCTGCGAGTTATAAAAGGGAAAATTAATTTTGTAAAAATTCTCTTCCTCATCGTTTCATTTACCCTTGCTGTCCCGACGAGCGGTTATTGCCAGGGCGAAAATCTCCGGAACGGCGCCGATTCCGGCAATGCGGAAACTCTTTCCTTGAACGACTGCATAAAGATAGCGCTTGAAAACAATCATAACATAAAAGTATCGGAAGAAGGCATTCGAATAGCGGAAGCGCGGAAGCGGCAGGCCGAGTCGGGCTACTGGCCGCAAGTCTCCGCTGCCGCAGCTTACAGCCTTACTAACCGCGATCCATTATTCATTCTGCCGGGATTCAATATGAGTATTCCGCCTATAACTCTGTTCGGTACTACGTTGAATATGGGCAATATTGAAATACCCGAGGAAGATATAAAACTAATGGACAAACAGAACATCCACGCTTCGCTGGATGTTACCTACCCCGTTTATACCGGCGGGAAAGTACAGGCTTATAATAAAGAAGCAAAGTACGGGATAGAAATAGCAAACCAGGATTTCCGGAAAAGTAATCTGCAGGTAGCATATGACGTTAAGCGTTTTTATTACTCCGTATTACTGGCAAAAAAGATATACAAGATTGGATCCGACGCTCTGGATAGGCTTAACATAACTCTGGAATTGACCGAAAGCCTTTATAAGAACGGTTCGGGAAAGACAACTAAACTCGATTATCTAAAAAACAAGGTGATAGTAGACCAGGTAAAAGCCCTTGTGGGCGGATTGAAGGAAAATATAAATTCCGCCAAACAGGCTCTCGAGTTTACAATGGGATTCAACAAAGAATTCAGTCTGCCCGACGAAGAAATTCCCTTCGATACTGCCGACTTGAATGAAGGAAAACTTATAGTACGCGCCTTTAACAGCAACCCGGACTGGAATAAATTAAATGCGGCGGTTTTCGTTTATAAAGCAAAAATAGACGAGGCCGAAAGCGGTTTTCTGCCCGACATTGCCGTTATCGGGAGTTTCAATCAGAATTTTAATTCATATAAGTACGGAATTTCAAACAGGGTCAACAGTTCAATTTGGTTGGTAGGGATCGGAGCACAAATTCCGATTTTCAACGGGTTCAGAACGAAAAACGAAGTAGGGGAGGCCGATGCCCAGCTTAAAAGAATAAACGAACAAAAAAACCTGCTTCACGATGCCATAATTCTTCAGATAAAAGAAGCTCTTAACAAAATCGAATCTTCGGTAAAAAACGTGAAGGATACCTTTGAAGCTCATAATGCGGCCGCGGAAAATAGTTCTCTAAGCGAAAGAGCATTTCAACAGGATATGGCCCAGGCAAAAGATTTGATCGAAGCTCAAATTTGGGAATCGCTAACCGAGGTCCAATACCAGAAAGCACTGTACGACCATGCCTTGGCGGAAGCGAATCTGGAGCTTTTGATAGGAACACAATTAAAGGGTAAATAGGAAATAATAATGGTTTTAACGAGAAAATTTATCATTGCGAAACATTGCCCGCGAATATTTAAAATCGGATTTCTTTATCTGTCATTGACGCTTCTATTGACCGCAGTGTTTGCCGGCAATTTAAGCGCTCAAATTAAAAATGTGCCCGAGAACGAAAAGGTCTTTGAACTAGGAATGCTCAGGGATTCATTTATCAACGTAAATATTAATGACGCGAGCGTTGCAATCAATACCTGGGCAAACGAACTGCGTAAGAACCTAAATATTGACGCGAATTTTAAACTTGTCATATTCGACAATACACAGGAAATGATGGATTATAACGCCAAAAAAAATTTGGGAATGGTTATCCTAAATTCGATAGACTTTTTGAAACTTCGCGGTAAAATGTCGCTCTACCCTATTTTTACTTCATCGGACAGTAAAAATATATACAGCAGACTTTTGATTATAACTACCCGCCCGAACGCAGAGAATATTTCCGACCTTAAAGGGGAAAAGATCGGATTTTATTTGCGGAGAAATAATCCCATCCCCGAATTCTGGGTCAATGTATTGCTCTCTAAGAATAATCTCGGAACCGAAAATAAATTCTTTTCGCAAATTACCGAGTTTCAATCGGAATCCCAGCTTATATTATCCGTTTTCTTCGGACAGACCGACGTGGGTATTGTAACCGAATCTGCTTTTGAGACTATGAACGAGCTTAATCCGCAGATCGGCAAAAAGATAAAAATTTTGCAGACCTCTCCCGGTTTCATATTCGATATTTCAAGCTTGACAAAGGGCTCAAGGGAATATTCGTACAGCGATCAAATAAAAAAGGACGCCGTCGACCTTAGCCAGTATCCTGCCGGGAAGGAGCTTTTGACCTTAATGAAGACCGTTCAGGTGGTTCAATTTAAGCCGGATTTTTTGAAGAATACGGAGATACTTTATAACGAATATAATGAGATCAAAAAGTAGATGATATGCGCAGGGATCCTATAAATATTGTTTCGACACTACCCGTAAAAACATCCAAATTAAGGAAATTAATTTCCGAAGCGATTCTTATAGCCCTTGTACTTGCTTCGCCTCAGCCGGCACAGAATCAAAACTCAAATGATAAAACGGAAACATACGGCGTGGCATTTTTAAAATCGATGTACAGCAACGTTAATTACAACGATGCAAAAGCGGCTTTAAAAGTCTATATCGACGAACTGCAAAGAAAGCTTATTACCGGTTATAAAATGAAGCCGGTTATGTTCGACAACGTAGAAGACTTATTAAAGAATTTTTCAAAAGAAAATCTCGCGGATATAACTTTAACTCCCGTCGATTTTCTTAAATATCAATCGAGACTTTCTCTTTACCCGGTTCTTGTTTCATCGGGATACAAGAGTCCGTTCGAAAATTATTTAATACTTGCCGGTAAAAACGAAGGTATAAAAAGCCTGGATGACCTTGCCGGTAAAAAATTAGGCATGCTGCAGGAAGACAAAAATTCCATACCTCTTATGTGGCTGGAGGTTGAGCTCTGCAGGAAAAAGCTTCCCTCTTTAGATAAAGATAAATTCATTGAAAAGATAATTTACGGGAAGTCCGAATCTCAATTAATCCTATCGTTGTTTTTCAAGCAGATTGATGTTTGCCTCGTATCGAGAACTTCTTTTGAGACCATGATCGAATTAAATCCCCAGATAAAAGATAAAATAGTAATTCTTGCGGAGTCGCCCGGATATATTACCGAGGTTTCCAGCTTTACGAAGAAATTTAATTTTTCAAAATACAGTACGGACCTTTTTAATACGCTTCTTAAGCTGGATGACTATACGACCGGTAAACAATTATTCGCTCTTTCAAAAACGGCTAAGATTATTCCGTACAAAGAAGAATATTTGGTTAATGTAAAAGAACTTATTTCGGAATACGGCAACCTGGTAAAGGAGAAAATTAATTAAAGCATGAGAATTTTCCCGAAATATATTGATGCTCTTAAAAGAAAGTCAAAGGACGGCTGGTATAGAAATATATTTTTCAGCACTACCATCTGGGCATGGGGACTTGTTACGCTGACTTTATTGATTTTCATTATCGGAACATTACCTCATCAGAAAAAGGTGCTGGAAGAAAGAATGAGATCCGAAGCTAAGGATATAGCAGGATCCATAGGGCAAGTTACAGCGACCGCAATTATTAATAATGACTACGGCTTTACTGTGGATCACTGCTTAAAAATCTTGCAGGAAAGCAACTCGATTCTATATATAAAAATTGTGCGAAACGACGGGTTCTCTCTGGTCTTTTTTGCCGATAACTGGAAAATAGACACATTAAGAGATGAATTAGATCTGCCGCATTCCAAATCCGGTGTAAGCAGTTTTGTTTACAGCAGACTGGTAAATCAGGAGGTCTTTCACTATTCATATCCCTTCAGCTATTCACAGATAAACTGGGGACGGATAAACGTGGGAATGTCGCTGAAAAGATTTAACCAGAATGCGAACGACCTCTATTACAGGACTCTCATTCTCGCATTAATATCAATTCTCGTCGGATTTATAGCATCAATATTCTTTGCAGGCAGGCTGACAAAGCCCATCAGGCAGCTTGATGCCGTTTCAAACGAAGTGGCGCAGGGTAATTTAAATGCAAGAGTAGCAATCTTATCAAAAAACGAGCTCGGCAGGCTGGCTAATTCATTCAATAAGATGACCGAGTCATTGAAGAATTCACAGGATACGCTTGAAAAGAAAGTGGAGGAAAGGACAGCGGAACTGGCTAAAATAAACGAGGTGCTGAAAGTAGAGATAAACGAAAAGCTGCACGCAGAGAACAGGTTAAAACAATATAATTCCAGGCTGGAAGCTCTGGACAAAATTTATAAAGGGATAATTTCGGCAAAATCGGTCGATGAAATAATAAACGAGACCATCTTGAACATTAACAGCTTATTCCCCTCGATATGCAGGTCGATTGTGGCATTAGCCGATAAAAATGCAGACGATGCGCGGATATTTTGTTCGAACTTTAATAATCCCAAGCTTAAAGACGAAGCCCTTGTAAAAATAGCAGATGAATTCAAGGGTGAAATTTTCCTTCTCGGACTGTCGGAAGATTTATATTCCGTCAAAGACCTGTCGAAGACAGCGGAACGCAGCTTGTTCGAGGAAAGGCTGTATGAAATAGGGATTAGATCGTTTATCTCAACGCCTCTGATCATGGACGAAAAGATTATCGGGTTCATGAATATTTCCTCCTACGAGCCGGATTCGTTTGACCAGGAGAACATCGAGGTTTTAAAAGTAGTGGCCAACCAGCTTGCCGTCGCGGTGTATCAGGCGCAGCTTCAGGAAAAAATTGCGGAGCATTCAAAGAACCTCCAGAACTCGCTTTCGGAAAAAGAAGTTCTGCTGAAGGAAATACACCACAGGGTAAAAAATAATTTACAGGTAATATCAAGTCTTCTTTATCTCAATTCTAAAAAAATAAAAGACAAGGAAACCCGCGAATTATTTAAAGACAGCCAGCACAGGGTAAAATCCATAGCCCTGGTGCATGAAAGACTTTACCAATCGAAAGACCTGGGTAAAATCGATTTTAAAGAATACGTTTCAAGATTAACCAACGATCTTTTCAGATCATATGCGGTCAACCAGTCGGCCGTAAAGCTTTCCCTGGATATAAACAATATTTTCATCAGCATCGATACGGCGGTACCGTGCGGGCTGATTATAAATGAAGTGGTTTCAAATTCATTCAAATATGCCTTTCCCGCGGAGACTGACCAGGTTAAAACAAACGAGATAAAAATTAACTTCAATAAAAACGGAAATAACGAATTGATACTCGAAATTTCGGACAACGGTATCGGTCTTCCGGAAGGATTCGCGGAAAAGAAAAAGGAATCTCTCGGTTTGCAGCTTGTGGATACTTTAATCGCCCAGCTTGAAGGCAATATGGAAATAAACCAGGACAACGGGAGCGCTTTTAAATTTACTTTTAAGGATTTAATTAAATAAAGGACATCATTTTCATGGAAAAGGCTACGATTCTTATAGTTGAGGACAATAATATTGTCATGCTTGAGTTAAAGGACAGGCTGTTTGAAATGGGATATAATGTTGTCGACACGGCTTCGTCCGGGGACGAAGCTATCGAAAAAGCCGGTCTGCACCGGCCCGACCTAATAATGATGGATATTAGAATTAAAGGAGAAATGGACGGGATCGATGCCGCCGCGGAAATAAAGAAAAAATTCGGCACGCCGGTAATATATTTGACCGCGCATACTGACGAGGACACTATTGAACGCGCCAAACACACCGAACCGTACGGGTATATAATAAAGCCGTTCGAAGAGAGAGAGATCCGCACAACAATTGAAATGGCGCTCTACAAATATTCAATGGAACAAAGACTAAAGGAAAGCGAGCATTGGCTCTCGTCCACTTTAAAAAGTATCGGGGATGCGCTCATAGCCACGGATCCCGCGGGAACCGTGAAATTAATTAATCATGTAGGTGAAGAAATTACCGGCTGGAATCTGCAGGACGCCGTCGGAAGAAATATAAACGAAGTATTTATAGTAAAAAATAAAGACGACGGGATAATGCTGGAGAATCCGGTAGATATTTCACTTCGCCAAAACGACATTATAGGCGAGACCGATAAAATTATCGTTGCAAAAGACGGAAGAGAAATTCCTATCGACTACAGTTCCGCCCCGATTAATTACGGAGACGAAATTATCGCGGGAGTTGTCCTCGTATTCAGGGACGTAACGGAAAAATTAAAAGCCAGAGAGATAATTGAGCAGCAGCAGATTTTTTTGAGAACCGTAATAGATACCGATCCGAATTACATTTCCGTTAAAGACCCGGACGGAAAATTCGAACTGGCAAATAAAGCCGTTGCGGAGGCCATGGGAACGACTCCGAATGAAATGGTGGGAAAATACGACCGGGAATTTTTCAGCGAAAACGAGATTCAAAATTTCAGAGAAACGGAGGGTCAGGCCATAGACGCTCTGCAGGAGATATTTATACCGGAGGAGAAATTAATCGATTCGAAAGGGAAAGTTCATCTTCTACAGACTTTTAAAAGAGCCATCTACGGCAGAAAAGGAAACGATAAACTCGTACTATCCGTAGGTTCAGATATTACCGACCTTAAGAATGCCGAAAAAGCTCTTAGGGAAAACGAAGAGAGAATTAATACCCTATTAAAAGCCATTCCCGATACAGTCCTAAGATTTAACCGGCAGGGTTTTTTGCTGGATTACCACGCACCGGAATGCCGCTCGGTATTATTAATACCGGAAAACCCGATCGGGAAAAACATAAGCGAAGTACTCGGGAAAGAATTCGCGGGAAAGATAATAAAGCTCGCGGAAAAATCTTTCGAAACCGGTCAAATCCAGGTTTTCGAATTCCATGCCGAGATAAAAAACGCCTATTATGAAGTAAGAATCGTCGAAAACCTCCGCAATGAATTCATAGTGATAATTAAAGATATAACGAATCTGAAGCAGTCGCAGGTTGAACTGAAAGCTATAAATGAAAGCAAGGACAAATTCTTTTCCATAATCGCGCACGACCTGCGGAGTCCTTTTTCATCGCTTCTCAGCTTAACCGAATATATTGCCGGCGAAACCGACGGTTTGTCTACCGAAGAAATAAAGTCCACATCGAAATCGATATCAAGTTCCGCAAGGGTAATTTTCAACCTCCTGGAAAATTTGCTGCAGTGGTCCAGGGTGCAAACGGGAAGGATAGAATACGATCCGGAGACCATCGACATAAACAAAATGATAAAAAAGATATTGCCGATCTACGCCAGCAGCATGAAAAGCAAGGACATTTTACTGTCGGTTGAAGTAAGCGAGGGTCTATCCGTTTTTGCCGATTCCAATATGGTTGAAATAATTTTCAGGAACATAATCTCGAACGCGATAAAATTTACTCCCGAAGGAGGCACCATAAAAATAACTTCAAAAGAGAACGAAAAATACGCTGAAATAAGTATCGCCGATACCGGTGTCGGAATAAAATCGGAAGTTTTGGACCAGTTATTAAAAATCGACAAAAACATCTCAACTCTGGGAACTCAAAACGAACGCGGTTCGGGATTGGGGCTAATTCTTTGTAAAGAATTCATCGGATTGAACGGCGGGAAACTGACGGTTAAATCAAAGCAAGGCGAGGGCTCCACCTTCGCTTTCTCCCTGCCGAAAAAACAGCATAAATAATACCGCGTATATTAAGGAAAAAATATGACAAATATTCTGATAGTTGAGGACGAGCGGATAGTAGCAATGGAACTGGAAAGCAGGCTGACGAGCCTCGGTTATACCGTATGCGCGCAGGCTGTCTCCGGAGAAGAAGCCCTGAACTTGACCGGAGCGCATATACCGGACCTGATCTTGATGGATATAAATATTAAGGGTAAAATAGACGGGATAAAAACCACCGAGGAAATTAAGCGGCATTATGAAATCCCGATAATATATTTAACGGCGTTCAACGACCCCCAGACAATCGACCGGGCGAAAGCAACCGAACCTTACGGATATATAATAAAGCCCTTCGAAGAGAGAGAGCTGCAGACCAACATCGAGATAGCCGTGTACAAGCACACTATGGAAAAAAAGCTGCGCATCAGCGAGAAAAGATTATCCATTATTCTTAACAGCATAGGAGACGCCGTAATAGCCGCGGATAATAACGGCCAAATAAATTACATAAACCCCGAAGCGGAACGGTTGACCGGTTTTACCAGGGAACAGGCTACGGGAAAAGATATATTCGACGTCTTTAGAATTGAAGATGAAATCCAGCGCGGCCAGGCGGAAGAGGCGGTTAAAAACCTGAACAACAGCGACTCTTCGGCCCGTTTTCCTTACCAGGCAACCATAGACTGCGGCGGGCGGATAAAAAGGATTGTCGACATAAATTTCAACATGATTAAAGACGAGAAGAACAATAACAACGGAATGGTTATTTCGTTCAGGGATATCACGGCAAAATTCCAGGGTGAAATTGCTTTGCTGGAGTCGGAAAAGAAATACCGGAAAGTCGTTGAAAACGCCACCGAGATCATTTTTATCATAAACACAAAAGGCGAGTTCACTTTCGCGAACGAGGCAACAGTTAAAATCTCGGAATTCAGTGAGGCGGAATTAAAAGAGACCGGGTATTACAGCTTAATACTGCCTGAATATCAGGCCGCAGTCAAAAACAAAGTTTTAAGGCAGTATATAAGTCTGGAAAAAACTAAAACCGCGGAATATCCGTTTAAGACCAAATCCGGAAAGATCAAATGGCTGGAACAAAACAGCACGCTGATTTTCGAGGACGACAAGATATCCGGTTTTCATATAATCGCCAGGGATATTACCGAAAGGAAAAAATTTGAAAACGAATTAATACTGGCTAAAGAAAAAGCGGAGGAATCGAATAAATTAAAATCGAATTTCCTTGCAAATATGAGTCACGAACTCAGAACGCCTATGATAGGTATTAAAGGTTATTCGGACATCCTGGCCGAAGAATTAAAAGATACGGGTCTGCTGGAGTTTGTCGATGTTATTAGAACCAGTTCCGACAGATTAATGCATACCCTGGATCTAATTTTGGATTTGACGAAAATTGAGACAAACCGGACGGATATTTCTCTTAAAGAAATTAATCTAGTTTCCTTCGTCGAAAGAGAAATTGAAAGATACAGAAGCGTCATAGAAAATAAGGGACTTTATATCAAGACCTCCTTTAAGGATAAAAATATTTCGTCGAAACTGGACGAAAAATTATTCGGTCAAATCTTAACTAATTTAATGGGAAACTCCGTTAAATTTACGCCGGAGGGCGGCATAACTATCGAAGTAGATTCCGAAATTGTGAAAGATCGTGAATGGGCGGTATTAAAGGTAATCGATACGGGAATCGGCATTCCTCAAAACAGTCTCAGCATGATTTTCGAGGAATTCCGGCAGGTCAGCGAAGGATACGGGAGAACGCACGAAGGGATAGGACTCGGGCTGACGATTATAAAAAAATCGGTCGAACTCATGAAAGGCGAGATCACGGTTGAAAGTAAAATCGGATCCGGTTCCGCATTTACGATTCGTTTTCCGGCCGTTGCAAAAGCAGCCTGCGAAAATAAGGAGGTGCAAATGACCGCAAAAATTTTCGAACTTAATTCACCGGAAGAAAACATGCATAAGATCCTGGTGGTAGACAACGACAAGATGAGCAGGGACTTTATCTATTTTATTTTGAGAAAAAATTATAACATGGAGTTTGCAGAAAGCGGGCAGACGGCGATCGATATGTCATCTCAATACAAATTTTCGGCAATACTTATGGATATAGGCCTTGGTTACGGAATGAACGGCGTGGAAGCAACAAAGGAAATTAGGAAGATAGCCGGATACGAAACGACTCCCATCGTCGCAATGACGGCTTACGCAATGAAAGGCGATAAAGAATCATTCCTTGAAAACGGTCTATCTCACTATATTTCAAAACCGTTCGACAAAAGTTCGCTGCTAAGTCTGCTCGATAAAATATTCTCGGACAATGTCGATAATCTAAAGATCAATTCCCGGGCTTAAAAGGATTTATTAAATTTTAACCGTATATACCTTGGTAATCCCGTTAATTCCCGAAATTGATTTCAGAACTTCCTTATTTATTTCGCTGTCGACGTTGATAACCGTAAGAGCTTCTTTTCCCATTTCGGTCCTTCCAAGAGAAAGACCCGCAATATTAATATTAGCATCCGCAAGAATCCTGCCTACGTTGGCCAGCATTCCGGGCCTGTCGATGTTGGAATAGAACAACAAATTACCTTCGGGTTTCAGTTCAATATGGAATTTATCGACATCAACTACCCTTATCTCACTGTTGCCGAAAACAGTCCCGGCTAGGGAACGGTGTTCGGAATCCGTTACGAATTCCACGGTCATCAAATTCGTATATTCCAGGTTCGCACCGGTCTTTGTTTCATTAACTATTATACCCATTTCTTTTGCGAGGAATGGAGCATTTATCAGGTTTACCTCGCCTGTCATTCTTTTGGATAAAAAGCCCTTCAAAATTGCGGTCGACAGAAGCGTAGTATAATTGTGCAGCAATTCGCCGCTGTAATTGATATTAATTTTCTTAAGCTGTCCTTTAATCAGGAGCGAATGCAGCGCCCCTAGGTTCTCTCCCAGTTTAACGTAGGGAGCCAGTTCTTTATTTCCGTCGCCCGTCACCGCGGCGGCGTTGACCGCGCCTTTAATACCTTTAAGATTGAACATATCTACGATTTGTTCGGCGATTTGAACGGCTACTTTCTCCTGCGCTTCTTCGGTAGAAGCGCCTAGGTGAGGAGTGGTAACTACTTTAGGATGCTGGATGAAAGGACCGCTGAAATCCGGCGGCTCGCTTACGTAAACGTCGAACGCCGCGCCTGAGACTTTACCGGAATCCAGGGCTTTTATCAGAGCCGCTTCGTCTACGATTCCTCCTCTTGCGCAATTAATAATTTTCACGCCGTCCTTGCATTTGCTTAAAGTTTCGTCGGAAAGCATGTTCTTTGTTTCTTCATTTAAAGGCACATGAACGGTAATTATATCCGACTGAGCGAAAATTGCATTTAAGTTAACAAGACTGATCCCTAATTTTGCCGCAACTTCTTCGGATAATACGGGATCGTATCCTATTACGCTCATTCCGAAGGCTTTGGATCTCAGAGCTACTTCCCTTCCTATTTTCCCCAGACCGATTATACCCAGCGTCTTTCCCTGCAGCTCGGTACCTTTATATTTTTTCCTGTCCCACTTTCCGTTGCGCAGGGACTGGTTTGCCTGGGCAATATTCCTGCACATCGAAAGCATCAGCGCCATGGTATGTTCGGCCGTGGAAACGGTATTCCCGCCGGGCGTATTCATAACTATAATGCCCTTCCTTGTGGCGGCTTCCAGGTTAATATTGTCCACGCCGGCGCCGGCTCTGCCGATTACTTCCATGTTGTCCATTAAATCGATAATGTCGGGCGTAACTTTGGTATCGCTTCTTACTATCAGTCCGCTGTAATCCTTAATAACCTTTTTAATTTCCTCCTTGGGCATTCCCGGGGTATAGGTTACTTCAAAACCCGCATCTTCGAGTATTTTGACGCATTTTTTATCGACAGCGTCGGTTATAATTATTCTTTTCATTTTTCACCAAGTATTTTTAGAAAATATTTTTTTTAATCATGCGTCCGGCGTTACAGATAAGGATTCAGCCTCTGGAGAATATTGGCCTTAGGCATTGCGCCGATTATCGTATCCTTTAATTTTCCGTCTTTAAAAATTAACAATGTGGGAATACTTCTTACGCCGAATTTAATCGAAGTTTCCTGATTTTCGTCGACATCCAATTTTCCTACTTTTAATTTGCCCTCGTATTCGCTTGCCAACTCTTCGACAATGGGGGCAATCATTCTGCACGGTCCGCACCATGCCGCCCAGAAATCTATAAGCACAGGAATATTCGATTTGATTACTTCGTCGCCAAAATTATTGTCCGTAATAGTAACTGGTTTCATCTTCCGCCCTTTTTTAAATTTTTATATTAGAGTTTTTTTCAATTATTCCCTGACCAACAAAACTGATAACATCTTCGCCGCCGTCCGCATGAATAATCCCGCCCGAAATCCATTCGCCGCCGTCCCGGCAGAGAAGCGATATAACTTTTGCAACATCTTCCGGGGAAGTCAAGCGGTTTCTCGGGTTCTTCCTTTTTGCAACCTCTATCATGGGAATATTTCCCGGAATCTTTCTCAAAGCCGGGGTATCGGTAACACCGGCCATTATTGCATTTGCTGAAATATTCAAATACCCCAATTCCATTGAAAGCTGGCGGACATGAGATTCGAGGGCGGCTTTTGCCGCCGAAACGGCTCCGTAATAAGGTATAGCCGAATGTCCGCCGGAACTTGTCATCGCGAAAATCCTTGCTTTCTCGGCAAGAAGATTGCTTGCGACGAGATCCTGCGCCCAATAAACAAGCGAGTGGGCCATTACATCCAAAGTCATCTCCATCTGGGCTTTCGTTATTGCAAGCTCGTCGTCTTTTGCAATGAAGGATTTCAAAGACCCGAAAGCAAGGGAATGAATGAGAACTTTAATAATCGCCTTGCCCTTGGAAATTTCTTTAATGTCCTTTAATATTTCGTCCCTCTTTACCGCGTCGGCAGCATTAACGTTATAAAATTTCGCTTGAGAACCGTATGATTTTATCTTTTCTATGATTTCATTTACATTGGGCATTGTGGCCTGACGGTCCAGGTGTATGCCGAATATATTATAACCGTCTTCGGCCAGTTTAATTGCGGTGGCTGCGCCGAATCCCGAAGATGCCCCCAGCACCAGCACCCAATAATTTTGGTTCTCTTCCCTCTTCATTTTGTCGAAATCCTTTTTTGTATAATCAAAAAATCGGAAAGGTAAAATTACTAAATTGAGAAAAGTTAAACAACTGAATCGGAATAATACCGGTAATCTTTTACGGGCAATTGTTTAAAATGTGAAAAATATCAAGCCGCAAAATCCCCGAATTTTTAA
>JBJKOY010000643.1:0-1365 GCA_046706945.1 Ignavibacteriaceae bacterium | reverse complement strand
CGATGCCGGCGGATAACGATTGAGCTGCGTAAGGCAGCCTGGATGCGTCTATAGTCAGGTCCGCCGAACCTGCTGTTTTTAGTAAGTGCCACTCGTTCGGGAGATCCCGCTTCATATCCAAAGCAACATGCATGCCGCTTTGTCCGAGCAGCTGTTTGATCAAAGCCAGGCTGTTTTTAAGGGATGAGTTTGCCAGGCTTTTTAAGCCGGATCCGCCGTCTCTTGAAGTATACCGCATATGAATAACAACGTCCGCAATCGTATCGTAATCGAACTGCGCAACTTCGGTCGGGAGTTCCAGGTGCCAGGAGCTGACCGCGCCGGTACCTTCGAACGGAAGATAACGGTCGTCGTTGAAATTCAGCTGGAAGATGCCACCGTCGTTCTGTGCGCTGCTTGCCGCAATGGATTGTATTGATCCTGCGTTGTAAACAAAACGTTCGTCGCTGCCGGGATTTTCCGGGTAGCCTGTCCCGGCGCCGTTATCGGCCGCCGTATTTTTCCTGTACCTGTTGGCGGTAAGAGAGAGTACCGCGCTAACTTGAGTATAAGGTCCGGCAATACAGGGCAGACTGATGCTCTCGGTTTTTATGCGCCTGAAAAAATGTCCGGGATAATCCGTATCATAAAGGACTTCGGGAATCTCGAAGTCGGTTGTTCCCGTTGAGCGAAGTTTTATTAATGCAAGAGGATCGAGCAGGGCAAGCGAAATATGTTTTGTTATCTCGTACTCGCGGAAATTCTGATCCAGGTACGCGTTCTCCATTCTTCTTAAATCGTATTGAAGTTTTTCCCCGGACAGCAGTCCCTTTTTCAGACTGTCCCAGTAGCCGAACTGAATAAATGAAGCATTGTCTACGCCGAGCTCGTGTTCAAAACATTTCTGCGCCTTCTTCGCAATATTATAAGCAAGCTGGTAGCTTTGGAAATATACCAATGAGATCTTTTCCGCCATGTAATTATAGAGTTCTTCATTTGTAAACTTATTCCTCAGGAAATCGTCCACTTCTTTCGCCTGTTCTATTTGCAGGTCGTGATTTTCCAGGTCTTTCTCGGCAATGGCTACGCGTATTTCGGCGGCGGAAATTTGCTTGTCGATTTGTTTTAATTCCAAATCTGCGCTTTGTTTTTGAAAGGTCCAATCGTCCTGCCTTCGCTGATACGATCCTTCGGCATTTGCAATCATTCCTTCATTATTCAATTTATCAACTTCGGCTCCTATAACTGCGCCTGCAGCTTTCGATGCTCCCGCCAAATGCTGCCCGCCCGTGGCTGCACCCCATGACCATAAACCGACTGTAACTTCCGGGATACTAAATAAAATACTGGCTACCAGTTCATTTAGTCTCTGTATTTCCTGAAATA
>JBJKOY010000642.1:0-2407 GCA_046706945.1 Ignavibacteriaceae bacterium | reverse complement strand
TGCTGTTTTGTTCTTCAAAGTATTCATAGTTTTTTATATTAATTTAATTCGTGTCCTATTTCCCGAACTTCTTTATCGGCGGACCTAATCTTTAAAGGAATAATTCCCAAAACAATCGAAACGCCCAACGCGATGAAAGAATCCGAAAGTCCGGGTTTGAAGACCATGATAAAAATTATGCCCAGATACAGCAGTATTCTTAGTCTGAATGAAAACCGCATAGTATTCAATCCCATTATGTTTTTCACCTCGGCCGCGGAGTTGTTTCCCTTTTCCAAAGAATTCTTTGCCGCTCTCATTTTCCTGCCTGTGAATATTCCTCCGATCGCTCCCAGCAGAACCAGACCGACAAACCCTGCAGTGATCCAGCCGCCTCCTTTTAATACCGCCGCCATGTAAATTCCGGGGATAAGAATAAGTCCCATTGAGATGCCGCCGATGATACTTAGTTTAAAATAATTCGCAACCAATTCCTTTAGCCTTTCGATCCCGATATTTTTTCGCACCGTTGCTAAAACCTGCCGTTCTACCGCAAAAGCCGCCGAGAGACCTAATGCCCCCGTAATATGCAAAAACAAAGCCAGTTGATATAACATTATATTGTCTCGTTTCATTGTGATATAAAACCGCCGGTGTTGTTCTGAATTGATCGGCAATGCCGGCTTTATTATTATGACGGCAAAATAAAATAGTATCTGAGTAATCTGTTAACGGGAAAGGTATTTTTTCAAACGCAAAACGGATTAATATTCGCAATGGTTCAAAACTCGTTAAATATCGTTGAAAATAAAATTAAGATAGACGACGAATACCTCGACAGCACTCTACACGAAATCCTCCTCGACGGCATCAGAATATTCTATGTAAACCATAACGTAAAGAAGGATAGGATTTATCACTCGTCCGGTGAGTACCCGAAAGTCCAGATGCAGTTCGCTTTGGAAGGTACGAATACCGCGAAGTCTCATTTAACCGGGGATTATTTCAAGCTGCCCGGCATGCACCACAACCTGGTTTATTTTCCTCATGCTGAAGTTGATTATAAAATCGAGGGGAAAAAAGCCTTGTTCCTGGGCATTCAATTCACGGAGGATTTCTTCTCCGGATTTATAGACGAAGGCTCAAGGCTAATGAGCAGCTTCGGGGAAAAGATAGAAAAGAAAGAGGAGGCATTTTTATCGCGCGAATACAACTACGTAATTACCCCGCGGATGCGGGTTATTCTCTGCGAAATAATAAACTCGGAAAGAAAAGGATATTTAAAAAAATTATTTCTTGAATCGAAGATAATAGAACTGTTCATGATCCAGGCCGAACAGGCCGATTTGTATAATAGCAATCCGTTTAATATTAAAAAGGAAGATAGAGAGAAACTTCTCCGGGCCCGGGAATTTATAGAACAAAATATGCTGTCCGAATTTACATTCGGAGAAGTGGCGTATAAAGCCGGGCTGAACGAATTCAAATTGAAAAAAGGATTCAGGGAAATATTCGGCAATACCGTTTTCGGGTATCTTAATGATTTAAGAATGGAACACGCAAAGCAATTGATCCTGAACGAGCATAAGAACATCTCCGAGGTTGCGGACCTTCTCGGATACAGCCTTCCGCATCATTTCTCAAGCGCTTTCAAAAAGAAATTCGGTTTTGCTCCGGGAGTGCTTAAATAAGGGACAGACTAAAGATCCGCAATCTTTAAAATCGTATTCCAGTTCCTTGTCGTTATGTTCTTTCCGCAAATTTTTTCAAGCGCGTTCATAGCCTCGGGAGTATTTGAGACGGATAAATCGAGAACGCTGAAGACCGTATTTTTCCAGGACGAAATAATTTCGAAGGATTTATCCGGAGAAACATATCCGGAAGACTGACCGTTCTTCGATTTTCCGGAAAGGAATGTCATATAAAGCCTTGTTTTCGGAGTCGCTTTTATTCTTTTAAAAGGATCCAATAAGATTATTTCTTTTATTTCCGCGTGGGTTCTTAGGAGAACCGGCACCGGAAATTCAAATGCCTTTTCAATTGCGGAAGAAATTATTGTTTGTAATTGCTTTATCCCGGATTCAGATTCAAATACCACATTCCCCGAGGCAAGGATAGTCTTAACATTTTTAAGACCGGCCTTCTCAAGAACTTTCTTTAATTCGGCCATGGGAACTTTTTTATTTCCGCCGACATTTATTCCGCGCAGCAGAGCAACGAATTTTTGCATTTTTAATATCGACTTTTGTTTGTTATAAACATAATAAAAGGAAAACAATTATGGAACCTAGATTTGCAATATTGACATTAGGCGTCGATAATTTGTAAAAGGCATATAAATTTTATCACGACGGTTTGGGTCTTCCTTCCAAAGGAATAGTGGGAAATCCGCCTTTGGCGGAGCACACGGCTAAGTCGCATTCTTCGA
>JBJKOY010000641.1:0-11934 GCA_046706945.1 Ignavibacteriaceae bacterium | reverse complement strand
CCCTGAGGAACTGGGCTGTTGTAATTTCAAATTTTTCTATTACTTTTGAAGAAAGGCTTGAACCTTTTTTATGAAGTCGAACTGCCATTTACACAAAAAAATTTACAGACTCCGGCCGTTGGAGGTTAAACTTAAACCCAACCACCAACTGTACAACCCCCCACCCCCAACAATACAACCTCCAACCCCCAACAGTACAACCTCCCACCCCCAACAATACAACCTCCAACCACCAACAATACAACCTCCCACCACCAACAGTACAACCTCCAACCCCCAACAATACAACCTCCCACCACCAACAGTACAACCCCCCACCACCAACAGTACAACCTCCAACCACCAACAATACAACCTCCAACCCCCAACAATACAACCCCAACCGCCTATTACTACAAACCGCAAACAACAGACCACAAACTATTTCAGCAGTATCATCTTTTTCGTTTTTACAAAAACTCCGGCTTTCAACCTGTAAAAGTAAAATCCGCTTGCCAAGTTTCCCGCGTTCCATTCGGCCTTATAAGCTCCGGCATGTTTAAAACCTTGTACCAATGTCGCAACTTTTTGACCGAGTATATTGAAAATTTCGAGCGTTACATTTGAAGCCTTAGGCAAATTATAGCTTATTACTGTTGACGGATTAAACGGATTCGGGTAGTTCTGTTCCAGCATGAACTTCTTCGGCCCGCGTAATGCGTCGTCTTTTATAATTGTAGCATTGCTGTTCTCTTCATAAGCGCCCATGTCAACGTTGGCATCCGTCGAAGGCAGAGGGCGCGGGTTTCCGTCTATATCGGTTTTCGGAACGCCGGGATCGGTTGCCGGGCTGCCCGCTCCCAGAGCAGGGCTGCCGAGCTCAAGATGAAAATCTCCGTTAGATGAAGGAGCGGTTGAAGGATCAAGAGCGCTTTTAAACAACGGGTCTTTGTCGGTATTATGACCGTCATCCGTACCTAGTGAAGCTATCCAGGCGCCTGAATTATCCCTGGAATTAGCAACGATGCTGTATGAAAATGCGGGTAAGGCTGCGGAATCGGTTACTGATGCGTCTGCAGATGTTGTGCTGTTGTTTGCCTTATTATTCCAAATAATACTATTCTTAACTGTTGAATTACAAACTCCCACAAATCCCCCTTCGGAACCCTGATTATACATTGCTCCGCCGCGCGTTCCGGCATAATTTCCGGTAACAGTACAATTCATTAAACTATAATTGACAACTGCATCCGCAGCATTCATTTCATTAGAATTTATATCTGCTCTTGCAGTATTCGTTATATTAGAATTTATGACTGCTCTAAGAGTGCTCATTATATTAGAATTAACAACTGTTCTTTCGGCGCTTGTTAAAATGGAAGTATATGTTGATGTGTCGGCAGCATTATAAATACCGCCGCCCGATACCTCCGCGTAATTGCCGCTGATTATACAGTTGGTTAAACTTGCCGAAAGAGTATCTCCCGGCGACATTGAAAAAACCCCGCCTCCGTTATTACTTGCATAATTGCCGCTTATTTTGCAGCCGGTAAAGACCGTCGTAAAAAACGGCTCCTGCCCGTTTGAAGATGCAGAAGTATTTAGGTTTGCTATTCCGCCGCCGGAAACGGCAGAATCCCTGCTTATTGTACAATTTGTAAAAGTGGCACCCGGGCCGCTATCCATGTTCGAAATTCCGCCCCCGATTCCCGGTATAAGTGTTGACGAAAATGTTAGAGTGGCTGCAGTATTTCCGGTAATTTTACAATCGGCAAAAACAGGAATACACTGAGAGTTCTGAACATTAAAATCAAAGATACCCCCTCCCGAACCGGACTTATTATTGCTTATTGTGCAACTGTCTACTGCCACACTAATAATTGAAGGATTTGTTGAAGTGCCTAAGGTAAAATTTAATATTCCTCCGCCTTCAGCAAGCCCCAAATTATTGCTGATTACACAATTTTTTATTGTGCCGGTAATGTTACTAGCGGTATTTCCGCCGAAATTAAAAATACCGATTCCTCCGCCCATGGTTGCAGTATCATTGCTAATTGTGCAGTCGGTTATATTTAATTTAGTAGTACCGAGATTTAGAACAGATACTCCGCTTCCCCCTATTGAGTTTTGCGATTGCTGTGAGTTATTTAGCTGAATACCTTCATCATTGTCGCTAATAATGCATTGGTTTAAATACGGGCTGCTGTATCCGCCGGTGTCGCTAAAAATGCATACACCGCCGCCGCCCAATGCATGATTACCGTTAATTAAACAATTGTCTATTATAGGGCTACATGTACGGCCGCTGGTGCTCTCAATCAGAATTCCTCCTCCGACAATATGATTATCAAAAGGAGAAGAGCTCGAGGATATTGTATCTGCCCATCCGCCTTTAATCGTAAAACCGTCCAAGGCAGTTGAACTTCCGGTATTTAAGAAATAGACCACATGATAACTTATGTTTCCTCCGTTTAGAATTGTCACATTATTTTTGTAATCGCGGCCGTTGAGATCGGTTTCATTACCGGTAAAACCTCCGAATACTTTTACGCCGTCCGGTATTTGAAACGATATACTGTCCGTAGTAAAAGCAGGATAGTATGTTCCTTCTGCAACCCAAACAGAATCGCCCGGCGATGCGGCATGCAATGCCGATTGCAGATCCGTGTAGGCGTCGGTCCAGGAAGAACCGTTGTTACTTCCCGCGGCCTTGGAGTTAACGTAAATAACTTTAGCCCGTGAAAGCCCGGTGCAGGATATTGTTAAAATTATAGATATGCATACCGCCCGAAAAAAATATGTTAAGCGAATGTTTACAGTAAAATCCAAGCGTTTCATTTTACTTCCTTATTTTTAATCGGTAACGCTACCATTAGAATTAATTTATTTTTTTACTTAAGTGACCTAATCATTCGGCGTCACTCAATTTTATTGCTTGGCAGCCGGTTCCCAATTTTCTCTCCGGAGACAAACAGTATTCCGGTTAATGTTTAATTATTTTGTTATGCCGCTTATATTTTCACTTCCGATAACATTACGACTATCCCTGCCGGGGTAACGACTTTTTGCCTCTTAATTCTTCCCCTTATAAGCTTTTGAATTGTTTGACTTTCCGTTTTACTCAGCTTCATCGGCAACTCTTTCTTTCGGTACAGAATATAAAAAATAACTTCAACTTATTTATGTTACAGGACACTCGCTTTATATTTGAAGATTTAGGCAAAATGCGGCTTACGGTTGCGCCGGGGTGAAAAGGATCGGGATAGTTCGGGCCGGGACTAAATTCGGAAGGGGCTTCCTTTTTACTTCTTTAACGGAAGTTATTCCGGAAGTATTAAAAAAACGGTTTATATCTTTAGTTTTAAATAACAACTGCTTCTCTCTGCTCTTTGCCCTCTTCTCTCTTCATCAGAACCCATCTCACATAATTATAAATTCACGATTATTTTATTGGAAACAGGTTTCATATTTTGTCTCTAATTGTTATTTTGTTTCACTCAAATCATTTACCGCTTATGCAAGACCAAATACAGGAAAATAATACCGCTTTATTAATCGATATAGGCCGGGGGGATAAAGAAGCGTTAAACAGGTTCCTGCCGGTTGTATATAACGAACTCCGCAGACTGGCTTCGAGCTACCTCCGCGCGGAGTACGGCAGCCGTACGATACAAACTACCGAGCTCGTTCACGAAGCCTACATAAAATTAATAGGCGGACAAAATATTTCATGGCAGAACAAGGCTCATTTCTTCGGAATAGCCGCCAATTCAATGAGACAGATACTGGTCGACCTCGCAAGGAAAAGGAAATCCCAAAAACGGGGCGGCAATCAAACCAAAATTTCTTTGTTCGAAGACCTGGTAATAATGGACGACAGCGACGATAAGTTGCTTGCGCTGGACGAGGCGTTAAAAAAACTGGAGACTCTGGATAAAAGATTATGCAAAGTAGTGGAATTAAGATATTTTTCCGGGCTTACTATAAATGAAACGGCGGAAGCATTAAATACCTCCGCCTCCACCGTAAAACGCGAATGGAACGTTGCAAAGGCCTGGCTTTACAGGGAGCTGAACCTGTCTTAGTTTTTTTTCGCATATAATACCAAAGAACTCTATTTGCTATGGACTCAAATTTATGGGAATCGGTTAAGGATATTTTTAACAACGCAATCTCACTCGAGAAAAACATGCGGGAAAAATATCTTGATGAAGCATGCGGAAGCGACGGCAATTTAAGAAACGAAGTAAATTCTCTTATCGCATCCTTCGAAAGCTCGGGCGAATTCTTAAATAACCCGGATAAAGACTTTAACTTTTCTTCAGCTCCCGAAATAGATCCTTACCTTAATAAAAATATCGGGTCTTATAATATTGTAAGCGTAATCGCGGAAGGAGGGATGGGACGGGTTTACCTCGGTGTAAGATCGGATAAGGAATTCTCCCAGAAAGTAGCGGTCAAAGTAATCAAATACAACAGCAGATCCGATTACTTAATCCAGCGCTTTCAGAACGAACGGCAGACGCTGGCAAATTTAAATCACCCTTATATAGCTAATCTTCTCGACGGCGGAACCACAGGCGACGGCGCCCCCTATCTAATTATGGAATATATAGACGGCATCCCCCTGACGGAATACTGCGTCACAAAAGGACTGTCGGTTGAAGAAAGGCTCGCGCTGTTCCAAAAAATTTGTTCCGCGGTTAATTATGCGCATAAAAACCTTGTGGTTCACAGGGATCTTAAACCCGGCAATATACTCATAACGGAAGACGGCAATCCTAAATTGCTTGATTTCGGGATAGCGAAAATATTAAAGGATGAAAATACTCAGGGTCCCGCCGAAGACACGGTAACTCAAATCTGGAACCTTACTCCGGATTATGCCAGCCCGGAGCAAATCAAAGGCGGGAAAATAACCACGGCAACCGATATTTATTCGCTGGGCGTTTTATTGTATAAACTGCTTACTGGCCGTCATCCTTATAATATAAAAAGTTATTTGCCTGCGGAGATTACGAAAATAGTGTGTGAAACGGAACCGGAAAAACCGAGTACTATCGTACGTTCGGCCTCTCCGCCGGGGAACGCGGACGCCGGAGCCTCCGGATCATACGGAGGAACTAACAAGAATGAAATAGAGAAACTATCGAAAAAACTCTCGGGCGACCTCGATAATATTATCCTTAAGGCGATGAGAAAGGAGCCCGACAGGAGGTATTCTTCGATCGAACAGTTCTCGGAAGATATAAGAAGGTATTTGTCCGGACTGCCGGTCATCGCCCGGAGCGACACCTTTGCTTACAGAACTTCAAAGTTCGTAAAGCGGCATAAATACGGGGTCGCCGCCTTCGCTGCAATTACCCTCCTTGTAATTGCCGGGATCGCCGGGATCTCATGGCAGGCGAGAATTGCTTCGATGCAAAGGGATATGGCGCGGATCGAAACTGCAAAGGTTGAAAAAATTAATTCTTTCCTTCAGCAAATGCTCTCTTCCGCCGATCCCGACAACAGCGGCAAGAACGTTAAGGTAGTGGATGTACTTAAAGCGGCCGAGAAAAAAATCGATAACGACTTGAGGATGCAGCCGGAAATACGCTCTTCAATCAGAACCACAATAGGGATAACGCTGCAAAACCTCGGCATGTACGATGAGGCGATCGTTCAGCTTAAGAAAGCCTTGAATACTCGGGATTCGCTCTACGGCGACGTCAACATGGAAACCGCCAGGAGCATGAAGAATCTGGCTCTTGCGCTGGATTATAAAGGAGACTATCCGAACGCCGAGATATTTTATAAAAAATCCTTAAAGATATATAATGAACTGGATTCCGTTTCGAACCCGTCATACGCCGAAGCGTTAAATGATTTCGGCACGCTGTATATGGACCTCGGAGATTATACCAAGGCCATGAAAAATTACCGGACGGCTCTGAACGTATATAGAAAGACACTGGGACCGGAGAATTCCCAGGTCGCTTCAGTACTGAATAACATCGCGTTAACTTCGGATTATAAAGGAGATTTAAATACCGCCGAGGAATACTATAAAAAAGCCCTGGCAATGGATACTAAAATATTGGGGAAAAACAGTTACGAATTATCTCACATGATCAACAACCTGGCTTTTATTCTTCAGGAGAGAGGCAAGTACGAGGAAGCTATAAGCTATTTTAAAAGGTCCCTTGAAATACGCGTGAGAATCCTGGGTATAAACCATCCCCAATGCATCCTTGCCTTGTACAACCTGGGCTGTATGTATTACTTCGTAAATAATTTTAAAAAATCGATGAGCTTGCTCGACAGCGCAATCGCTTTATGGGGAAAGACCCTGCCTCCGGATCACCCGCTGTTCGGAAGCGCGTATTACTGGAAAGGGAAAATATTAAACAGCGAAAACGAACCCGAGAAGGCGTTGGTCTTTCTGCGGAAATCGCTGAAGATAAGGATGAGGAAGGGGGACAATAATAAGTATTTTACGGCAAGGACGGAATGCGAGCTCGGCAGGTCTTATATGCTCATCGGCAGATACAAGCAGGCCGAATCCCTCATCCTTAAGAACCTTAAAATATTGGAAGGACAGGGCGGCAATAATACCGACCAGGTGCATGCCGTCGATAAGATGCTCGTATCTTTATATTCGAAGACCGGCCGTCCAAAGGAAGCCGAAAAATATAAAAGCATTCTTGCAAAAGGTAATTCAAACAATTAAACAATTTAACCATTTAACAATTCATCTCTTATAAGTTATTTACTGAAGGATAATTACCGATGAAAATTCGCGAGAGCGGAATGCCCGAAGAAAAATACTGGGAATCTTTTTTTAACGTTCCGGAAATCTTCAGGCGACTCGGGCTGGATGACAAGGTTAAAGACGCCGCCGAATTCGGTTCCGGATACGGGACGTTCACAATCCCGGCCGCTAAAATTATTAAAGGTGAAATACACGCTTTTGATATCGACGAAGAAATGATCTCCCGTTTAGTGCAGAGAGCACGAGATGAGAAATTGTCCGACATCGTAATACATAAAAACGATTTTGTAAAGGAAGGGACTCTGCTTAAGGAAGGTTCGATCGATTACGTCATGCTTTTCAACATACTTCACGCCGAAAACCCGGTTGATCTGCTTAAGGAGGCTTTCAGGATCTTAAGACCCGGCGGTAATGCCGGGGTTATTCACTGGATCTACTCACCTTCGACGCCGCGGGGACCATCGTTAAACATCAGGCCGAAACCGGAACAATGCCTTGAATGGATGAAGGCTGCGGGATTTAAAATCGAAGGGGAAGTTACAGCGCTCCCTCCGTATCATTACGGGATACTTGGTTTGAAAGCATAAAAATTTTTATTAGTCATTTATTGTCGTACAGAACGCTCTTTAAATAATGAGAGGCGCTCATGTGAAACAGCAGCACGGGACCGGTTTGAAAATTAACTTCTTCGCCGGGGTTTAAATTCCCGATGCCGGATTTGGAATCCCGGCCGTCAATCGAATAAACAACAACAACGTTGCGCAGCACTTTACCGCTGATATTTTTAACGCTCCCTTCGTAATGCGCGTATTTTTTCGGACTAACAGCAGGTTCATCGGCACTGGCGGATTCGGTAGAAGTAGTGTAAGAAGCGTTTATATGAACAACTTCCTTTTTCTTGATGAAATTATTGTATGCGAAATAACCTGCAGCCGCCAGAACAACAAATATTAAAAGCTTTTTCATATCTAACCCGTTCCCAATTAATTTGAATCTTGAACTAAAAGACTAAACTATTAATTAATCGGAAATTTTTTCAGGAATATTAAACGGTTTTGATCACGCCGCCGGAAAATCCGGGTGATTTTTATATCGATCGATATTGAAAAGGTAGGATAAAAAATGCGAATACTCACCGTATCCGCATATATTCGTGCACCCTGGGGGACTCGAACCCCCGACCAATAGATTAAGAGTCTACTGCTCTACCAACTGAGCTAAGGGTGCGGGGCAAAATTAATAATTTTCATACTGCTTTCAAAATTTCTCTCAACAGGTAGTAGGCTAACTTGCTTTTTTGCCATAGTGAGCGGAGTCGAACTATGACAAATTTTACCATCCCCCTCGACACGCTCGTGGCGTCGCCTCGACCCTGCCTGCGGCAGACAGGTCCGCCCGGGATGACAACAATTATTTCTAAAATAAATTTAAGTAAATTAGCCCGCTACCCGGGAATACGGAATTTTTTTTTGAAAAATAGATTTTTTATATTTGCTGACTAAATTGTAAGGAGAATAAGATGGCAAAACAGCAAACATTTGCGGATAAAGCAAAAGCAAAGAAAAAAGATACCGGTGTTAGCGTAAAACTGATAAAAACGGTAAAAACACAAAAAGGTACATTTAAATTCAACGAAAAATTTGTCCGCCTTGACGATATAAGCAAAGTCGCCGATATTAAATAAAATCATTAAAGCGGTTAATGACCGCTTTTTCTTTCTAAAATAACCGCATTTAAAAACTATTTACCCGCTTTTTTACTTGATTAAGTAAAAAAAATTATTATATTGTTTCATACCACATACACAATCGAAGATCGACTTTTCGGTTTTCTCTTACTTGCATAGATACAATAGCTTATTCGGAAAAACTCGCGTAAGTATAACTGGATTTGACTTAGATACTATTTATTCACTCAAAAAAAGGAGGATGTCTAGGATGATTACCCCCAAAAAAATGAGATTTTACGGAATTAGGGATATTGACAACATCCCCCAACTGCAATTGCTGAGAGAAGAGGAAAGATTCGCTTTGAAAGTTGTTTCAAGTGTTCTGCCTTTTCGCACCAACAATTATGTGGTTGATGAACTAATAGATTGGAACAATATCCCCGACGACCCCATGTTTCAACTGACTTTTATGCAGAAAGAAATGCTTAACGAAGATCAGTTCGAAAGGATTGCCTTTGCATTAAGGAAAAATTATCATCCGAATAAAATAAGAGAAATTTCAAACTCCATCCGGATGGAACTAAATCCGCACCCGGCGGCGCAATTGACCGCGAACGTTCCGTACTTAGACGAAGAGCATGTTCCCGGGGTCCAGCATAAGTACCGGGAAACGGCATTGATATTCCCTTCAAGCGGACAGACATGCCATGCTTACTGCACATTTTGTTTCAGGTGGGCGCAATTCGTCGGAATGAACGATCTGAAGTTGTCGACTGACGAATCGAAGCGGTTCCAGGAATACCTGAAAAAGCATAAACAGCTTACGGATATTCTAATTACGGGAGGAGATCCGATGATTATGGGCCTTAACAATCTCCGCGCATACCTTGAGCCGCTGCTTGAACCCGAATTCGAACATATAAAATCAATTCGCATCGGCACCAAATCTATTTCGTACTGGCCTTACAAGTATGTTACCGATACGGAAGCCGACGGGGTTCTGCGTTTATTTGAAAAAGTTATCCGGTCGGGCAAACATCTCGCTATTATGGGTCATTTTAACCATTGGGTCGAGCTTTCTACCGACATAGCCCAAAAGGCGGTCAGACGCATAAGGGACACTGGCGCCGAAATTAGAACACAGTCGCCCCTTATCAAACATATTAACGACGATCCCGACGTCTGGGCCAGGATGTGGCGGGATCAGGTGAACCTGGGCTGCATCCCGTACTATTTCTTTGTTGAGCGCAATACGGGAGCCAAGAATTACTTTGCTATTCCTCTTGCTAGAGCATACGACATTTTCAGAAACGCTTTTATTCAAGTTTCCGGTTTAAGCAGAACCGTGAGAGGTCCTTCAATGTCTGCTTTGCCCGGAAAAGTAGCTATCGAAGGCATTACAGAAATAAAAGGCGAAAAAGCATTTGTGTTAACATTGCTGCAGGCAAGAAACCCGGAATGGTGCAAACGCCCGTTCTTTGCGAAGTACGATCCGGAAGCTATCTGGTTAAGCGATTTGCGGCCGGCATTCGGCGAACGAAAATTCTTTTACCAGGACGAACTGAACATGATCCTGCGCAGTAATTACGGACAGATGTTCTTTGAAGAAGAGCCGGAGAGCGAAGTGACCGCGGACTCCGAAATGGTTGCTTAATTCCGGTTAAGTCAATTTGGGTTTTATCTCTTTCTATTGACTAATAAAACTCAAATTGATTTTTTTTATTTTAAAATTACCGGATGTGAAAAAATTTTCTAAAAGGATGCGAAACCGATCTTCGTCATACATCTGGGAGTTTACTGAAAGAGATCCATATCCAGACTGCCTTCAAGCTTTAGCAGTTTTTCCTTTATGCTTAAGCCGCCTGAATAACCCCCGAGGGAACCGTCGGAATTTATTACCCTGTGGCAGGGTATGATGACCGGGAGAGGATTCTTACCGTTTGCTTTGCCCACGGCGCGGATGGTTCTTACGTCGCCTAATTTTTCCGCTATATATTTATAAGAAACCGTCCTGCCGAAAGGTATCAATGACAATTCAGTCCATACTTTTTTCTGAAAATCGCTCCCGCGGATGTCGAGAGGGACATCAAACTTTTTTCTTTCTCCTTTAAAATATTCTTTCAGCTGGTTAAATACGCCGAACATGAAAGGATCGTCGGGATGCAGAACCGTAGTATTTTTATCTTTAAATTCCCCCGATGCATTGAAACGGATCTGTAGTATCCCTCTGTGAGTAGCCGTTATATTAAAATTTATGCCGGAAATAATCTCGGATGCAAGATAATATAATTCGTCTGCGTTCATATAAAATTATTTTCAATTATCCCGATTAACTTTTGGCCGAATATGAAGATTATTGCCGGATATACAAGAATAAAAAACCCGTCCTCAAAAAATGCGGACGGGTTAGTTAAATTAACCTGCTTCCTTATGCAGAAACAACTTCAAGTGCCGGATGGACATCTCTTTTCAGCAAACCTTCTATGGCCATCAGGGTCCCGTTAATTGCGGTCGGACAGCTTCCGCAGGCTCCCTGGTAGTGAATCCTCACAGTAAATCCGTCCAGGCCCATTACCTGCAGCCCGCCGCCGTCGCTGGCCAGGGCAGGTCTGACGCGCTGATCAATAATTTCGTTTATTTGTTTAAGCAATTCATTTGAATTTTCAAGCGGGGCAGCTTCTTTTTCTTCGGGTATTAACGACCTGTCGAAATTTCTCAGAAGTTCGACAAAAGGTCTTTGTATCTGCCCCCAGCCGGTTTCTTTCGATTTTTCGATAGTAACGAATTTATTCATATAAAAAACCGAGACGACTCCGTCAATCTTAAATATGGCTTCCGCGAAAGGGTCCTCAGCCGCTTCAAGTATATTGTGATAATGACGCGTTTCTATATTCAGCAGCCGTTCGTTTAAAATAAATTTCAGCGCATGCGGATTGGGAGTTAAATCAACATCTTGTACGGACAGCATATTAGAACTCTCCTTATATATAATCAGTACAAAAATAATCCAAGATTTATTGACCTTCAAGTCACTTAAATTTTAAAGGATATATCAGTGAAGAATCCAATAACGTTTTAGCCTGCAGCACGAAAATAAATAATAATATTTTGATATATTTCATTGATTATATTTGATAGTTAAAATCGGAAATTATATGGAAAAGATATTAATAGTGTTTACCGGCGGAACTTTCTCCATGATGATAGACGAAAATACCGGAGGCGCCGTTCCGCGGTATTCTGGAGAAGAACTGCTGGAGAAAATTCCGGAAGCTAACCAGCTTGCGGAGATTACGTGCTTCGACTTCGGGAAGTACCCCGGACCGCATATGACGCCCGAGCGCATGTTCGATCTTTCGCGGCAAATAAGAAGATTATTATCGGAAGAAGAATATACGGGCGTAATCGTCACGCACGGTACCGATACTCTCGAGGAAACGGCGTACCTGCTGGATCTGACAATCCGTACTTCCGTGCCGATAGTGGTTATAGGCTCCATGAAAAACAGCTCCGAACCCGATTGGGACGGTCC
>JBJKOY010000640.1:0-3497 GCA_046706945.1 Ignavibacteriaceae bacterium | reverse complement strand
CCATAAATGGCACTACTTTTAATTTATGTATAAATTAAAAGTAGTGCCATTTATGGATATCGAAGAACACGGCATATTTGCAACACGGGCTCCCGTTCGGCCGAATCATATCGGGATTTCCGTCGTGAAAATAAGATCCGTTGAAGGGAACATTGTTTGGGTCGAAAATATAGATGTTGCGGACCGTACTCCGCTGCTGGATATAAAGCCTTATATAAGCCGCTTTGACAATGTTTCCGAAGAAAAAAACGGATGGTATTCAAACAGTAAGAGCGATGTGCGTTTAATCAGAGCCGATTCCAGGTTCAAATAAATGCGAAGGTAAAATGAAACTAATAAAAACCAATAGGAGGTAATTATGCCAAACTTCGATGGAACAGGTCCGGCGGGACAAGGACCGAAGACAGGCAGAGGAAGAGGCCGGTGCAACAATACAAACACGGCTCAGACGGATAAATCCGAAACTCGAACGGAAAAAGAAGATAAAAATGTTGTTTACGGATTAGGACGCGGGGGCAGACAGCGCGGAGGCGGATCTGGAAACGGTAGGGGCCGCGGCGGAGGAAGGAACCGCGGCAGAGGATCCGGCAACGGTTAAAAAATAAGGTCTTTAGTATGGTAATAGCCATTATGTCCGAAGGCCCGGATACGGATTCTTCGGCTGCGGAGAAATTCGGCAGAGCGCCTTTCTTAATTCTTTATAACAGGGATGAGAATACTTTCGAGTCTCTCCGCAATCCTTATGTAAACGTATACGGCGGGGCCGGCATTCAGACTTCTCAGCTTATAATAGAAAACAACGTGAACTACGTAATTACGACTGAGATAGGTATAAATGCCCTACGATTTTTAAATTGCGGCGGTATTGAAGTGTACGGCTGCACCAAAAGACAAATAAAGGAAATCGTAAAAGGATTTAATGAAGAGAAATTACAGGTTATTAAACAGAGCTCCTTGCAATCTTTCGAAAGAAAAAGAAAGAGGAGGAAAAGAAGATACGGAAGAAATAATTTATAAATAAACTAATTTTTCATCACACAAAGGAAATACAATGAATTATCGTTTAGCTGTAGCAATAGAAGAAAACGGTCCCGAAGAAATAGTTGCCGAACATTTCGGAAGATGTACAAAGTTCAACATCTGCGAACTCGATTCGGGGAATAATATAATTAAAACCGAAACATTTTTTAACCCTTTAACCGGCGATCACGGGGGCGCCTGCCAACTTCCGGGGTATATTAATCAATTTAACGTTAACGCCATAATTGCCGGTGGAATGGGACAAAAAGCCGTTTCGAATTTTCTATCTTTCGGAATCGATGTAATTACCGCACCCGGACTTATTTATGAAGACGCAATCAGACGCTACGTAAAAGGAGAATTGAAAGGTTATGAGGTCTGCTCGAATAATCACAACCACGATCATCATCATAAATAGAGCGGGAGACCGAAAAGTGTATGTACCGACGAAAATATTTTTTACAAAAGGGGCGGGCAGGCATAAGGATTACCTAAGTTCTTTTGAAGCTGCCTTGAGAAATGCGGGAATAGAGAAATGCAATCTTGTAACCGTAAGCAGCATATTTCCTCCCGGCTGCAAAAGAATTCCGCGGGAAGAAGGATTAAAAGAAATAAATCCCGGGCAGATTACTTTTGCGGTGATGGCGAGAAATTCCACTAACGAACCCAACCGCTTGATAGCCTCGTCAATAGGTGTTGCAATACCTGCGGGTAATACACAGTACGGCTATCTTTCGGAATTTCATCCGTACGGAATAAAGGAAAAAATTGCCGGCGATTATGCCGAAGACCTGGCGGCACAAATGCTGGCTACTACACTGGGGGTTGAATTCGATGCGGAAGCCGACTGGAACGAACGAGAACAGGTTTTTAAAATGTCCGAAAAAATAGTAAAAACTTTTAATATAACTCAGTCTGCGGAAGGCGATAGGAACGGACTCTGGACTACGGTGGTTGCCGCCGCCGTTTTATTACCTTAAAGGGAATAAAAAATGGATTTTGAAAACCACAAATATAAGGCATCGATTAATTTCCATGTCAAAACTTACGAAATCGATATAGCCGGTCACGTAAATAATATTGTTTATATCAAATGGCTGGAAGATCTGCGCAATGAAATTTTCGATAAGATGCTGCCTATAGATCATTTGCTATGCTGGCATCTTTATCCGGTGGTAATCTCAACTGAGATTACCTATAAAAAACAACTGAAGCTGAACGATAATCCCGCCGGATACGTCTATGTCGAAAATATCAAGCACAACATAATGACGCTGAAATTCAAGTTTACTAACGGAAATGATATTTGCGCCGCTGCCGAGCAGAAATGCGTTTTAATGAATTTACAGAAAGGCACCCTCGATAAAGAGAAATTGAAATCTTTGTCGAACGTAAAATAACGGAAATAAAATAATAAACTTATATTTGTACCGGCAAATCTTTTAATTATTATCGAGTGAGAAATGAGAACTTTCGACAGTCTTAGCGAACAGGAAATTCTTGCACTGGCCATTTCGCTTGAAGAAGAAGACGCCCGAATTTACGACGATATCGCCGAAGGTTTAAGGACCAATTATCCGGAACAGTCAAACGAGTTTACCGAAATGCGCAAGGAGGAGGACGGCCACAGGCACCGTCTGCTCGATCTTTACCGCAGCAGGTTCGGAGAGCATATCCCGCATATAAGGCGTCAGGATGTGAGAGGATTTGTCGACAGAAAACCGCTTTGGCGCGTCCGTCCTATGAAAATTACTTCGGCCAGGAAGATGGCAGAACAAATGGAAATGGAAACAAGAAGGTTTTACGAAACCTCCGCAAAAAAAACAACGGATGCGGGTATAAGGCAGCTCCTCGGCGACCTGGCCTCGGAAGAACGAAGACATATACACAAAGCGCAGGCGATGGAAGCAGCCGCCGATACAGATGCCGAGCAGGAAGCTCAAAAACGTTTGTTCCTTCTTCAGATTGTTCAGCCCGGTCTAATAGGTTTAATGGACGGCTCGGTTTCCACGCTGGCACCGTTGTTTGCAGCCGCATTCGCAACACACAACAGCACGTATACGTTTCTGATCGGACTGGCTGCCGCAATCGGCGCGGGCATCAGCATGGGCTTTGCGGAAGCATTGTCGGACGACGGCACGCTTACCGGCCGCGGCCATCCCTGGATGCGCGGAGGAATAACCGGACTTATGACAACCTTGGGAGGACTCGGGCATACTCTTCCTTACCTAATTCCGAATGTCTATACGGCAACCACAGTTGCGGTTATTGTAGTTCTCATCGAATTGTTTGTCATCGCATGGATACGCAACAAATACATGGATACGCCGATGGGAACGGCGATATTCCAGGTAGTATTCGGCGGTATTCTTGTCTTCCTTTCGGGTATTTTGATCGGAATTTCCTGATATGATTTTATCGTTGTAATTACACTAATAATTTCTACTTGTATATAATTATGAAACAACCTAATTTAA
>JBJKOY010000639.1:0-5794 GCA_046706945.1 Ignavibacteriaceae bacterium | reverse complement strand
GGGAAGAAAATTTGATTACGCCCTTGTGGTTAATAATTCTTACGGATTCGATTCCCTCGTTCCCGACGATGTTGTTCACTGCCGATGAAATATCGTCCCGCCGGTTCTTAAGCATGCTTATCCTTAGAATCTTTTCGATTGTCTGGCTGAGCTGCCCGGTATTGTTGTTTATGGATAAAATGGCGTCTTCCTTCTGCTTAATCAGGCTGAAGGTTGAAAAGGCGCCCATCGTTAGGAGGATAATAAACCCCAGTAAAATTGAGATGCGGGTTGAAATACTTAAGTATTTTAATCGTTCAAATATCTTCAACTATTTCCCGTAATTTATGCGTAGCCAGTCTATAAATTTATTCTTCTTCGGTAGACTTAAACCGAAGCGGATCTTTCTAACCGGCGCCAAAGACCGGATCACTCGTTGTGCGAAATTTTGGAAACATTTATGCCGAAAAATTTTAATACCAGATCCGTCCCGAAAGCCATTATCGAGCCCAAAGCGGCCATAACAAAAGTTACTACCACCGCGTACATAATCCTGTCGTTGTTATACAGCTCGGCGATCCAGAGATTTATTCCCGAAAGATTTTTCGTATCGATTTTTTTACTTATTGTAGTTTCGCTTTTGCCGCCGATTTCGCCTCCCGCGTAAGAGCTGGCGTACATGCCGGCAAAGATGCAAACAAACGTCAATAAAATAATTATTTTTCTGATTGACATAATTTATTCCCGTTTAAATTAAACTTTTAATTTAAAAAATTATATAGCTTTCTTTTCTCTTTTTGCCTCTAAGATCAATCTTGTTATGATTATAAGTGTCATGCATAACGCAGTTCCCATCAATACAACGCCGGCAACCGATTGGAAAATCGGCATATCCGAAATTTTATAAATCTGCTCCAGCGCTATGGAACAGCCTGCAAATACTATCATTATGGCGAACATCAGCCTTATGCCGTACCCGTTAATGTACTTAACGGCGGTTGCTCCTATCTGAGCCCCTATTGAAGCGCCTATAAGCATTATAAACGCGGCCACAAACTCTACCCTGCCTTTAAGCGCATAAGTAAAACAGCCGTACGCTCCGGCAAAAAGCACGCTCATTAAATCGGTACCTACCGCAATAACGGTCGGGACTCCTATCAAATATACAAGCGCGGGCATCCTTATAAATCCGCCGCCGACCCCCAGGAAGCCGGATAGGAAACCGGTAAATAAAAAAACCGCAAGTACTATCCATAACGAAACGGATTTAATCCCCGAAGCGGGAAATGAAACCATCGGGGGGAGGTTTATCCTGTGCAGCTTTGCGGCAATATTTTCTTTCTCCTTTTTAGGACCGGATTTTTCTTTTGCTTCCTCAGAATTTTGTCTTTTCGCTATCCTCTTGGGATTTAATTTAAAGTAGTCGTAAAACATAAGTATGCTCAGCCCGAACATAAGAAACAGGTAGCACCATCTTACTATTGAGCCTACGTCTCCCTCCCTTTCCAGGATCAGTACGACCTGAGATCCTATTTCCAGGCCGACAATAGATGCTGCGATCGAAATCGTACCCAGCTTCCAGTCGATATTGCCCATCCTGTGGTGTTTTTTTGTTGCCCCTATGGACTGTCCGAAAATATTCGCGAGGTCGGTACCGATGGCATATGCCATATGAAAGCCGAAAATGTTCAAAGCGGGCGTCACGATCCATCCGCCGCCGACTCCGAAAAAGCCCCCCAGAACACCTACGCAGAAACCTATCAACAGCAGTAATAAAGCGTTGAACTCGATTCCCGCTACCGGTAAATAGATGTTAAATATTTCCATGTTTTTGCTTCGGTTGTTAGTAAAAGTTTTAAGATCTTATCTTTCCTTTTTTGCTTCCAACAAAAGTTCGCCGATAATTACAAACGACATCGTCAACGCCGTTCCCATTAAGACAATACTCGCGAGTGTTTGAAAAAGCTGGTTCATTGTCATCTTGTAAAACTGTTCCGTAGCAACGGATTATCCCGCGAAGACATTCTTTATCGCAAAAAGAAGACGGATCCCGTAGCCGTTAATGTATTTGACGGCGGAAGAACCTATCTGGGCGCCTACGGAAGCTCCTATCAGCATAAAGAAAGCCGCCAGCAGTTCCACCCGGCCTTTCATTGCATATGTAAAACAGCCGTACGCCCCGCTGAAGAGTACCGTAATCAGGCTCGTACCCACGGCAATTGCCGTCGGGAGACCGATCAAATATACAAGGGCTGGCATTATAATAAACCCTCCGCCTACGCCCAAAAACCCGGATAAAAAACCGGTGAGCAAAAAGATCAGAAAAATAATCCACAGGGAAACTCCTTCTATACCCGACGCGGGGAAGGAAATCATCGGGGGCAGATTTATTTTATGGAGCCTTTCCGAGATCTTGCTCCTTTCGCTTATTGCCGCGCCGCTGCCTCCCTTATTCTTTTCATCTTCAAGCTGTTTCAAATGCTTTCGATGACCGACAAAATAATCGTAAAGCATATAGCTGCCGAGGGAGAACAGAAGTACCATGTAGCACCATCTGACAATCATTCCCACGTCGCCTTCTTTCTCCAGCGCAATGATCACCTCCGAACCAATTTCCAGCCCGATGACGGAAGTAACTATTGAAATCAGGCCGAGCTTCCAGTCGATGTTCCCCATCTTTTGATGTTTTTTTACGGCCCCTATTGACTGGCCGAAAATATTCGCCAGATCGGTCCCTATGGCAAAGGCCATGTGGAAACCGAATATGTTAAGGGCTGGAGTTACAATCCAGCCGCCGCCGACGCCGAAGAAGCCTCCAAGGACGCCGACGCAAAACCCGATTATCAGCAGCAGAAGGATATTGAATTCGATCCCCGCAACCGGTAAATGTATTTCGAAAATGCCCATGTAAATAAGTCTTTTTGTTTATAAAAATTTTTATAAAATTATTTTTCCTTTTTTACTCCGATTATCAGCTTGCCTATAATTATCACCGCCATCGTAAATGCGGAGCCCATTAAAACTATGCCCGCGAGAAGCTGGAAATACTGTTTCGCGGTCATTTTATAAAACTGCTCGGTTGCCACGGATAATCCGGCCAGGATTACCATGATTGCAAAAAGAAGCCTGATCCCGTAGCCCTTTATGTACTTTACGGCGGTAGAGCCTATCTGGGCGCCGATCGAAGCGCCGATGAGCATGATGAAAGCCGCAAGCAGTTCCACCCGGCCTTTAAGCGCGTATGTCAGACACCCGTACGCCCCGCTGAACAGCACCGTAATCAAACTTGTTCCCACCGCTATCGTTGTAGGCAGTCCGATCAAATAAACCAGTACGGGCACTATAATAAACCCTCCGCCTACGCCCAGGAACCCTGAAAGAAAACCGGTAAATAAAAAGATCAATAAAATTATCCATATTGAAACGCCTTCAATACCTGAAACGGGAAAGGATATCATAGGCGGCAGGTTCAGTTTATGAAGCTTCTCCGCATATTTGCTCCTGTTGATATTCCGCGGCTCGCCCGCAGCATTTTTTTTCTCCTCTTCCATACGCTTCAGCAGCCTTGGCTGCATTACGAAATAATCGTAAAACATATAGCATCCCATCGCGGAATGGAAGAACACGTAACACCACCTGACAATAGTTCCTACTTCTCCTTCTTTTTCCAGCGCCATTATTACTTCGGAACCTGCTTCCAGCCCGATTACGGAAGTTGCAATCGAGATCAAACCGAGTTTCCAATCCACATTTCCCATTTTACTGTGTTTCCTGACCGCACCGATCGATTGCCCGAATATTGTGGAGAATCCCGTTCCTATTGCAAAATCCATGTGAAAGTTGAATATATTCAAAGCCGGGGTAATCATCCATCCGCCGCCGACTCCGAAGAACCCGCCCAGCACCCCGACGCAAAATCCTATTATAATTAATAGAAAAACATTGAACTCTATACCCGCTACCGGCAAATAAATATTGAAGATATCCATATACAGCCCGAAAATTATAAACTGTTTTTAGCGGGAATTGAATACGATTTTTCTTTTCTCGATTCAATTATAAACCTGGCGACAATTATCGCCGTCATCGCTAGAGCCGTTCCCACTAGTATCACTCCTGCCAGCGATTGAAATATTTTCCCGGTCAGGATTTTGTAGAGTTGTTCGGTAATAACGGAAAAACTCGTGAAGATTATCATTATCGCAAACAAAAGTCTGATTCCGTAACCTTTGATGTACTTAACTGCGGTTGCCCCGATCTGCGCCCCGATTGAAGCGCCTATAAGCATAATAAATGCGGCTGTTAATTCTACTCTTCCGTCCAATGCGTATGTAAGGCATCCGAAGGCCGCGGTAGCGAATACGGTAATTAAGCTGGTGCCTACAGCAATAACCGTCGGCAGGCCTATCAGATAAACCAGGGTAGGGAGTATAATAAATCCGCCGCCGATGCCCAGTATCCCCGAAAGAAAGCCCGTAAATAAAAATATTACGATTACGACCCAGAGAGAAACTTTGTCGATATGGGATTTCGGGAAGGAAATCATAGGAGGCAGATTTATATTATGGAGTTTCCTGGCGACTTTATTCATTTGATATTGAGACGGCTTGCCGTCAGAGGTTTCCGGGTCCCCGGCCGCAGGGTTTACGGGCTGTTTCTTTCTGAGTACGAAATAATCATAGAACATAAAGGAGCCCAGCCCGGCAAGGAAAACAATATAGCACCATCTTATTATTACGCCTACGTCGCCGGCTTTTTCCATGGCAATAACAATCCTGGACCCTATTTCGAAGCCAATTATCGAAGTGAAGATCGAAAATATTCCCAGTTTAAAATCGACTGTGCCCATGCTCTGATGTTTTTTCAAAGCTCCGAACGATTGTCCGAAAATGTTGGAAAGGCCGGTACCTATCGCGAACGCCATATGAAATCCGAAAATATTAAGTGCGGGCGTGAGGAGCCAGCCGCCGCCTACTCCGAAAAATCCTCCTATAACTCCCACGCAGAACCCCAGCAGCATCAATAATAGAATGTTGAAGTGGATGCCTGCGACAGGCAGGTATATTTCAAAAATGCCCATAGTTTACTCTGATCTTTTAATTATCCACAATGATATCGCTTCTATATACGATGCAGGAAATGAAATCATCGGAGGGATTTTTATATGATGAAGTTTTTCCGCTATTTTGCTGCGCGACTGCGGATATTCCCCGGCCAGTAGATTATTTAATTCTTCTTCTTCTTCTTCTTTCTGCTGCTTTTGAGGGAACACAAACCAGCCGCCTCCTTCTCCGAAAAATCCCGCTATTACTCCCACGCAGAAACCGATTAATACAAGCAGTAAAACATTAAAATGAATTCCTACAACGGGTAAATAGATGTTAAAGATGTTCATTATTATTTCGAAATATTAATCGCCGATTGAGCGTTAAATTTTTACAAGTTTTTCAACCGGCAATTTTAACGTCGCTGCAAGCCCTGCATCAGAGCCTATGCTGCAGAACATTCAGTTAGCCGGAATTTTTTCAACTGGAATGCTTATAAATTCTTCGGCCGCATACTCAGCGTTCTCCGAATTAGAAGATGCATTTTGTTCGAACCAGGATATTTCTCTTCTAAACGGGACGGTCGGGCCGATCATTATAATGACCGGGGCGCGGAAATTTTGCTTTATAAATTCTTCGGCAATTCCGTCAAGCCGGCCGGTAATTGTTCTTTGTTCGGGAAGCGTTCCGTTTTCAATAGCCGCGGCGGGCATTGAAGGGTTCATTCCGTGTTTTATTAATTCGCCGCAGATCTTCTCGATTCTCGATGC
>JBJKOY010000638.1:0-11439 GCA_046706945.1 Ignavibacteriaceae bacterium | reverse complement strand
AATTAAGAAAATTAGCCTTGATTTTAAGAATCATTTTACCAATTTTTTAATTCAATTTTATAATGTCATGCATCTTTTAAGGGAGTCTCTTTAATGTCCAAAAGATTTTCGGGCCTATTCTTACTTGCCGTACTCCTTTCTTTTAATTTAAATGCACAAACGGTTATAGGAAAATATGCCGGCGAATTTATGGATATCGGAGTAGGCGGAAGACCGATGGGCATGGGGGGAGCGTTCGTTGCCGTAGCGAACGACGTTACAGCAGGCTATTATAACCCGGCCGGATTGGCTCAGATAAATTATCCCGAAATTTCATTAATGCACGACGAACGTTACGGAAGCCTCGTCAATTACGATTATGCCTCCGTCGCGATACCGTACGACAGCAATATGAGTTTCGGATTAAGCATTATGAGACTGGGAGTAGACGGCATTCCCGATACTAGAAACGCCCTGATCGACAGGAATACCGGGCAGGTAATCACCGATCCGAATTATATTAACGATCCGTCCGCCGGATTGGATTACAGCAAAATAACCGAATTCAGCGATCAGGACTGGGCTTTTTATTTTACTTTTGCCAAACGCTACAACAGTAAATTTTATTACGGCGCAAACGCTAAAATAATTTACCGAAGCATTGCCGAATACTCCGCTTACGGAATCGGATTTGACGTGGGAGCCTGGTACGCCGCTACGGATAAATTATCCCTTGGGGTGAACCTGCAGGACATCACCACTACCCTGGTAGCATGGAGTACCGGAAGAAACGAGCTTGTTACGCCCACGGCAAAAATAGGTGCGGCATACCGTATAAATTTTTTAGGCGGCACCGTTATGCCCGCGGCAGATTTCGATATAAGGTTTGAAAACAGGCAGTATACGGCAGCAGTGTACGTTGGTCCGGTAAGCGTAAACATTCATGCGGGCTTGGAATACAATTACAAGAATATATTTATGGTGCGGGGCGGTTACAACGATGTCAACCAGTTCACTATTGGTGCGGGTATCAAACTGCCCAAATTAAATATAGACTATTCGTTCGCACGTTTCAGCGAAGCCGCAGAGGACAGGCTTCCCGATACTCACAGGATCTCTTTAATTCTTACCCTGGAAGAGCCCAAATTTCTTCGACCCGGCTCTTGATCTTCAGTTCGGCGATCAATTGAAAATCCTTTTAACAGGGAAAGTCACAGCTTTTAACCAATCATTAAGGCGTCGCGCCTTAATTCCGATTCCCTTACCATGATTCGAATTATTCGTTTGCTTTCTTTCCCTGAACCGCATCCAATAATGTATTTAACAGGACTTTGTTTTCCACGGGTTTTGTCAGGAAGACGTCGACACCTGCATTTAGCGCATTATCTCTGTCCTTTTTAAAAGCATGGGCCGACAAGCAAATGACCGGCGTATCTTCATATCCTTTCATTTTTCTCAATTCGCTGGTCAGTTCCAATCCGTTTTTATTCCCCCTTAAAGAAATGTCCATCAATATTACATCGAACTTTGATTTGCTTAAATGATCGTAGAATGATTGCTCCGAATCGCATATTTCAACATCGAAATGTCTTTTTAAAAACATCTCCAGGAATTTCTGATTTTCAAAATCGTCTTCTGTAACTAACAATTTGGGTTTTGCCGGAATATTGTTTTCACTCATAAACCGCTCCTAATATTTGAAACCTGCAATAATCTTTGCTCTAATAAGATTATCGAAAAAAATACGAATATTTTGAAAAAAATATATACTTTTAATCAAAAAAAAAGAATAATGCCGTGATTTTCAAATCCCAAAATAAGCATATTTTTTTCTTAAAAAAAAAGGACATACCGTGAATAATAAATAAACTTAGATATTTGGCGCGTATATAGGAATTTAACGATGGAGTATTCTCAGTGTTTGCGGCTAAATATTTGCGGCTGCTGATTTGAATTATATTAGGCAGTTACCCGGAAATCAATTCTTTTACTGTATTTAACAGCTTATAGTTTTTAACGGGCTTTTCCAGGAAGATATCCGCTCCCGCTTCATAAGCGTTTTTTTTGTATTTATCCAGAACGTGTGCCGATAAGCAAATTATCGGAATATTCTTATATCGTTCCGTACTCTTTAGTTCTTTAGTCATTTGCAGACCGTCTTTTGATCCCTTTATTGCTATATCCATTCTTATCAAAGCGTATTTGTTACTTTCTAACAATGAATAGAATTCCGAATCCGAATTACAAATATCTACTTGATAATACCTTCCGAGAAAAAGGTTTAGGAATAGCTGGGTGTCAAAATCATCTTCTACAATCAGGATCTTATTTCTGTCCATAAACGCGCAAATTCCGGATTTAAAAAAAACTGGAACCATTGAATAGGAGCAAGATCCAATGGTTCCAAAGTTCCCCTGCAGCCCCCACCCTAGAGAAAATAGTGCAGTTAATATATGAATAAGCGGGGAAAAAAAAATCAGTATAAATACCTAATTTTTTCTAGGAATTCTTCCTACTTTATTATGGGAATTCTTCCTACTCACACCTTAAAAACAGTTAATTTTACAGGTTCTGTTTTTTATATGTTGTTTTTTGACTGTTTACGGGAGGGATTTAACTTTTCAGAATCCGTTCTTAACGGCAAATTTCGTTAAAGCTGCACTGCTTTTTATGTTTAATTTCTGCATCAGATTTGTTTTATGGCTGTCGACCGTTCGCGTGCTTATTCCGAGCTTTGCGGCTATTTCATGGTTTGAATACCCTTCCGCTATCAGATGCAGGACTTCCTTTTCCCTTTTGGTAAATTCAATCTCTCCTTTTGAGTCGATAGATTCGTCGAATTTCTTAATTAAATTTTCAATAACTATTTGAGATATACTGAGGCCGAAATATCTCTTTCCTGAGGCAACGGTTTTAATGGCAAGGATAAGTTCTTCTTTGCTTATGTTTTTATGTAAAATACCGTGAGCTCCCAGTTTCAACGCGCTATATATATATTCTTCATTTTCATACATAGTTAAAATAAGTACTTTAACCGGAAGCGATCTCTTTTTAATCTCCGCGGTCGCATCCAGTCCCGAGATATCCGGCATTGAAATATCCATTAGGATAACATCAGGGTTTAACTCAACTGCTTTTTCTATCGCTTGTGAGCCGTTTTCGGCTTCGTCTACAACGTTGATTTCTTCGATATCCTGCAGCAGACTTTTTATGCCCGATCTTACAAGCAGGTGATCGTCAACGATAAGTACTTTTATTTTTTGCATTTTCTTATTAATTAGAATGCTTTATGATTTAATATAAATATTTTTTTATAAATTCCGAAAATCAATATTTTGATTTTACATTTCGATATAAGTTTTTTACAATTAATAACGAAGATTTTAACATTTTCAATCGATAAAAATGCAGGAATTTCAAAATTTAGGCAGGTTTTTGATCTTAGCCGGAATTATAATAATTGTGATCGGCGTGTTCCTGGCGTTTTGGGATAAAATCCCGTTGCTTGGAAAAATGCCCGGAGATATCTACATAAAAAAGAAAAATTTTACTTTTTATTTTCCTATAGTAACGTCTATTATTCTTAGTATTATAATCAGCTTAATTTTATATCTCTTCAGGAAGTAATAGACTAAATTCATTTAGGCGGGAATCCGCTTAAAACGGATCCCCGTCGAGGAATATTTTACGAATTTCCCAGCAGTTTGTTTATTTCGTCAACATAAACTTCTTTGGGTGTAAGACCAATATGCTGGTTTACTATTTTCCCGTCCTTGTCTATAATAAATGAAGTGGGGATCGCATCAATATTTCCGTAATCTTTTACGACCTGGTTCGTAGCATAAACAACGGGATAATTTATACCGTATGATTTCATAAACGGAACTACGTTTTTCTTTGTATCTACATCAAGCGAAACGCCGATAATGACTATTTTATTCTTATATTCTTTTTTAATCGAAATAAGATCGGGGATGCCTCTTCTGCACGGCGGGCACCAAGTAGCCCAGAAATCCAGTATAACCACTTTCCCTTTATAATCCGAAAGAGATATTTTCTTACCTTTCGTATCGGTCAAAGTAAAATCGGGCGCTGTTTGATCCGCGGAATTCAGTTCGGTAGTTTGGCTCATGGATGCGTTCTGCGGAGCGGCGTTTTGATTTTTATTATTAACATTTGTATTGCTTTTCGAACATCCGAATAATATGGTCACGGCTGACATTATCACAGCAAAAGCTATTTTTTTCATGATATTCCCTATTGTTATTTTGAATTTTTATGGGTATCCATTTGTAATCTCGGATCAATCGCAGTATCCGGTCCGGGTTGAGTCGCCGGAATGTAACTGGGCGGATATGGTCCTTCCTTGGGCACCGATCTGGTATTGTTTACTATAAAAAATATTAAGAGAATTACAATAACTACAATTGTCCAGAACGTATTTTTGTACCTGGGATTGATCAACGGTTTTTTTTCGGCGGTTTTTTTACCAATCTGCCTTTCTCTGGGTTTACCTTTTTTATTTGCCATTTTACGTGTTTGATGTATAGAATTAAATTTAGATTCTAAAATAACAAAAATACCTGGAAAATAATCACAAAATACTCACGAATTAAACAAATTAAATTGCAAGTTTTTATTCATTCCGAAATTCCCTGTAGTCAGAACCGGCCCGTACTTTTTTATTCCGTATTTCTTGCAGCTAATATCGAACAGGTTATTTATTGTTCTTGCCAGTTCGCCTTCTCCGGAAAATCTTTTACCCGGCGCCGATTCGTTCAGTTTCCCGTTCCTTACCTGTTTAATTTGACTTATTATCTTGTCCGCCCTTTCGGGAAGGTTCTCATAAAGCCATTCTAGGAATAAATCCTTTACCGAATACGGCAGACGCAGCATTTCCCTGGCGGCAAACCCTGCTCCGGCTTTTGCCGCTGCCTTCAATATCGAAGGTATTTCTTTATCCGTCAATCCCGGGATAATCGGTGCTATATTTACGCCGACGGGTATATTCCTGGCTTTTAATTCCGCCACGGTTTTAAATCTTCTTCCGGGTTCGGAAGTCCTGGGCTCCATAATCCGGGTAAGCTTCGGATCAAGCGAGGGGATCGAAAGCATGACCGAGACGATATTTTTTGCAGCCATTTTTTCAAGTATATCCGCATCTCTCAATATCAGGGAATTTTTTGTAATTATGTTCACGGGGTTCCCGTAATTAAGGCATGTCTCCAGAAGTCTCCTTGTAATTTTCAGTTTCCTTTCAACAGGCTGGTAACAATCCGTGTTGCCGGAAAATACAATTGTTTCAGGTTTATAAAATTTGTTACTAAAAAATTCCTCAAGTAAAGCAGGGGCGTTTTCTTTAACCATTATTTTGGTTTCGAAATCTATGCCCGAAGAGAAGCCGAGATATTCGTGGCTCGGCCTTGCATAGCAATAAATGCATCCGTGCTCGCATCCGCGGTACGGGTTTATCGACAGGTTAAAATAAAGATCATCGCTGTTGTTCCTGGAAATAACCGACTTTGAATAGTCCCTAAAAAAATTCGTCTCCTCTTTCCTAACGCTTTTTTCAAAGCCGTACTCCTGGTCTTCACCGGATTCCTCCGGCTCAACGTGAAGTTTCTCAAAACGATTCGGGGGATTGAATTGCGCCCCCCTTCCTTTTATACGATCCATGATTACTTTAAAATATCCTTAAATTCCTTAAACATCTACAGCAATTTTTTTCACGATTTTGCCAGGTGATTTTAAATAATTTGAAATTTTACAGTCTAAATTTATACCCGGAAAAGAGTTTTTTAATTTGAATCTTGAATTCACTGTCCGCGCTTCCTCGTCGCAGCTTAAGCCATGTTTCAACATCTTCGATAGTATCTATATCTATCAGTTCCGGGGTCTCGTCCGTTTTAAGATTATTTCGTTTCAATCTTTCTTTTAAGGCATTGCATACTTTATCTTCGCCCCATTTAATGCCTTCAAATAATCCCGGGACAAAATGTTTTGCACCTATCAGGTAGAAACCGCCGTCGCCGGCAGGTCCTATTACTAAATCCGCGTCATCCAGTTTTTTAAATGCTCCTTTTAAAATTTCCGCCGAAATGTCGGGAATATCGGTGCCTATTAATATTACTTTCCCGGTATTTTTTCCGAATACTTTTTGAAGTGCCCCGGCCATTTTCGCCCCGAGGTCATACCCGTCCTGAGGGAAGAATTCAAAACCTGCTCCCGCCCAGTTTCTTATTTTATTCTCGTCGCCTTTTTCCGAATAAAAGATATAACAAACGGTATTACCGGGATTTAATTTTCTGCATTCGTCGAAGACATGTTCAGCGCACAGCCGGTAGCATTCGGCCGCAGCTTTCCTGCCCGCGGCTCCGGCTAATCTGGTTTTTACTTTTCCTTCATACGGGAAACGGCAGAATATTATAACCGCATTTTTTTCATTTATCATTATGCTTCTTTAAATCGGGAAGTCCGTTTAAATACTAATTATTATAAAATAATTCCGCAAATATTGTTTTGATAATAATTACTCCGGCCATGAAAGAGCCTTTTACGGTTCCGGTCACTTTCGATTTGCCAATTCTTTTCCTGTAGCTGACAGGGATTTCTTTTATCTTTAATTTCTTTTTAACCGCTTTAATCTGCATTTCGACCGTCCACCCGTACCATTTATCCTTCATCCCGAGTGAAACCAGTTTATCGTACTTGACGGCTCTGAAAGGTCCGAGGTCGGTATAATAAAATCCCCAGAATAAATATACCAGTATCCCGGATATTATGCTTCCGATTCTTGACTGCACCGGCAGGGCGCCCTTTTCCCTGTTGCCTTTGACCCTGCTGCCGAGAACGAAATCGTAGTCTTCATTTATTATCGGCGACAGAAGCAGCCCCGCTTCCTCGGGGAAATCGCTGTAATCGCCGTCCAGGAATAAAACGATCGCATAATCCTTATCCTTCAGGTAATCGAGAGCCTTTAGACATGCGGCTCCGTATCCTTGAATTGTCTCCCTCAGTACGGTTGCGCCTGCATCCAGCGCCAGACGCTCGGTATTATCAGTTGAATTATTATTAACTACAATTATTTCATTTACAACTCCGGCGGGAATGTGCTTAATTACTTTTGCTATCGATTCCTCTTCGTTATAAGCAGGGATGACTGCGGCGGTCTTCATTTAAAAATATTAATCTTTAACTGAGAAAATATGACTGTGAAAACATTTCAGCTCGATAAATAGTCCTTCGGATTTAATTTCGTCGACGCTCCGTTTATAGACGACGCCGTTCAGCAGATCTTCAAGCGAAACTTCGTTATTTCCGCAAGGTACATCGAATTTTAACCGGCAGTACGCGGTATTTTCCGAATAATTTATTACGACGATTCTCAGATCGTTTTCCAGTTTCCACTGCCATGCAAAGACCGTTTCGTACGTGGAATCGTTTTCGGAAACCGGCAGGGGGTATAAAAGCTTCCATTCGCCGCGAATGAAAACATCATCTTTGGTAATCTTTAGAATCTTATCGTAATGTTCACGCAGTGAAGCGGATATTTTCTCAACGGGTTCTCTGCCTAGCTGCACCGGCAGTCTTATTTTTTTCCCTTCGAACTGTCCGTCGTAATACATCTTCATGCCCTGAACCGTACCTATCAATACGGAGGCGGCATAAGTTTCCTTTTTCCCGAATTTTGCAACCGCTCTCTGCTCGTCGTGGTTTTCAAGGAACCTTACGGATTTAAGCTGAAAATCCTTATCGGCGGAAAGATGAGCTTTTACGCCTTGAACGTCTTTATGGGACAGCCTATCGGTCAATCTTTTATCGTAGGTATAGTCAAAACCGAGCTGCTGAAGGTCCCATTCGAGATCCCAGTAGGCTTCGGCTATAAAAATAAATTCCGGCGATTTTTCTTTAACTTTTTTTATCGCGGTTTTCCAAAATTCTTCCCTGGGTTTTTTGTACTTGTTCTTATTTAGCACGCCGAGCCAGGTGTTCTCAAAAACATTATTCAGGGGAAGCATAGCCATGTCGCATCTAACACCGTCGCATATATCGGTAAGATCCGTCAGTATTCCCGTCATAAATTCTCGAGCTGCGGTACTGAAATAATTTACCTGTACGGTATCTGACCATGCTGGAAAAAGCGGATCCCTTCCGTGCGCGAAATATTTCGAGGCCGAATTATCGTAAAAAAAAGTAAAGGAATCTTTCTCGTACAATTCGTAATCGGCCTGGAGAAAAATTTCCGGTTTACCGGCAAGCCATTTCGTTTCCGCTCCGAAGTGGTTCGGTATAAAATCCAGGATCAGTTTCAGGCCTAAGCCGTTTAATCTTTTTTTCAATTCGATCAGGTCATCCATGCTGCCTAAAGACGGATTGACGGCATAATCGTTAATTGAAAACGGGGATCCGATCACATCCTCCTTCTTCCAATCATCCAGACTTTTTGAATAAGCGGCGACCAGATCAGGTGAGAAGCAGCATTTAGCGGTTAATCCGGGGCACGTTTCCCATACGCCGAGCAGCCATATAATATTGATACCCTTATCGGAAAATGATTGCCATACATCCAGAGGTATTTCCCCGAGCTTGATTCCCCTGTCGAATTGTTTGATCCAGACTCTTGTATTTATTTCATATAATTTCGGGTTAATCAAAATCTTCTCGTTTATTCCTTACGAAATAAAAAAACCTTTAAATGACTAAAACAAATATGGAATAAATTTCCTACAAATAAAATGCCGCTTCTTTATCGATCACCCAATCCAATATTCCATTTAAAGGTTTTATTTCAGCAGCGGGATAATTTTTGCTGACGGGATGATTTTGCAGAATTTCGGACAGTATTTTTGCTTTTTCTCTCCCGGTTATAAGGAAGGTTATTCTTTCTGCTCTGTTTAAAACTTCCTTGGTCAGAGTTATTCTTCTCTGACCGCTTTCCGGATGCCTGGCGACCCCGACTAAATTTGAATAAACGAACAAAAGATTCTTTCCGGGAAAGAGAGAAGCGGTATGCCCGTCTTTGCCCAGACCCAGCAGAACCCGGTCGAATACCGGAATACCGTTATTTCCCGTGCCGAGCATTTTTTCCATGTCCGTTGCATATCTCACGGCTTCTTTACTAGCTTCGGCTTCGCCTTTAATCCTGTGAATGTTTTCCAGGGGAATTGATATTCTGTTCAGTAAAAGGTTGTGAGTCAATCCGAAATTACTCTCCTTATCATCGGGCGGAACGCACCTTTCGTCGCACCACCAGAAATGAGTTTTATTCCAATCGATGCTTTTATTGAATTCCTCCGACGCTAATTTTTTGAAAAGTACTTCGGGAGTACTTCCGCCCGAAACGGAAAGATTAAACACGCCGTCTTTTTTGTTTATTTCTTCTCTCAGTCTCAGGGAAAGTTTTTCGGAGGCTAATTCCGGTGTATCGTAAATTTTTACTCTATTATCTACCATCAATAATTATTTTTAATTTATTTATGAAGAATAAACTAAAACTAATTACTCAAAATTGAAGGGATAGTAATCACATATTATTAAAAATCCTGATGCCGAAATTATTATTTCGACCCATTGTGTTTTCTGCCTTCGCCGTTAATAATAATGTTGACTCTAAAAATAATTAATATCCTCAAGTCATCTGAATATTAAATTAAAATGTTTAATTTTGTAATAAATAAATAGGGCCGACAAAGCCGGTAGCTTCAAAATAAAAGACAATTCAAATGAAACAATCCCTGATTTTATGGATCGCAACGGTTATTATTACTTTTCTGGCGGGATACACTCAAAGGGTGCAGTCCCCTGATTACCCGATAAACGGGACGGAAACATTGATCACAGGCGAGGTTTCTTTTAGTTTCGACAGGACAGCGGACAGTAAAAACAGCTACAAGGTCTGGTTGGCAGATAACTGCACCGATCTTAAGGGCATTTTGAGATGGAAAGGGATTAGTGACAAGTTATGGCATTTCGAGACTATGAAACCGGACAGCGGAAGATTATATGCTTATATACCGGCGCAGCCTCCGTTAAGCCGCGTACAATACAGAGTTGAACTTACCGATTCAGGCAAAACATATTTATTGCCTGTCGAGAATACGGTAACGATGCAATTCCTCGGCCATGTGCCTTCGCAGATATCAATGTTCTATTTTATAACTTTGTTTGCGGGCCTGCTCTTAGCAGTAAGGACGGGCTTTGAAGTATTCAGGGAACCACCCCGATTAAGGCTGTATACAATTTTTACCGTAATTTCTTTTTTCAGTTTTACTTTAATTTTCAGTACGGTAAAAAAAGGCTGCGAGCTGGGAATAATCGGCGGGACAAAAATTGCTCCGGTAACGGATATTTTTTCAAGCGGACCTGTTTTGCTTTTTGCCTGGTGGATCCTGGCAATGATAATAATATTTAATTTAAAGAAAACCAGGATATGGGCGGTCACTGCCGCCGTCGGGACAATAGTTATTTTTTTACTCGGGAAATTTTAATTGGGAACAAGGTTCAAGTTCAAGTTCAAGTTCAAGTTCGAGATTAAGTTCAAGAGCATGTTAGGAATTTAAAATTCTTACGACATCATTGTGGATACCGGGGGAAGCGGCAATTATACTGTTGCCTTTAACCGGGTCCCCTCCGTGATAATCCGTTATAATACCGCCAGCGCCTTTGACAACCGGAATCAGGGCGGTAAGATCCCACAAATTCATAACCGGATCGACCATAATATCGGCAAAGCCCGTAGCAAGGAGGTAGTACCCGTAGCAGTCGCCCCAATTTCTGTAAATCTTGACCCTTTCTAAAAGTGAATTGAATTTACCGATATCCTGGTATTTTTTTACGTGAAGATGGTCTGTGGTAAGAAGAACGGCATCGGATAAATCTTTGCATTTTCTAACCCTTACTTTCTCGCCGTTCAATTCCGCTGTGTCGTTATCGCCGATAAGGAATTCGTTAAGAACTGGCTGATTTATTACGCCGATCAGGGGCTTGCCGTTCCGAGTTAAAGCAATAAGAGTCCCGAACGTAACTGTTCCGCATATGAAGCTTTTGGTCCCGTCGATGGGATCGAGTATCCATTTAAACTCGGCATTTTCATTATGATTTCCGAACTCTTCTCCAACTATACCGTGATCGGGAAAATGCTTCATAATTTCGGACCGCATTATTTCCTCGGATTTTTTATCCGCGATAGTGACGGGTGAGGCATCTTTCTTTGAGTCGATTCTTATTTTCTGCCTGAAATAGCTTTTAATTATTTTCCCGCTTGCCTCGGCAAGGTGTTTGGCGAACAATTTATATTCGAAGAGGTCTTCCATTGGACTTAGTTTTTGATAAAATTAATGTAAAACTTAAATAGGAATATAATCCGATGAAATAGATAATACAAACGAAGTCAATTATAAAGTACAAATTAAAAATTAAAAATGGGTTGTCTGATAATTAGTATTTATTTATGGCATAGTG
>JBJKOY010000637.1:0-2283 GCA_046706945.1 Ignavibacteriaceae bacterium | reverse complement strand
ATGAGCCCGGGACCGGTATTATTGCCGGCTCGGTACTGCCGAGATCCAGGTCCCTGTCGTTCAGCTCCTTATAATTAACCGGAGTGTAGCTGTCCACGGGAAAACCGTTTTTGCCGGTGCCGTCCGGGTTAAGAGCTAAAACCGCATCACCCCAGTCGAATTTTTTCGGATCAAATTCGCCGTTGCCCGTGGCAATATAAATTTTGTCCGTCGAAGGATCATAAACAGCTCCGGGCCTTCCCCATACCGCGCTTTGGACCGATTCGCAGTCGGGTTTGTCCGGTCTTTCCTTGAAATGCACAGTCATGTTGCTGCAGTCCGCATTAAAAACATTCTGCCGGCCGGTCTTCAAATTTATTGTAGTTAAATGTCCCTGGTAGTCGCCTCTGTCGCCCAGGTATCCCCCGTTCGCTACGTAAAGGTAAGAACTTCCGTTTTTTGCGGTTGCCGTGGCAAGGGCGGACGAGCCTTTTTCGTTGAAAGGTTTAAGAGTGCACAGTTCCGGCCAGCCGCCGCTTTTAATTTCCGTACCGTCCGCGACGCGGTATTTATGGACGTATCCGTCGAGGCCGTAGCTGTATATATATTTTAAATCCGGGTCTATAGCCGGCGAAGAAGTGGTATACGTCGGTCTGCCGCCGTTGTTTATTGTGTAGCTTCCGGTTCCGTACTGGCGCGACCAAATTTTACTTCCGTTTAAAGCGTTCAGCGCAATAATCTTCCCGTCCTTCGTGGTTACGAAAATCATATTCACAATACCGGAACGGGTTTTAACATTGCTTAAATATACCGGCGCGCCGTCGGCAACGGATGAAAGCGGGACTTTAAAAATCCGGTGCAGCTTTTTAACGTTCCGGATAGTAATCTTATTTTCTTTTGTGTTGTCTCCGCTGTGCCGGGAATTGAAATTAAACTGAAGCCAGTTGTAATCCATGCCTTTGCCGGGTGTATTTGAGGACAACTGCCTGTTTATTTTTTTATGGTCTGTCCGTGCAAAACTTATGCTGCTTAAGAGAACCGCGGTAATTACGGCTAAAATTAAGGGAGGTAAAATTTTGATCGTATTAATTTCCCGGAATTTATCACCTGACGGTACCGGAACTCCGCAATCGCATAATAAACTATTGAAGTATTGTTTTTTCATATTCTTCTCCGATTATAACATAAATATACTTTAACACCGGCGGGTATTTTTCCGAATTTCATCCGCGGAAGTTAATACCTTTTTCGATACGGTATTTTTTGAAGTAGTAATAAATTTCAACTGAAAAATCCGCCGTCGTTTTTATCCGCAGGACGGCGAAAATAATTCCGGTTATAATAATAAAAGAATGAAGCCTGATCAATTCAGAATCGACTTTAAGAAAGAGATTGAGTTTTTGATCACAGTATGTAATTATGTTACATGCCGGAGTTAAGCTTTGCTTCGGGTATGCCCGGCTCGAAAAGTTCGACCGGGTTACCCGAGGGATCTTCTACGATGATTTGCCTGCCTCCTACGCCGGTCACTATATCGTTCCGGAAGCGGGCGCCGGCTTTCCTTAGCCGATCCACAAGCGAAAGGATATCGTTTGTTTCGATTGAAAACCTGTTCCAGCCTCCCGGAGCCTGTTGAGTGCCGTCGGGCATGGGCTGACCTCCGCCGCCTGAAGGATTGGGAGCGCTTAAAACCAGTCTGAGTTCGCCGCGCGACAGCATTGCAAACGGCGGGGCAGGGTGCATTACTAATTTAAATCCCAGCTGCTCGGTGTAAAATGCGATCGCCGCATCAACGTCGTTAACTATATAACGTATTTGTACGCTTGACATAATTTCTCCTTATAATTAAATCCAAATATTATTTTCCGCAGTACGTTCATTTATTTCCCCGTCCCCGGTATTTCTTACTCCCTTCGGTTCGATAAGCAGTACTTTTACCTCTTTCTCGGCATAGGGTTTATGCTCCGCTCCTTTAGGCACTACCAGCATCTCCCCGCTATTTACGGACGCGCTTCCGTCGCGGAAATCGATGCGCAGGACACCCTCCAAAACTATAAATGTTTCGTCGGTATCTTTATGGCTGTGCCAAATGAAATCTCCTTCCAGTCTGACAAGTTTAAATTGATAATCGTTCATTTCGGCAATTACCCTGGGCGACCACTGCTCCTTGAGCAGACCGAACTTTTCGTTGAAATTCAGTACTTTGTTTTTCATAATTTGCTTCCGATAGAATTATACATAATACACAAATTTACCTCTTCAGATAATTTTATTACTTTTAGCCACGAATTCCACTAATTTTCA
>JBJKOY010000636.1:0-10938 GCA_046706945.1 Ignavibacteriaceae bacterium | reverse complement strand
GGCTGTTCATCGCCATTTAAACCGCCGCCGCCGCGTACATAAAACCTGTAACCGCCTCCCGCGTTACCGGACATCGAATAGACCTGCACGCCGGATATTTTTCCTTCGATCAGCTGGGTCATTGTCTGGAAAGTGCTTGTTTTGGTTAAACTGGCCGCATCTATTTTTGATACCGATACTTCAGCGACGGATTTTGATGTTCTCGATGCTATACCCGTGACAACAACGGCTTCGCTCTGGAATACATCTTCTTCCATCGAGAAATTTTGTTCAATAGTTCCGCCGCTTAGCGTTAAACGCACGGTTTGAGGTTTATAGCCGACGTACCGTACTGTCATGTCTACTGTCTGGCCGTTAGATTGATCCGCCGGCACCGTAAATTCGTAAACGCCGTTAGCGTCGGTTGCGGCACCGAGACTAAGAGCAGAAATTAAAATATTTGCACCCGGTAGCAAAGTACCTTCCTTATCGGTTACGGTGCCTCTAATCCTTGTGCCCTGCTGGCCTTGAACTACGACCGAGACGCACAGGATTAAGAGAAAGGTGAGTAAGGATTTTCTCATAAGTTGACTCCTTTTATGTTGGTAGCACATTTGTTATTTAATTGAACCTCTCAAGTATTTAAAATTCTACAAATCATTTTTCGGTTAACTTTTAATTTTGATCCGTAATCCCTTATTGATTGTTTAAAATTCCCGGTATGCAGACAGTAATAACGCATATTTTCCGGAAGAGGCTTTGCCGGTTCCGGATCTTGTTCCGCGGTTTTGGCAAAAATTTGTCGGGCTTTTATAATATTGGAATGGTCCCCGTTGTGATGAAAGAAGATGCCCGGATGAGCTACAGCTAATCCGGCAAATGCAGCCGCAAGATCTGAATCAAGTTCAATTGCTTTTCCATATAATTTCGTGGGTGATGAAATATCGATTCCGGATGATATAATCCGCCGGAACGAAGCTGATTTTATTGATGAATATTTGCAAACTCTAATGAGGGCTGCCGGCGGCGGACCGGTTGTAAATTGAGTCAGCGGTACCCTAAAATGTAATTTGTTCTCTACCTTTTGAACTATTTCGGTCCATTCGTTAAAAATATCGTTGGGTATCCAGTTATAAGGGCCGGACCACATGTCCAGGTCATCCGTAATGCCGAGCAATTTCCGCATTAACCTCACCGCGTGGGCATTACCTTTACTCTTATTCAGGCCGGAGCCGCAGTCGGTATCCGAATAGAAGTCAAAATCGTCTACCATATCAAATTCAATATCCGGCCGGGAGAGATTTTCCGAACCGCTTTTCGAAATACGGCAGACGGTCCTGAGAGCGGCTGAATTGTCCGATACTTTATTGCCCCTAATCGGCAAAGGACATCCGTATTTATGATATCCAGAATTTTCGTTCGGAAAAACAAATATCGTTTTGCCTAACTGAGAAACTGTTTTGTCCGGAACAAGGATGTTACCGCTTATAACAATATACATCAGCAACACAATAGTTATAATCGAAGCAGCCGCAGCAATTAAACTGATCACCATGCTTTTTTCAGTTATGCCGGCAGCTGCGGCAGACCTGTCCCTATTTAAATTACCCGACGATAAATCCGGTTTCATTTCACTCAATCCGTTGACTAATTGGATTTTTTAATTTTGACACCCTGTTTTTTGCATCGCTTAATTCGGGAGAATTAAAATCCGCATTTTTCCAGATATTTATAAATACTTCGTATTCTTTAAGAGCTTTTTGAGTTTCATTTTGTCTTTCATAAGCAACTCCCAGCCAGTAATGGGCTTTGACTGCCGGAATGGGCCAGTACTCGAAGTTTCCGGGAATTATCAGAATTGACAATCCGTAAAGAGACGGTAAATAAATTAGGCGGCGAAGCAGTTCTATTGCTTCGGATATTCTGCCGTTTTTCAACAGCGTAACGGCAAAGTAAATGCTCGGCCAATGATTGGGCGGGATTGAAGAGAATACTTTTTGGAATTTTTGCAAAGCAATGACGTAATTTTTTTCTTCAAATGCGACAACGCCGGATGTATAGTCAAGAATAACTTGAAAACCCGGATCAATTCCCGCTAAATTTTTTTCCATGCCGGATAACATTGAATGCGCTTCCTCCGGTTTCCCGTCTTTCAGCAACGCCCATATAATATAATTTCTCCCGTAAAATTTATTTAACGGATCTTTTTTTAACTTTAAGGAGTATTCCTTTGCTGCGCCGAGCATTTCGGTGTATTGACCTGTTTCATAATATAGCGGTATCAGATTATATAATTTTTCCTGGTCGGCGATATATAAAGCAGATTCATTATTTATTTTATTTATGGCTTTGTAAAGTTGACCTTTATGTATATCTACCAACGGAATTTTATTTCTGCTAAGCCCGAAATATTGTTCCGCCTCCTTGTACCGCATGCTCAATACATCATACATGCCCAGCTTATCGGCCGAGAAATCGCCGCGCAAATCAAATGCATTTTTGTAAGCGGCACGGCTTGAGTCAAACCGGGAAAAAAACGCATAGACATCTCCCTTGGTATCGTAAGGGTTCGGTTCGGCAGGAGCCATATTTATATATTTGTTGACAAGGTTAAGGGCATCCTGTTTCCGGTTAAGAAAGGTTAAAAAATATACCAGATTGTTTAGCACATGTTTTGCCCAGGGATTATTCTTTATTCCGAGTTCCAGCACTTCGGCGCCTTTTTGCGGGTTAAGCAACCGGTTCTTGTAAACCTGCGCCAAAAGTTCGTAAGCGTGAATTTCGTGCGGGTACATATTAATAAGCTTTTCAAAGGTTTCAACCGCCTTTGCGGATTCGTTACGCATCATAAAATTTTGTCCGAGGATCATGAGTTGTTCCGGCTCCGTAGCTTTAGCGCTTAGTCTAACGGCCTTTTGAAACAATTCCGCACTTCTTTGAGGATCGGCGGTAACAAAAGACAAATAGGAATAAGCCATGGCAAAATTTTTGTCAAGTTCAACCGCGCGTTTAAATGCGCCGAATGCTTCTCCGAAATAATTTTTATTAAAAAGATCTATCCCCTCGACATAAGCACGGTATGCTTCGGGTGAATTAGTAGTTACTTCCGAAACAGGTTTAACCTTTGAAGTTGATGCGGAAGTAATTTGCAAATCGTTACGCAGAAAATAAGCCAGGCTGTCCACTAAATTGAAAATATTACTTACCGGAAATTTTGTTAATTGATGCGAACTTATTATTCTTCCGTTTCCGACATCAATTAACCGCGTGGTAACGGCAAGTTTTGGTTTCTCCTGTACAATGGTTCCTATCAGCATTGTCATTGCATTTGCCTTATGCGCAACCTGTTCGGCATACGAAGGAGATAGGTTTTTTACCGCTTGCTGCTGCAAATCTTTCTGAATAAGAAGCAGTCTTTCCCTGCTGATTACATCGAGCTCTTTTATTTGGGACAGAGAAGTGATTAATAAATTGGTTAACATTTCGGCCGTATGGTCCTTATCGCTCGGATCGGGGATATTTTCGAAATACATTACCGCAACGGATTTTCCGGAAGCCTGCTGTTCGGAAACGGGGGGTATCTTAAGCTCGTTTTTGTTTTTCTCGATGAAGAAATAATAAACCGAAAGAGATATCAAAGCCGCGGCCAAAATTAATATGCCGATTGTTTTTCTACTTAGTACCTTTTTCTTCATAACGTATTTTTTAAACAGCAAATGTTTCCCGACTCCCGCGTTATTCCGTAAGGCTTCCAAGTCGTATATTAATTCTTCAACTTTTCCGTATCTCAACTCCCGGTCTTTGGCCATTGCTTTTTGCAGAATCGATCTTAATTTCTCCGGAATTTTTTCCAGGTCGGGATTCTCGTTTAAAATCGAATAGATTACGGCCTGATCGTAATCGGCATTAAACGGCACGGCGCCTGCAAGCATTTCGTAAATAATAATTCCGAGCGACCAGATGTCCGTTCTCCGGTCGACTTTTTCTCCCCTGGCTTGTTCAGGGGACATATAACCGCAGGTGCCCACCGTTGTCCCTACCTGAGTAAGCTGAGTCCTTCCGGAAGATTTTGCCAACCCGAAATCGAGTATCTTTACAACTCCGTCGGCTGTTATAAATATATTAACTGATTTAATATCGCGATGTACTATCTCCTGCCTGTGTGCTTTGCTCAATCCTTCCGCAATCTGCAAAATGATTTTAATTGCCTCCCCGGTTTCTATAATTCCCTTTTCAAGTTTTTCCCTTAATGTTTCGCCTTCGTAATATGCCATCGAAATAAACAATTGCCCGTCTTCGGTTTCGTCTATTTCGTACACCGTGCAGATATTCGGATGATCAAGCGCGGAAGCAGTCTGCGCCTCGTTAACGAATCTTTTTTTTGCTTCTTGATCATTACTGAAAAAAGGAGGCAGAAATTTAAGCGCAACCGTACGCTGTAATTTGAAATCTTCGGCCAAATATACCACGCCCATTCCGCCCTCACCAAGTTTTCGAACGATCTTATAATGGGAAATTATTTGACCGGGAGTAATATTATTCAACTTAGAACTCCGTATTTTCGGATTTCGGGAATTTCAATATTTCTACCCCTTCTCATCCTTATATTTTTCGATAATAACTTTATAACCGGGAAGATTCCTTAATGGATCGAAAAGCGGGTCAAGTTTTAATTTGTACACCGTTAGCGAGCCGGTTCCCGAAAGCATGGAATCAATTTTCAACAAGGCATTATCGTAATCTTTCAATAGGACATATATTTTAATCATATTGAAATCATGCACTTCCCCCCTCCACATAGAATTCGCATCTTTGTCCCCTGCGGCTATTGCTTTTTCTTTGTTGCCTAGACCGGCATATGCAATTCCGAGTATTCCGTGCCATCGCATATCATCCGGATTTTCCTTCATCATTTTTGCTATTTGAATCCTCGTAGAATCAAAATATGCCCTGGATAATTTAGGATCGCCTTTATATTTATATAGAAATCCCATTTCCAATTTTTTAAGAGTATATCCCAATAATTCGTTGGCCGTGTCCTTGTTCAGCGGAATTAATTTTTTAATTGCACTGTCATAATCCCTGTTTAGCTCGTCCAAATAGATCGAAACGGTGTATACATAATTATAATAGTCTTCGTCTATGGCTTTAACGTTTTGTAAAATCTTAGACGCTGTTTTAATATCGCCTTTCAGGTCCACGTATAGTTCCGCAAGCTGTGCTTTGGGAAAACCCAGTTCGGGTTTCATTCCGATTAATCTCTTATAATATTTTTCCGCATTCGGAAAATCTTTCAATACTCTGTATGTTTCGGCAAGATTGAAAATCGGCTTATCCCCGAGCGGATCGAGGAAAGAACTTTTTGTAAAATTCAAAAGAGCTAATTTGAATTTACCCTGTGCCGAGTATATGGAACCGATGTTCATTAATGCATCCGCACAATTGGGATTTATCCGAGTCGCTTGAACGAATTCTTCCAGTGCTTTATCGTCGTTTTTTTCTCCGATTCTATAGTAATTACCGAGCGCCAGGTAACACTCGGCCAGGTTTGAATTTAACTGATATGCTTTTTCCGCATATTCAAAGGCTTGCTTCATAACGTTCTTATCCCTGTCGAAGTAAAAGACATACATCCCGGTCATTGTCAGCGAAAGATGCGCATATGCCAGCGCAAATTTCGGATCAAGTTCTATGGCTTTCTTGTATAATACGATTCTTTCCTGGAACTCCTTTTTGAAGATATACCAGCTTTTTTCATAGGCCAGTGCCTTCAGATATAAATCGTACGCATCCATGTTCCGGGTAGGAGGATTTACGTCCCGGATTCGATCGGGAACCATTGATATGTCTAATTTATTTACGACCATTTGCGCTATTTCGTTCTGTACTTCGAATATGTCGTTTATTATCCTGTCGTATGAATCGGACCATACATTTATGTCGTCGGATATACGCACAAGTTGAGGGAATATCTTTACTCTGCTTCCTCCGCCTCTGCTTTTCGCCCAGTGAATCGTACCTTCAAGTATATAATCTACGCCGAGTTCTTTTCCTATTTCTTTAGCGGTTTTATTAGATCTGGCATATTTCTCCGCACTGGTTCTGGATATAACCCCGATCGAGCCGATCGAAGATAATTTATTGGAAATCTCGTCTCTTATTCCTTCCGCAAAATAATTGTCCCCGGCCGGCCCAAGATTTTCAAACGGAAGTACAACTATCATTTTCTTATGGAATGAAGAAGTCCCCTGGGTTTCCGGTCCTTTCCTAATTTCAAAATAATAAACTGAGAAAGCCGCAATTACCAAAACCAATAAAGAAATTAATACTGTTTTAATATTCTTACCTGCGTAATAATTTCTATTTTTGAGCAATACCGACTGTTTTTTATCGCCGGGTTTATTTTGTATAACTCTCAGGTCGTATATTACATCTTCTATTTTCTGATACCTTTCGTTTAGCGACTTATTTATTAATCTCTTTATAATAGGCTGCAATTCTGGCGGGATTCCGTCTAGGTCGGGGTTTTCGTTTAATATAGAATATATAATTGCCTGGTCATAATCCGCATTAAACGGAAGCGTTCCCGTTAAAGCTTCATATAAGACAATGCCCAGCGACCATATATCGGATCTTTGCCCCACTTCATCACCCCTAGCCTGTTCGGGCGACATGTAGTTTAATGTTCCGGCCGTGGTTTCGGTAACGGTTAACTTCGTAAAGCCGTTGGTTTTTGCCAAACCGAAATCCAATATTTTAACGATACCTTCGTTTGTTATAAAAATGTTGGCGGGTTTTATATCCCTGTGGATGATCCCGTTCTTATGAGCTTTCTCCAAACCTTCGCATATTTGAAGTGTTATATTAATAGCCTCATTAATATTAAGCGGCCCCTTTTTTATCCTCTCCTTTAATGTCTCCCCTTCGTAGCAAGCCATAGCTATGAATAAACTGCCGTCTTCGGTTTGACCTATTTCATGAACGGTGCATATATTAGGGTGGTCAAGTGCGGATGCGGAGCGGGCTTCATGTGTAAATCTTTTCCTGGCATCGGTATCCGACGAAAATAACGGCGGAAGGAATTTTAGAGCAACCGTCCGCTTTAAGTCGATATCCTCGGCTTTATAAACTACACCCATGCCCCCGCTGCCTAATTTCGAGGTTATTTTGTAGTGTGAAATAATATCGCCGACCATAGCACCCCTGTCATCCCTGAATTTGGAAGAGTTAAATTAATTGCTATTTCGCATACTTAGCAAAAGCGTCTAGTGTATTGCCTGTGGATTTAGAATAGCTGGCATGTATTATCGGTAAGACCATCCCTCTTATATTCTTACCGAATCATTTTCTTAAGTAAATTTAAGATATATTGTAACTATCAATAAATTATTCTTAAATAATTCCGGCTACAATTATTCAAGCCAGGAAAGTGAATATTTGGTTCCGGGTGCCGGATTTGTAAAAATCTTGAATCAAGTTCACAAAAATTTTTAAAATTAGCAAGAAAAATAGTCAAAAATCGTATTTTTTTATTTTTTAAAATTCCGCTTTAATCTTTAATCAAAACCTTCAAAACCTAACAATATAGAGGACTTAAAAAAATATAAAGCACCTGATATTTTAATCCGGCAAAGATCTTGAAAACTGTGTTATTCCGGAATTAATAAATAATTAAAACTTCATATTTACATTTTTTCTTTAATGCCTTTCTTTATAAGCCATCTATTAACTGGATAACTGGTTGTGAATCCGAAAATCATTGCAATTTGCATCATAAACCAGAATACTGGGCCGGTCTTCGGCAGATTGCCGTGGAATATTGCAAAAACGGCAATTGCCATCCAGCCGTACATGCCAATCTGCCAGGCTGTTAACGAAAGAAAATCAGATTTAATTGCCGCAATAAGAGCTTGACGTACATTTAAATCACGCATCGGTTTTATATTAAAGTATTGAAACGCTATTCCGAATAAAAAGGCAACAGCGTAATCCAGCAGCCATCCGCCGAAAATTTTATAGCCGAACAGCGTAAATGGAATTAATAGGAAAATCCATTCTGCAAAAAGATCACCCAGTGTACATCCTGCTCCGCAATGAGTCGTGCTGACAGCCGTACTCTGCCAGGACGGTCTGTCCGAAAGACCAAATTTACTGCTTCCCGGCTGATGCATATGCGGTTTATCTTTTTCCGATAATCTTCCTACTTTAAAATAAAACCATAAGCCCGCGGGCCCGGAATACAAAGCCGTAACAGGCCACACTATATTCATTATCCGCATACGCTGAAAGTGACCGGAAGATATATCGAACATTATAACAAGCGCGCAGATATATGAAATAATTAATGAGATGTCGGAAACATCGGTTATCCATTTAGGCATTTGAAATGTAACCCGTAAAATTATTTTTTATACCGGTTATTATTAATGCATTCTTATTACCCGTTTTATAAACGGATGATCTTCCGCCGCTAATTTAAATTTTCAAGAAATTTATAAAATGCATTAAAAAGTGCGGTTACTTTTTCTTAAGTACCGTTCCGGTAGAAGGCAGTATTTCCGCTTTTCCAGAGATAATCCCCAACGGTTGAACTCCGGCTTTATCTTTATCAGCCAAGATTTCCCAATCGCCGAAGGGTAAATTAAATAATTGTGTTTCATGCGGGTTTGAATTTAACAGTATTATAAACTTTTGATCCCGGTGTTCTATGGAATAACCGGCGGCAAAATGATTACCGCTTATTTCGAAGAAATCAATCTCTTCGAATTTTGCCTTTCTGAACGAAGAATAATTATTCCTGAGTTCAATCAGTCCTTTATAATAATCTACAAGTTCTTTGTTTATTTCCGCGTGTTTGTAATTTAAATAATTTGTAGAATTATCCTTATTATAACTGTTGTGATCTAATTTGCCTTTATTTTCGTCCGGGATTTCAATATCAGAAGGTATGACTTTTGTCCTTGCAAATTCGTCGCCTTCATGGAACATTACAATTCCCTGCGACGTAAAGAGAAACAAAGCCGCAAGTTTATTTAGCTTCAGCTGTTGAGGCGAAAGTTTAACAAAATCGGCAGTATCATTCAAGGCATTATCGGATTTAACCGCACCGGTAGCAATTCTTATAAAATCACCCAGTGTATATCCGTCATGCGAGGAAAGGTAGTTAACAGAGTGTTCCTTCTTTTGAAAAAGCCCCAACGAATCTTTTTCCACAGTTCCTCTAATATAATTATTTATCCTCGGCGGATTATTATTTCCGTACCAGTGCCCGAAGATCCAGCCCAATCCGTGACACGGATTTTCGCCTTTAATCCCGTTCCTTATCTGGTCGTTCCAGCTGCCCCATCCTCTAACCGAGAATCCCGCCGGATCGTAGCCGCCACCCCAAGGTTCGCAGACCAGGACTACGTCAGGATTAATCTTAGCGGCTTCCCTCGCAATATCTTCAACCGTTTCCCAATCGATTAAATTTCCCAGATCAAACCTAAAACCGTCTATGTGGTATTCCTTCATCCAATAAATCAGGCTGTCCAATATTAACCGGCGGACCATAGGTCTTTCGGTCTTCAAATCATTTCCGCAGCCGCTGATGCTTAGATAGTTTCCTTTACCGTCAAGCCTGAAATAGTATTCCTTGTCTATTTCCTTCAAATTACCGAGTTCGTATTCGGAAAGATGATTGTAAACAACGTCCATAATTACGGCAATATTTTCCTTATGAAAAGCCTTAACCATATTCTTAAAACTTGTAATCTGCCGTGCGTCCGTTCCTGTCCATTCGTTCCATCTGTAATCGCCGGTATAATCGTAATATTCGTCCGGGGCAAAAAAAGCTGCGGTCATATAGCCCCAATAATTTCGTTCATAAGGATTCCACTCGTTATATCTTCCGTTCATATGGTTCTTGTACGGAATTTCTATATGAGCAAATTCCTGGCACGGCATAATTTCCACCGTATTTACGCCCAAATTTTTAATATAATCAATACCGCCGGTTTTATTTTTTTCGATCAAACCCCCGTAAGTGCCGGGTTTTTCGCACCCGGAAGAGGGATCGGCTGTCATGTCCTTAATATGCATTTCGTAAATTATAAGATCCCGCCAATCCCGTTGAATCCATTCGTCTCTTTCCCAGTCAAAATTATCTTCCTTTACCACTATTGCTCTTCTCGGCGTTAAATAAGAATTAAAAGAAGCGACAGCTTTTGCATATGGATCCAGGCAAATAATATCTTTTGAGTATTGTGTTTTCGGATTGTTAACTTTAAACCCGTAGAAAAGACCGTAATGTTCTCCTTTTATCCTGTATTCCCAAACACCGTTTTCGTCCCGGTTCATTTCATATTCCACACCGGGATCGTCTTCCGGTTTTGTAAAAGTAATGAGAGTAACGTTTTTTACGCTGGGAGCAAATAATCTGAATACGGTATCCCCGTTATCAATAAAAGATCCGAGCTTTTTAGTAGAATAATATTTGTCCAGTCGGTCCGTTGATTTTCTATCCCCTAAATTGACTTTATGATCGATTCCGGATTTGTCGCTGATAAACAATATTGCTCCCGCAGTTATATTTTTAATTTATAAATATTAATTAATTATTAAGAATACTTCCTAACCGGCATTACTTACTATTATCGATAATTTACTTAACCGATTTAGTGCAAAATTAAATGACTATAAGCAAAAAATCACGTAATATTTTAATAAATATTTATTTTTTAAAAGAAATGTTAATTAATAAGGATAGTTATGAAAAAAACAGCATAATTCTTCAAACTGCGCCCCGATCGTATACGATTAATACTTAATAAAAAATTTTTAATTTGCCAAAATTTTTCCGTCGACAACTGGAGTAACGCAGATGAGGGGATTTTGCGGAACGTCGAAATGAGAAAATATTTCTTCAAATAATTCGAATTGTCTGCCTCTTTTTTCAAGTTTCGAGAACTTGACGTATTT
>JBJKOY010000635.1:0-26865 GCA_046706945.1 Ignavibacteriaceae bacterium | reverse complement strand
GCAACTGGTCCAGTACTTACAGCAACGGAGGGCCGTCGCTAACGACGGTACTGAACCAGCCTCTTAATGCCGTTGCCGTAGAGGGCACATACAACTTTGCCATATCTGTTCAATCGATCAACGATACTGTAAATGAGGTACGCTGGTACCTTGTGGAGCAGAACAATAAATACTGGTTCGGCGGCGTAGTCCGGGGTGTATCGACGACCAAGCAGTTCAACGCTATAAACTTCGGTTTCAACAACGACTTCGAAGGCACCCAGGTCAACTTCACAAATGTAAAAGTAGATCTTGGCTCGCCGATCACCATCCCGGCAGCTCCATGGCAGAATTTCTATGTTAGCAATTGGGGATTTTACGGAGGCCAGATGGGCGGCTGGAAGCTTACACCGGGTGAAGTCACCGGAAATGTGACGATATCCGGAAATAATCCGGCAACCGGCTGGGCGGCCGTGCGCGGTGATTTCGGAGGCGCAGTTGTACCCCGGAACAACAAAGACTCCGCTCTTGTAATTAACGGGAATCTTCAATTTGTAGGCGGCGGCTTCCAGAGCCCCGGAAGCTTGCGGTTCGGATTGTTCTACAGCGACAGCTCCGGCACGATAGACACCAGCATGGGCGTAGATTCCTCGATGTGGAGCGGAACCAATAAACACAATTACGGTTATCTGTTCATACCCACCAGCGGAACGAACAGCCCGGTCAACGGGACCTCGTCGCCCGGAACCTTCGGCGGGATAAGGAACGGGGTATGGGACAGCGCGAGCAGCGGTTATGCTTTAAGAGTCGATACGGTAAGTCCTCCCAACGCCATGGGAACTTCGGGAATGTACGACTTTACCATATCGATATCGCCTTCGGGCAGCGGTACTCAGAAAGTAGCATACCAGCTTAAGAAAAGCGATAACAGCTATATGATCCAGGGAGCGGCGATAGATAACCATAACCCGCTGCCGACCACCAAGTTCAACAGTGTTGTATTCGCAATGGGCAAGGGAAACACCACCACCGGACTGGACATAACCAACGTCCAGGTTACGCTGGCCAAGCCTCTGTCAATAACGGCAACGCTTCCTAGTACGCAATCCGCGCTGCCGGTCAGTTATGAGCTGAGCCAGAATTACCCGAACCCGTTCAACCCGACAACGACTATTAGGTTCGCTCTGCCGAAGAGCGGTAACGTAACTTTGAAAGTCTATGATATATTAGGCAGAGAGGTAGCCAGCCTGGTGGACGGAAGCTTAGCTGCCGGGTATCATACGGTCGACTTCAACGCGTCGAACCTGGCCTCCGGCGTATACTTCTACAGGCTGCAGGCCGGAGATTTCAGCAGCGTTAAAAAGTTAATGCTGTTAAAGTGACGGTTTAATTCCCCGGATTTAACGACTGCCTGCCGGGCAACCGGCAGGCATGTTTTTAGTGAATTAAAATTCTGCTGTTTAGTTGAAGTCATTAAAAGCGGGAGAACCGAATGGACAAAATTACAATTAATGATGTCGCAAGGCGGGCAGGCGTTTCTAAGGTTACGGTTTCGGCCGTCATTAATGATAAAAAGTGCGTCAGACCGGTTACTCGCGATCTCGTTCTGAATGTCATTAAAGAACTGAATTTCCGACCGAAAGGCACGGCAAGAAATTTAAAAAGCGCAAACGGCGATAAAAGCATCGGTGTAATTTTAAAGGATCTCACATATCCTTTTTATACTTCGATTGCTACCGGTATAAGAGAATACGCCGACGGTAAAGGATATTCGGTTGTTGTTACTAGTTCCGAGAACGACAGCGAGTGCGAAAGGCAGTTCTCTCACATGTTTTCCTCCAAAGATATTAAGGGCGCGATTATTTCGCCGCTGGTGGAAGGCGAAGCCGAAATAGAACATTTATTTAAATTAAAAATGATCAATTATCCGTTTGTCCTGCTGGAAGACGTAAAAGGAATTAAAGCTAATGTGGTTGCGATCGACAGCCAAAAAGCAATTATGCAGGCGGTTAAGTATTTAATCAACAGCGGTCATAATAATATAGTCCATTTCTCGGGACCTGCTTCTTCGTCTTATACCCAGGAACGAATAGACGGATTCCGCCAGGCTTTCAGCGAAAGTACTCTTGTTTATAATAAAGATATGATCGTTCCCGTAGGATGCAGGTACACGGAAAGTTTCCGGAAAACCGTTGATTATTTTAAACACAAAAAACCGAAGAATTATCCGACCGCGATAGTATGTTTCAACGATCTGCAGGCGCTTGCGGTGATGATGGCTTTGAAAGAACTCGGCATCCGGGTGCCGGATGATATATCTGTAATAGGAAACGACGATATCGAATATGCCAAATTTTATCCCGTTCCTTTGACCACAATAAGAGCGCCGCAGTTTGAAATTGGACAAAAGGCAGCGGAGATCCTCATCAGGAATATAGAATCATCCAAACAACTGCCTGTTGAAAAAGTAATTCTCGAAACAGAGCTTGTCGTAAGGGAATCCTCAAGAACTTTGGATGTCTAATCTTCTTCGACCGTAAAAGGTCTGCCGGTTATTTTAATTTCTTTTGATATTGTCCCGGTCGTTGGAACTTTTATGTCCGGCTGCGATCCGCCGACGGAAATTTTAAAATTACCCGGCTCGACTACAAACCTCACGCGGTCCGGTTTCTCGGCCTGTTCGATTACGGATAATTGCTTCGGGCGTAAAATAAATTTAACGGTTTGTTTTTCACCTGCTCTTAACGTTATGCGTTTAAATCCTTCAAGCGATCTGATCGGGACGTTTCCTTTTGCCGTTTCGTTTTTAACGTATAACTGAACTACTTCGTCGCCCGCAGCTTTACCCGTATTTTGAACTACGGCGGACACCTCGACGCTGTCTCCGGCCCGCACCTCGTCCGGGATCCTGAGATCGCCGTATTTGAATTTTGTGTAGCTTAAGCCGTAGCCGAAAGTGTAGAGGGGTACCCCGGTGAAATACCTGTACGTGTGTCCCTTCATATTGTAGTCGGAAAAGGGCGGCAGTTGATCAACCGATTTATAAAATGTTACCGGCAGCCTGCCGGCAGGGTTATAATCTCCGAAAAGTACTTCGGCCAATGCCGTCCCGCCTTCTTCGCCGGGGTACCAAAGCTGCAGTATTGCGGGAATATTTGCATTCTCCCAATCGACTGCAAGAGCGCTTCCGCTCGTTAATACCAGTACTACCGGCGTCCCGGTGGATCTGACGGCTTTAAGTAATTTATCCTGAACCGCGGGCAATTTTAAATTTGTCCTGTCGCCGCCTTTAAACCCGGGAAGATCGACGGGCATTTCTTCGCCTTCGAGCTGCGACGTAATGCCGCCTACAAAAATTACGATATCCGAATTTGCGGCAAGGTCGACCGCACTCTTAAAATAATCCTTATGCATAAGTTCCAATTCTACCGTCAGCAGGGGCCGCTTGTTACGGACGGAATATTCCAGGGTAAAGCGGTACTCTTTATTTTTATTCATGTGCAGATGATTGCTTCCGGTATCCAGCGAATCGTTGGACATTTTGTCAAGTACCGTTTGATCCCCAATAATTAACCTGTATCCGCCGTTGCTGTGAATTAAAAAATTATAGTCCCCGTCTGCAGCGGGTTTTATCTTCCCCTCCCATCGCACCGAAGCTATTTCGTACGAGCCGTTGAACGACGGGATCCTTGCGCTGTATATCCAGTTCGAACCCGCGATCGGGTCGATCCTTGAATAAAAGGGTTGGCCGCTTAAAGAATCGTTCTTAAAAAATTCTGCTTTTAATCCGGGCGTTCCGCCGGTATTCAGCATTTCGGAATTCAAATAATTTCTTACCGGGCCTTCTCTTACAAGATTGCAGCCCTGTTCGAACTCTACTTTTGTATTTTCCGAAACCGCATTTTTGATCCCCTGCAGCGGGGTAACATATTTTGACGGCGTTCCGTTGTAGTTTCCAAGAAGCATCAGGTAAGAATCTGCGGTAGGACCTATGACTGCGATCCTTTTTATGTCTTTTTTCAACGGCAGAAGACCGTTTTGATTTTTCAGCAATACTACGGACTCTTCGGCAGCCTTCAAGGCCAGTTCGCGGTGGGCGGGAGAATCGTTTTCCGAAAATGGTATTCTGGAATATTCAACCATAGAGTCCGGGTCGAACATTCCCAATTTAAATCTTGCGGTAAACAGACGCGTTACCGCGGTGTCTATGTCCTTTTCTGGCAGCAGGCCTTTTTTAACCGCATCCAGTAAATTTTCGCTGTAGGTCATGCCGCAATTCAAATCAGTTCCGGATTCAACCGCCGCTGCCGCGGCTTCGGGAGCGGTACCGACGATTTTATGGTGCAGGTAAATGTCCGCAACCGCACCGCAGTCGGAAACCACATAGCCTTTAAATCCCCAGTCTTTTCTAAGTATCGTATGCAGTAAGGCAGGCGAGCCGCAGCAGGCTTTTCCCCAAAGACTGTTATAAGCGCACATTACCGAGAATGCCCCGCCTTCTTTTATGCAGGCTTCAAAAGCGGGAAGATAAGTACCGAACAGATCGCGGCTGCTTATGACGGCGTCGAACATGTGTCTGTCCGGTTCCGGACCGCTGTGGACGGCAAAATGCTTCGGCGTTGCTATTACCTTGAAATATTTCGGGTCGCTGCCCTGCAATCCTTTAACGTAAGCAACGCCCATCCTTGATGTTAAATACGGATCTTCTCCGTAAGTTTCCTGTCCTCTCCCCCAGCGGGGATCTCGGAATATATTTATATTGGGGCTCCAGAAGGTGAGTCCTTTAAAAATTCCCCTGTCGCCTTTGCTTATAAAATAGTTGTATTTCGCTCTTGCTTCGGTGGATATTACGTCAGCCACTTTATGCATTAGATTTACGTTCCACGTAGCCGCCAGCCCGATGCCCTGCGGAAATACGGTTGCGATACCTGCCCGGGCAACTCCGTGCAGGCATTCGTTCCACCAGTTATAAGCCGGAACACGGAGCCCGGGTATTGCTTCGGCGCTGTTCGCCATCTGCGAGATTTTTTCCTGCAGCGTCATCCTGGATACAAGATCCCTCACCCTTTCCTGCACCGGAAGATTATAATTTAAATAAACCGGTCCCGTCGATGCATTCTGCCCGAACACATTGACGCAGAAGACCAAAAAAGCTACCGTAAATAATTTCATACCGGCTCCGTTTTAAGAGGATATTAATAGAAAGAATGGATTACCCATGTTAAATGATTTAATTTAGTGATTTTTTTATTGACATTTATTCTTTTATTTAGGATATTAAAACGGTTCAAATTTACTTGAACTGATAAATTTCGGTCAATTTATTACTTTTTTTCATTAATTGCCAATAAAGATTTTTAATCTTAAGTACTTATTCGGCGCTAATAATTTTATTGTAATATGAAAAGCGAATTTTACCGCAAAATCAACAAAGCAGCGATTCCCAGTGAAATTAGAAATTCTCAATATCCTCCGGCCATAAATTGTTATATCAAGCACCGACTTGTCAAAAAGAAAATATTCGCATCATATAATTTAACTTAAAATGTAGGGATACGTTAGGATCGGTTTTTTAGGTAAACTGTTTTTTAATAGGGGTTGGTTAAAAGCAAAGAATCTTTGAGTATATTATTAGAATAGACTATAAGGTTTTCCGGCTTCTAAATAATCCGGAGCAGATTTTATTGTTTTTGACATACACGTTATTCATTTGAAAAAACGTAAAAATTTTAAATATATTTCCAACAGATAATTAAAAAACGGAATAAAAATGATTGATAAAAATTCTCAAGGCGAACAGGAAGTACAAGAAGACGCGCTTGATTTTAAGAATCCGAAGCTGGCTGTTAAAGACCGGGTTGCCGATCTGGTCAAACGCATGACCCTGGAAGAAAAAATCGCGCAGATGATGTGTATTTGGGGCCTGAAACAAACAATGCTATTCGGCGAAGACGGAAACTTGGACACCAAGAGACTGGGCTCTAACCTGAAAAACGGCATCGGGCAGATAGGCCGTTTGAGCGACAGCGGCGGCGGATTGAATCCCAAAGATATGGCCGAAATGTCAAATGCCATTCAAAAATATTTTATTGAAGAAACGCGCCTCGGTATACCGGTTATTTTTCACGAAGAGTGCCTGCACGGTTTGGCCGGCAAAGAAGCAACAAGTTATCCCCAGCCCATCGGTCTGGCATCTACTTTTAATCCGGAATTACTCGAAGAAATTTATACCGCGGTTGCCGACGAAACCCGGGCCAGGGGGGCGCACCAGGCGCTTACCCCGGTGTTCGACGTCTGCCGGGACCCGAGATGGGGACGCGTCGAAGAAACTTTCGGCGAGGATCCTTATTTAATTTCAAGGATGGGAATCGCCGCTTTAAACGGTTTTCAGGGCGACGGCACATTTAAGGATAAAAAGAGGCTTATAGCCACGCTTAAGCATTTTGCGGCGCACGGACAGCCCGAGTCGGGTTCAAACTGCGGTCCGGCAAATTTTTCCGAACGCGTTTTAAGAGACGTGTACCTTTTTCCTTTTAAAGAAGCCGTTCAAAAAGGCAACGCTATGAGCGTTATGGCCTCTTACAATGAAATTGACGGCGTTCCTTCTCATGCAAACAAATGGCTGCTTCACAAGGTATTGAGAAAGGAATGGGGATTTAAAGGATATGTTGTTTCCGATTATTACGCTATTACGGAATTGAACCTCAGGGACGATACGGTAAGCCAGTGCGTTGCCAAGGATAAAATCGATGCGGCGCTTCTGGCCGCCGAGTCAGGCGTAAATATCGAATTGCCCGATATTGACTGCTATCCAAATTTGGTTCAACTGGTGCAGGACGGTAAATTGCAGGAATCGGTAATCGACGAACTCGTATCCGCACTTTTAAAATATAAATTTATTCTAGGATTATTCGACGACCCTTACGTAGATCCCGATGCAGTTCAGAACGATATAAAATTAAAACAAAACAGGAAGCTTGCTCTCAAAGCGGCGCACGAGACGATTACGCTTTTGAAAAACGAAGACAATTTACTTCCCCTCGATCCGTCGAAAAAAAATACAATCGCAGTCATCGGTCCGAATGCCGATAGGGAATTATTGGGCGGATACAGCGGCAGACCGGCCTTCTATACCTCGGTCCTCCAGGGAATAAAAAATAAGGTAGGCAGCGGAGTAAAAATTTTATACAGCGAAGGTCCTAAGAATACGATCGGAGGATCCTGGCAGGAGGATGCAGTTACCCTCCCTGATCCGGCAGAAAACAGGAAAGCAATTAAAGAAGCCGTTAAAACGGCACAAAAAGCCGATCTGGTAATCCTTGTGATCGGAGATAACGAACAGACATCCAGGGAGGCGTGGAGCAAGGTGCATCTGGGAGACCGGGCGAGCCTGGATCTTTTCGGGATGCAGAACGAACTTGTAGAAGAGATCGTTAAGACCGGAAAGCCCGTTGTCGTAGTCCTTTTTAACGGACGTCCAAATTCGATTAGCTTCATCGCCGAAAATATTCCTTCGATTCTGGAATGCTGGTACCTGGGCCAGGAAACAGGCACCGCGGTGGCCGATGTGCTTTTCGGCGATTATAATCCTTCCGGTAAATTACCTATTTCGATCCCCAGAACCGTCGGTCATATCCCCTGCCATTATAATTATAAACCTTCGGCCCGGCGCGGGTACCTGTTCGACGACATCACTCCCCTTTATCCGTTCGGGTACGGGTTAAGTTATACTACTTTCGAGTTCGGCAATCCGCGACTTGAAAAAGATACAATAAGGTTGGAAGAATCCGCCAAGGTGTCCGTTGACGTTAAAAACACCGGCAAAGTTGCGGGCGATGAAGTTGTGCAGCTTTATATCCGCGATCTCGTAAGCAGCGTAACCAGACCCGTAAAAGAGTTGAAAGGATTTAAAAAGGTGCATCTTAATCCAGGGGAAACCAAAACCGTATCGCTGGACATACACCCGGAACATTTGTCCTTTACCAACGTCGATATGGAGTATACGGTTGAACCCGGCGAGTTCGAGATAATGATCGGCAACTCTTCAAGAGACCAGGACCAACAAAAAATAAAATTGAACGTGGTCGCATAATAAAACGGCTGAATTCGACTTCGGTTTTTTTATAATATTATCAACTAATATTTGGAGTAAGCTGTGGAGAATATTTCGGGAAAGCTCTCAATAAAAGAAAAAATAGGTTTCAGCATGGGCGACTGCGCGTCGAACCTGTTTTTCCAGACCTTCATCTTGTTCCTTATGTTCTATTATACCGACGTAGCCGGTCTGCCGGCGGCGGCGGCAGGAACTATGCTCCTTGTAACCCGTATCGCCGACGCTTTCTTCGATCCGTTCATCGGCTTTTTATCCGACCGTACGAAAACCAGGTGGGGAAAGTTTCGTCCCTTCCTCCTGTGGTTTGCTCTGCCTTTTGCAATTATAGGCGTATTGACTTTTACCACTCCGGGTTTTAATACCACCGGCAAACTGATATATGCTTACATATCGTATACCGCGATGATGTTTGTCTATTCCGCAATTAACGTACCGTATTCTGCATTGATGGGTGTAATTACCCCTAACTCACAGCAGCGTACCGTCGTCTCTTCGTTTAGATTTGTTGCGGCTTTCTCGGGCGGACTTATAGTACAGGCCGTTACGCTGTATCTGGTAGGCGCACTCGGACACGGGGACAAGCAGCTCGGATGGCAGCTGGCAATGAGCTGTATTGCGGGTCTGGCTTTTGTTTTGTTCATGATAACTTTTTTTACTACCAAGGAAAGAGTGGAGCCTCCGAAAAATCAAAAAACCAATTTCAACCAGGATCTAAAAGATTTGTTCAAGAACAAACCATGGCTGCTTATAGCTGGCGCTACCATTTTCCAGCTTACGTATATCGTTATGAGAAGTTCTTCCGTAGTCTATTATTTTAAATATTTTGTAGGCTTGCAGCAATTCAGTTTGTTCGGTCACCAGTATAATCTCACTATAGACGAACTGACTTCGACTTTCCTTATGTCCGGCACTATCGCCACGGTTATAGGCGCTATTTTAACCAACTGGTTTTCCAAGCTTTTCGATAAGAAATTTACTTATCTGGTATTTCTCATAGCAAGCGCCGTACTGTGCGGATTATTTTATTTCCTGGGTCCGGAGGATATCATGATGATGTTCATTCTTAATCTCGCCGTCTCTTTCTTCTTCGGACCGGTTTCCGTTCTTCAATGGGCTATGTATACCGACGTTGCCGACTTTTCGGAATGGCAAAACAACAGGCGGGCCACCGGTCTTGTTATGGCTGCGTCTTTGTTTTCGTTAAAGCTCGGGTTGTCTTTGGGCGGCGCCTTGGTCGGTTGGCTCCTCGCGTTCCACGGATTCATTGCAAACGCGGTTCAATCGGCTTTTTCCCGGCACGGAATCGTTCTGCTGATGAGCTTCTATCCCGCGGTTATCGGGATAATCGGCGGATTAATAATGATATTTTACCCTCTTACCAATAAGATGATGATTAAGATCGAAGATGACCTGACGGCAAGGAGACGCACCGGAGCGCCGCAGGTAAGTTAATGAATTTATTCCTGTTGAGAATTATGAAAATTTTAAAGATTGCTTTTACCTTTTCGTTGTTTCTTGTGTTTTTTACGGCATGCGGATCTACGTTGCCTAAGTTCGAAAGATCTTCCGGATATGCGGATACTTATTCGCGGTTGCCTGAAAATACGCCCGGCGTTCAAAGTTCATCCGTAATTAATGCCGGCGTTCTAAACGGTGAGACCAAAGGAGCCTACTATACGGGAAAATATAAAAACCTGTTTGTTGAACTCCTGGGCTTAAGCAAAGCCGAAGTAAATGAAAAGATAAACGCCGCTTTCAATCAGTTGTTTTTCGGCTCCGACAGCACGCAGCGGGTATATTACCCGGTTGGCGATGACATGGCTTATATCGAAGACATTATTAACCGGGATGTGCGCACGGAAGGAATGTCGTACGGCATGATGATAGCGGTTCAATTGAACAGGCAGGAAGTATTCAACAGGCTGTGGAAGTGGGCCGTGACCTATATGCTTAATAAAAGCGGCCAGCATAAAGGCTTGTTCGCCTGGCACGCCCGAACCGACGGAACTGTCATTGATACGAATTCGGCTTCCGACGGGGAAGAATGGTTTGCTATGTCCTTGTTTTTTGCTTCCGGAAGATGGGGTGACAGGAAAGGCATTTTCGATTATTCGGCCGAAGCCCAGAAGATACTGGATGCGATGTTAAATAAGAAAGAATCTTCGGACAGCAGGCACGTCGTTACGGATATGTTTAATAAAAAAGAGAAGATGGTTGTTTTTGTCCCTGTCGGCAACGCCGACGATTTTACCGATCCTTCCTATCACCTGCCGCACTATTACGAACTATGGTCCAGGTGGGCTAAAAACCACAACAGCTTTTGGAGAAGCGCCGCGGAAGCAAGCCGGAAGTTTTTCAAGAAGGCCGCAAATCCCGTTACGGGCTTGATGCCCGACTATGCTCATTTTGACGGAAAGCCTTACGGCGCCTGGGGCGGCGGCCACGAAGATTTCAGGTACGATGCCTGGCGCTGCGCTATGAACGTCGCGGCGGATTACAACTGGTTCGCAAAGGATAAATGGGAAGTTGCGGAATGTAATAAGCTGCTGGAGTTCTTTTACTCCAAAGGAATTAATAAGTACGGAAATTTATTTACTCTCGACGGGAAAGAACTTTCGGGCAATCACAGCCCGGGTCTCGTCGCGATGAACGCGGTTGCCGCCCTGGCGGCGACAAATAAAAACAAAATTGATTTTGTAAAAGCCCTATGGAACACCCCCGTACCCAGCGGTTTCGCAAGGTACTACGACGGCATGCTTTATATGCTGGGAATGCTCCAGGTCAGCGGTAATTTTAGAATCTATAAACCGAAGTAATTTTGAGTTGTAGCTTTAATATGAAATACTTCCGGCTAATTATCTCTCAAAACATAAACAGATGTTTCCTTTTAAATATCCGAAGGAATTGCCGCCGAGACATAACGCAAACGATTTATCTTTTTTAAGCGCATTCTGGGGAATAAAATTAAGGAGACGAGTAATGAATACCGGTAATAAATTTAACAAGCTAGTCCTAATTTTCTTCCTTCTTATATCCCCGGTAATATTCGGCCAGGTAAGACTCCCGAGACTGATAAGCGACGGTATGGTACTGCAGCGCAATGCCCCCGTAAAAATTTGGGGCTGGGCCGGAAAGAACGAAAAGATAGTAGTCACGTTTATCGGCTCTACTTATAAAACTACCGCGGACGACAGCGGCAACTGGAGCATACTGCTTTCGAACCTGAAAGCCGGGGGACCGTATACGATGCAGATATACGGCAGCAATCATATAACCATTTACAACATCATGGTCGGCGATGTCTGGATCGCCGGCGGGCAGTCGAATATGGAACATAATATGGGATCATTCGACTGGTATTACAAGAAGGCGATCGCGGATTCCAGGAACGATAATATAAGACAGTTCCTTGTGCCCGAAACATTCGATTTTAACGGACCCCGGGAAGATTTACAAGGGGGGAGCTGGAAGTGCGCAAATCCTAAGAACGTCCTGAAGTTTTCGGCGGTAGCTTACTTCTTTGCTAAATATATTTACGATAAATATAAAGTTCCTATCGGTTTGATAAATTCCAGTCTCGGCGGTTCACCTGCCCAATCCTGGCTTAGTGCGGGAGCGCTGAAGGAATTTCCCAAATACTATGCGGAAGCTCAAAAATATAAAAACGAGGAGCTGATAAAGCAGATAAGGGAAAGCGATTCAAAACGAATAAACGCATGGTATGAGCAGAGCTGGGAAAAAGACGAAGGGTATAAAAATCCGGATAAGGTATGGACCGACCCTTCGCTGAATACGTCCGGCTGGTCAACTATGAAAGTACCCGGATACTGGGCGAAAAATACGGACCTCGGTCCCGTAAACGGCGTCATATGGTTTAGAAAGAAAGTGGATATTCCCGCATCCATGACGGATAAGCCCGGCAGACTGATTTTGGGCAGAATTGTGGACGCCGATTCATGTTTTATAAACGGTAAGTTCATCGGAACAACGAGCTACCTTTATCCGCGCAGGAAGTACTATATACCTCCTGGCATTTTGAAGGAAGGCGAGAATACGGTTGTTGTCCGCGTAATAAGCAATATAGACGAAGGCGGCTTTGTTCCCGATAAGCCCTATGAAATCACGGCCGGGAACGAATCCGTAAGTCTGAAAGGCGAATGGAAATACAGGGTAGGCGACGAGATGCAGCCGCTTCAAAGCCAGACCTTTATAAGGTGGATGCCCGAGGGTTTGTACAACGCGATGATAGCTCCTCTGATTAACTACCGTATAAAAGGAGTTATCTGGTACCAGGGCGAATCAAATGCCAACAATCCCTCACAATCTATTGAATATAGAAAATTATTCCCGGCGGTTATCAGGAACTGGAGGGAAAAATGGAACGAAGGGAATTTCCCTTTCCTGTTCGTACAGCTGCCTAATTTTATGAAGCCCGACAGCCTTCCTTCCGAAAGCAGCTGGGCGCTGCTGCGTGAAGCCCAGCTCGATGCTTTATCGGTGCCGAATACAGGGATGGCGGTTACGATAGATATCGGCGAATGGAACGACATTCACCCGGTAGACAAAAAGGACGTGGGCAAGCGGCTGGCGCTTGCGGCGGAGAAATTAGCATACGGGGATAATAACGTCGTTTATTCGGGCCCGATTTACAAGTCGATGAAAATCGAAGGCAGCCGGATAGTTTTATCGTTTTCTCACACCGGCAAAGGTCTTGTCGCAAAAGGCGGCGGACCTCTTAAGTATTTTGCGATAGCCGGAGCGGATAAGCATTTTGTCTGGGCCCAAGCGGAAATTAAGGGAAACAAAGTTGTAGTATGGAACAATAAAATAACAAATCCGGTTGCGGTCAGGTACGCATGGGCCGACGATCCTCAAGGAGCGAACTTATATAACAAAGAAGGTTTGCCTGCTTCTCCGTTCAGAACGGATGATTTCCGGTAAACGGGAATATCAGATAAGCCGGCGTTAAGTGCGGTGCGCAAATTAAAAGGGCGAATATAAATGAGTTTTTATTATAAATTAATTTTTTGCTGTGTTATGTTATTAAACGGAGTCGTTAATTCACAGACCGTAGATTCGCTTTATGAAGTAGGCACGTGGCCCGGATTCGCATCGGGCGCTGTCAGTTTTACGTTCGACGATAACTGCGCAAACCAGCTTGCCGTAGCATTGCCGATGTTCAACGAATACGGATTTAAAATGACCTTCTTTACCGTGATTAACTGGGGGCCGAACTGGGCCGCCCTGCAGCAGGCAGCCTCGGAAGGCCATGAGATAGCCAGCCATACGCTGTCGCATCCTTCTCTGGGCACATTATCCTATTCGCAGCAGGAGACGGAGCTTAAGAATTCGCAGGAGGATATCGACTCCCGTATTGCCGGGCAGGAATGTCTGACGATAGCGTATCCCAATTGCGTTGAAGGTGATACTTCGCTTTGCGGCAAGTACTATATAGCCGGGCGGGGATGTTCCGGACAGGTGGAACCCGGTACACCTAAGGATTTTTTGAATATCAGCTCAATAATATGCGGCAGCCAGGGTTCTGTACAGACTACCCAGAATTTTATAGACAAGATGGTTGCCGCGGAAAGAATGAACGGATGGACTGTTTTCCTGATTCATGCCATAGACGGGGACAACGGATATTCGCCTACGAAATCCGGCGCGATTCAGGGAGCGCTCGATTATTTAAACACCAACAGGGATAAACTTCGGGAGTCGTCGTTCGTTAACGCAGTACGCTACATAAGGGAGCGGAATAACGTTTCCGTCAAGGAAATTTCCGGAGACGATACTTTAATCGCTTTGGAAGTTACGCAGACTTTGAATGATTCGATATATAATTACCCGGTTACCGTACGCAGGGTCCTGCCCCCGGATTGGGATTCTGTTTCAGTTTTTCAGAACGGAAATGAAATTAATTCCGGCATCACGGAATTAAATTCCGGAAAATACGTAGTGTTCGATGCCGTACCGGACGGGGGAGAAATACGGTTAAAAAAAAACAGCATCACTAAAATATCCGGGAATACGGCGCAGCGTACTTCAAGTCCGTATCTGATGCAGAATTATCCGAATCCTTTCAACCCTGTTACAAAAATAGATTATCAGATTCCCGGAAGCTGTTTCGTAACCCTAAAAGTATACGACATACTGGGAAGGGAAATATCCACGCTTGTCAGCGGTCAGCTGCTCCCGGGAAGATATTCGGCGGACTTTGACGGCAGCAGACTGGCGGGAGGAACATATTTTTATACTCTGAAAGCCGGCGGCTTCAGCAGTACCAGGAAATTTATTCTTTTAAAATAGTTTTTTAGAACGGATAATATTTTTAGAATTATAATTCATAAGGATACACTTGAAAAAATTATTTACAAAATCATCGTCAGCCGGAAACGGCTGTACAAGGAAAATTATCATTTTGTTTTTTGCTTTATTAATTGCGCCGAGCATAACGTCGGCGCAGGAAGAACCTTCGCTTAAGAATGTATTTAAACATGATTTTTTAATGGGAGCGGCGGTAAATATATTTCAGCTTACCGGTAGGGATTCTATCGGAGCGCGTATAATCATGACCCAGTTCAATTCAATTTCGCCGGAAAACGTTCTGAAGTGGCAAAGCGTGCATCCCGAGCCGGGAAGGTATAATTTCGGCCCGGCCGACAAGTATGTCTCGTTCGGCGAAGAAAATCATATGTTTATAATAGGGCATACGCTAGTCTGGCATCATCAGACCCCGAGATGGGTGTTTGAAGATGCGGACGGAAAGCCCCTTAACAGGGAAGAGCTTCTGAAGCGCATGCACGATCATATTCAAACCGTGGTCGGAAGATATAAAGGCAGGATAAAAGGCTGGGATGTTGTTAACGAGGCCCTGAACGAAGACGGAACGCTTAGACAAACTCAATGGCTGAAAATTATAGGCCCGGATTACATTGAAAAAGCATTTGAATATGCCCATGAAGCTGATCCCGGCGCGGAATTATATTACAACGACTACTCTCTTGAGAACAAGCCGAAACGCGAGGGCGCTATAAGGATTTATAAAGAATTAAGGGCTAAGGGCATACCGATTACCGGCATCGGGGACCAGATGCATTTCAAGCTATCCCTGTTCGATTCGCTTCAAATAGATTCGACTTTGGAGGACTTCAGGAACAACGGCATAAAAGTAATGATAACCGAACTTGATATAGACGTGCTTCCTCTTCCCGAAATGAAAAGCGGCGCCGATGTTTCGCTGTATTTTAAATCAACCGAAAAACTTAACCCTTATAAAAACGGTTTGCCGGATTCTACGGAACAAAAGCTGGCCGACAGTTACGAAAAATTATTTAAAATATTTTTGAAATATAAAGACGATATAGGTAGAGTCACTTTCTGGGGCGTTAGGAACGGGGATTCGTGGCTTAACAACTGGCCCGTTCCGGGGAGAACGAATTATCCGCTGCTTTTCAGCCGCAGCGGGAAACCGGATTTAGCCTTCTACAAGGTCTTAAAGGCTGCCGGCGTAAAATAAAAATCTTTAACGGAAAGGTGATCCAATGTCCGATGACGTAAAATATTATTCGATTGCGAACCGGTTGTTTAGATTATGCCGGGGAAGAAATTTATTCTTATACGTTGCCGCCGTGATTTTATTCTTTTCGTTATCGTTTCCGCGGGCTGGGTATGCGGAAGAAAAAATAAATAAAAAGAACGGAAACGGTTCATATGTCGTATTCCAAAAAGGAGCGGGGGATTTCGCTCTTTCCGCATCCGGCAAATCGGCCGCGCTTTTTGCAAGCTCAAAAGACTTTGCCGGCGTCATTATTGCTTTGAAGAACCTCCGTTCGGATTTTAAAAAAGTTACCGGTGCGGAGCCGGATTTATCTACGGATAAAATTCCGGACGCCCGTGAAATAGTTGTCGCCGGAACTATCGGTAAAAGCCCTTTGATAGACAAACTAATAGATGAAAAGAAGTTAGACGTCGACGGAATAAAAGGCAAATGGGAGACCTTCTTAACGGAAGTTATAGATAAGCCGTTCCCCGGGGTTGACCGGGCGCTTGTAGTTGCCGGCAGCGATAAAAGGGGTACGATATACGACATTTACGATATTTCGGATAGGATAGGGGTCTCGCCGTGGTATTATTGGGCAGACGTGCCTGTGAAGAAACATAACAGTCTCTACATTACGCCCGGACGTCATTCCCTGGGAGAGCCGGCGGTTAAATACAGGGGAATATTTATTAATGACGAGGCTCCGGCGCTTTCCGGATGGGTGCAGGAAAAATTCGGAGGGTTCAATCATAAGTTTTACGTTAAAGTTTTCGAACTCCTTCTCCGCTTGAAAGCAAATTACCTCTGGCCCGCAATGTGGTCGGCTATGTTTAACGATAACGATTCGCTTAATCCAAAATTGGCGAACGAATACGGGATAGTAATGGGTACTTCGCACCAGGAACCGATGATGCGCGCATGGAAAGAGTGGGCAAAATACGGCAAAGGCCCCTGGAACTATCAGACCAATTCGGAAGAGCTGGATAAGTTCTGGCGCGAAGGCATTAAAAGAATGGACGACTACGAAAGCATCGTCACCATCGGGATGAGAGGAAACGGGGACGAAGCAATGAGCGATACGGCAAATATAGGTCTGCTTGAAAAGATTGTAAAAAAACAGCGCGAAATTATACATGAAGTTACCGGCAAGAATCCCTCGCAAATACCCCAGGTATGGGCGCTTTATAAAGAAGTTCAGGATTACTACGATAAGGGCATGCGGGTACCCGACGATGTTACTTTATTGTTCTGCGACGACAACTGGGGCAATATAAGGAGACTTCCGGCATTGGACGCCAAACCGCGCGAAGGAGGCTACGGTATTTATTACCATTTCGATTACGTTGGAGGTCCGAGAAATTACAAGTGGCTTAACACAAACCAGATCGAAAGAGTCTGGGAACAGATGCACCTGGCTTATGAATACGGCGTTAAAAATATCTGGATCGTTAACGTAGGCGATATAAAGCCTATGGAATTCCCTATAAGCTTCTTCATGGACTATGCATGGAACCCCGGTAAATGGAACGCGGGAAATCTTCCCGGTTATTACAAAGACTGGGCAAAACAACAATTCGGCAGCAGGTACGCGGGCCGGATTGCAAAGATACTTGCTCTCTATACCAAATACAACGCGAGAAGGAAACCGGAGCTGGTATCGGACAGTACCTACAGCCTGGTAAATTACCGCGAAGCCGAAACCGTTGTTTCAGACTATAATAAAATCGCAGAAGAAGCGCAGCATATTTACGACGTGCTTCCTTCATCTTATAAACCGGCTTTTTACCAGCTTGTACTGTACCCGACAATTGCATGCGCAAATTTAAATGACCTTTACGTTACTGCCGGGCTCAACCACCTTTATGCAAAACAAGGCAGGGCGGCTGCCGACAGTCTTGCCGATATGGTAAAGGTTTATTTCAAACGGGATGCCGGGTATTCTCATTATTATAACAAGGTGATGGAGAACGGTAAATGGGACCATATGATGGATCAAACTCATATTGGCTACACATACTGGCAGCAGCCCGACTCAAATAATATGCCTCTGCTTGATTATATTAAGCTGCCCGAAGCCGCGGAGATGGGAGTATCCGTCGAAGGGTCCGCCGGCTGGTGGCCCGGAAACGGAGGGAAGCCTGTGTTGCCCGCTCTCGATCCATACAACAGACAGTCGTACTATATCGACATATTCAACCGCGGCAGGACGCCCTTCGAGTATTCGGTAAAAACTGGAGAGCCGTGGCTGAAGATCTCTTCATACAAAGGCACAGTTGACAAACAGGTCAGGCTGCTGGTAAGCGCAGATTGGAGTAAGGTTCCCCGGGGTACGGGCGACAGTCTTACTGTTCCCCTTACGATTACCGGAGCAAACAACCGCTCTGTAACAGTGGACGCCCCGGTGTTCAATCCGTCCTCGCCGAAAAGAGACATGGTTAAGGGCTTTGTGGAGAGCAACGGTTACGTTTCAATCGAAGCCGCGCATTATTCTGAGGCGGTTGCCGAACCTCCTGTAAAATGGGTCCTCATACCGAACCTGGGCCGCACTCTGTCCGCGGTAACGCCTTTCCCGGTTACTTCGCCTGCTCAGACGCCGGGAGGCAGCAGCCCTCACCTGGATTACAAAGTTTATCTCTTCGGAAAAGGAAAAGTAAAGGTCAGCGCATATTTTTCCCCGACCTTGAAATACCATAACAAAGTGCTGCATTATGCTGTTTCTTTCGACAACGGGAAACCGGAAATACTTGAGATGAACCCGAACCCGAATTATGCCGACTTGAACAGGGATCCTGTTTGGAATAAATGGGTCGCCAACAGCATTAATATAGAGACGTCGGAATTTAATATATCAGACCCGGGCGAACATGTTTTAAAATTCTGGATGGTGGACCCCGGGATCGACTTACAGAAAATAGTAATTGATGCGGGCGGCGTAAAGCCCAGTTATTTGGGTCCGCCCGAAAGTTTTCACCGGGACGTGAAAAATATGCACAATGAATTTCCTAATAATTGAGCCGGTTAAGGTGGGAAATACGGAAAAAAAGTACTAAATCATATGATCACTACATCCTAAAGGTATTCAAGTGCGGTGACGATGAACCGGAGGGTAGAAAATGAGAAAGATTTTACCTCCTATATTACTTCTCATGATTATATTCGCCGTTTCTAGTGCCCCGTCGCCTGCACAAAATACCGGGAAATTTACCAATCCCATCTTAGCCGGATTTTATCCCGATCTCTGCGTCTGCACGGCAGACTGCAGCTATTAAATGGAAAAACATAAATGTTAACCGAACCTTATACTTCTCATTTGCACTTGAAAAATATTTTAACTGTCTTTTTTGCCGCAGCGTTGTTGACGGTATTTTTTCCTGCAAATTCATACTCTCAAATTGCGAAAGGCGAATCCAAGTTTTTAGGCAGCATTATAGAGAATCCGGTGCCTTCGAACTTTGCGGAATACTGGGACCAGGTTACCCCGGAAAATGCGGGGAAATGGGGCAGGGTAGAGAAAAAAGAGAACGTATTTTATTGGGCAGGACTTGATTCCATTTATAATTTCGCCCTCAAACACGGTATCAAATTCAAATTCCATAACCTTGTATGGGGAAAACAGCAGCCCGCATGGATTAAAAATTTGGACTCGGCGCAGCAGGTATCGCAGGTAAAGAAATGGATCGCCCTCTGCGGAAAAAGATATCCCAAAACGGATTTTGTAGATGTAGTTAACGAACCCGTAAAAACCGCCTACGACACCGCGTACCCGCCCTATTATAAGGCAATAGGCGGAGCGGGTAAGACCGGGTGGGACTGGGTGATCTGGTCTTTCAGGCAGGCAAGGAAATCTTTCCCGGACTCGAAGCTGATTTTAAATGAATATAATATCCTTAGCGGAAGAAAGCCGATAAAAACCTTTATTCGCATAATAAACTTATTAAAAGAAAGGAAACTGATTGACGGCATAGGCTGCCAGGGCCACTTTATGGAGAATACCGATTCGAGTACGATCAGATCCAATTTAAATTTACTGGCAAAAACGGGATTGCCTATTTATATTTCAGAATACGACGTGAACGAGAGCAGCGACGCCGAACAATTAAAAATTTATAAAGAGCAATTCCCGATTTTCTGGGATTCGCCTTACGTCAAAGGCATAACGTTGTGGGGTTATATTCAAAACAGGATATGGAGGAAAGACGCTTATCTAGTCCGTGCCGACGGTACAGAGAGGCCGGCTATGAAGTGGCTTAAAAAATTTGTCGGCAGTTCCCGGGTCGGTAAATAACGCCGGTATAGAAATATTATTCAAAGCATAATTTGACAGGTATGAGTGAATTGACGGATAAAATAAGCGTGTGTGTTGAACGCGGCAAAATAAACAGATCTGCCCCGTACCCGCGCGACATGGCGGGCCAGGACGGTGCGGATGAAATAACTAAAGAAGCTTTGGAAGCAGCCGTCGGTCCGGATGAGATTCTGCAGGCGTGCAATGCAGGGATGAAGCGCATCGGCGATAAGTTCGGCAGGAACGAAGCGTTTATACCCGAGCTTTTAATGTCCGCAAAAGCAATGAACGCTGTAATGGCTCATCTTAAGCCGTATTTCCGGTCGGGAACTGTTAAAGCAAAAGGCAAGTTCGTTCTCGGGACCGTGTCGGGAGACCTGCACGACATCGGTAAAAACCTTGTAGGGATGGTAGTGGAAGGAAACGGCTGGGAGGTGATAGATCTGGGCGTTGACGTTGCGGCGGAAAAGTTTATTGAGACGGTAAAGAATAATCCGGGCTGCATAATCGGGCTCAGTGCGCTGTTAACGACGACAATGGTAAATATGTCCAGGACCGTAGCCGAGATTAAAACCAGGTTCCCGGAAACGAAAGTAATTGTAGGCGGCGCCCCGGTGAACAGGGATACCGCGCTTAAGATGGGAGCCGACGGTTATTCGCCCGATCCCCAGGGTGTTGTGGCTTTTTTAAATAATTTGGTGTAAAGCGGCGATATATTGCTCAGCTACATCTTCGACCTTGCCGCATCGGTTGCCGCGGAAATCGCTGCCGATGAACTGCATGACCGTATAAATGAAAGAATGCGTGCGAGAGGACTGAATATCACCAACCGGTACAGCCCGGGTTACTGCAACTGGAAAGCAGCACGGAAATTAATTAAAGTAAAAAAATAAATTACAAGGAGAAAAATATGTTACGGGAAATCTTGTCTTTAATTTGCGTATCCTTTTTCTTTTTCGCTGCGGTTGTTTATTCCCAGACTAACCTCAATCAGGCGAATCCTCCGGAGGTGAAGATTGCAGGGACGCAGTTGATGCACATTCATTCTTCGATAACCGGCAGGGATTACGACCTGTACGTCAACCTTCCCCGCGGTTACGACGACACTGCCAAGACTTTTCCGGTCGTATTTGTCCTGGACGGGCAATGGGATTTCCCTCTTGTGGAGAGTATTTACGGCCAGCAGTACTACGACGGTTTCATACCCGCTATGGTTATTGTCGGGATTACATGGAGCGGAGACCATCCGAATTACGATTCGCTTAGGGCATTGGACCTAACCCCGACAAGCTTAAACCAGCCGGCTCGTTTCGGCGATGCCCCGAAATTTCTGCAGTTTATTAAAGATGAATTAATTCCTTTTGTCGAATCTCATTACAGGGTCGATAAAAGCGGCAGAACTTTAATGGGCAGTTCTTTGGGAGGTTTATTTACGCTGTATACCCTTTTCCATGAGACGAATCTTTTCGGCCGCTATATTTGTACCAGTCCCGCCGTTACATGGGACAACGGCGTTATGTTTAAATATGAAAAAGATTACGCAGAGAAGAATTCAAAACTCCCGGTCAAGCTTTTTATGGCTATCGGCGGTTATGAACCGCAGATGCCTTTCGATAAGATTGCCGGAGCAATAAAGGACGCGAAATTTGAAGGACTCCAATTTCAAACTAAAGTTATAGAAGGGGTCGGACATTCCGGCGGGAAATCGGACGGATTTACACGCGGCATGCAGTTCGTTTTTAAACGCGCTCAAGTTGAATTGGCGCCCGAGGTCCTGCAGCAGTACGCGGGAAATTACGAAGCGGGGCCGGGGTTTGTGATTAAACTTGCCGTGGAAGACAGCAGCCTGGTAGCATATATACCCGGCGAAATGAAAGAAACATTGCATGCTTCCTCGGACAAGGATTTTTATATCATAGGCGCGTACGCCGACCTGCATTTTAAAAAAGACGGCGCAGGGAAAGTAACCGGATTTGAACTTGAGCAGTACACGGGTAAAAGTTTTATTAAAAAGACCGATTAAAAAATTTTTTAGTGGGATATTTAAAAAAAATAAAAACCTGTTATTTAATTCCCGGTTTCCTGGTGATATTAATATTTCAAGGTTTCGAATTATGTTCCGAAATATTGATTATGCCCATCGACCGGAATTCCGATGCCAAACTTCGTTCGGTTGCTAACGCGGTTTTAAAGAATTCAGACTTTGAATTTATTGACGGGAGGGACGGCAAGCATTACGATTCGGCTCGAGATGCTCCTGCCGGTGCCTTGCTGAGGCCGGAAAGCCCCTATAACGATTGGCGGTACTGGAACGGTCTGCTTAATATTGCTATGATTAATTTGGGCAGGGTACTGCACGACTCATCTTACGTCGAGTTCGCCGTCAAAAATATCGCATTCGCTTTTAATAATTACCAATATTTTAAAAACAGATATAACGGAGAAGACAAATGGTCTTATCCCTTCGGACAGCTTTTTATTATGAAGGATCTCGACGATTACGGAGCTATGGGCGCAAGCGTAATTGAAGTATTTAAAAATGTTAAAAAGCAGTCGTACAAAAATTATATCGACAAGGCCGCCGGTTATATATTAAATAAGCAGCACAGGTTTAGCGACGGTTCGTATATAAGATCGTTCCCTCGGAAATGGACCCTTTGGGCCGACGATCTTTATATGAGCATTTCATTCCTTTCCAGGATGGGCGAACATTCGGGTGATCCCCGCTATTTTAACACCGCCGCGGAACAGGTCATTAATTATAACAACCATCTTTTCGATAAAGACAAAGGATTAATGTACCATAATTGGTACTCGGACACCAACGAACACGGGGTTGCATTCTGGGGCCGTGCAAACGGATGGGCCCTGCTTGCGCAGATCGACCTGCTCGAAAGGCTGCCGGCCGGCAATCCCTACCGCGATACTTTGTTATCTTTGTTTAATAGACATATAAACGGTATAATCAAGTACCAAAGCCCGGTCGGTTTGTGGCATCAGCTGCTCGACAGGAACGATTCATACCCGGAAACCTCCTGCTCGGCTATGTTTACGTATGCCATTGCACGTGCAGTCAATAAAGGAATTTTAAATCCCGGCTTTTCGGTCTATGCAAAACTCGGGTGGCGCGGGTTGTCGACAAAGATTCTTCCCGGCGGACAAGTTGAAGGTGTCTGCACCGGCACGATAGTAAGCGACGACATTTCTTATTATTACAACCGGCCTGCGCCTTTGAACGATGTGCACGGACTCGGTACCGTTCTCCTGGCGGGAGCGGAAGTTAAATTACTGTAGTTTGTTGTGTGTGGTTTTGTGGTCTAGGCTGTTGAAATTTGCATACCTACTCTATAATCCCCTCCCTGGAGGGGAAGCAAAGGGGTGGGTTAGAGGGCAGCCTCTTCATTCAATTGTTCTGTATTTTCATATTCAATTAAACTACGGATTCAAAGAAAAGTAAAAGTTATTCTTAATCAAAGTGTAATTTTACCTGGGAAGTTTGAAATATCGGCGGGAGGAGGACAATCCGGAAGCAAAAGTGCGTCTGTGGGTATTAATGTTTTAACAACAACAATAAAATATGATTGACCTTGATGAATAAGGCTATTTTCTTTCAAGGCAGATCAATCGGTAAACGGAGTAAAGAACGATGAAAGAAATGAAAAAGTTAAGAAGCCGAGAGTGGTTCGGAGGTTCGGATAAGATGGGATTTGTTCACCGGTCGTGGCTGAGAAACCAGGGTTACCCCGACGATCATTTCCGCGGCCGGCCTGTAATAGGAATATGCAACACATGGTCGGAACTGACCCCCTGCAACGGTCATTTGAGAGACCTGGCCGAATTCGTAAAGAAGGGTGTGCTTGAAGCCGGTGGTTTTCCCCTCGAATTTCCGGTGATGTCTCTGGGCGAGACTATTATGCGCCCGACAACGATGCTCTTCCGCAATCTGGCAAGCATGGATGTGGAGGAATCGATCCGGGCAAATCCGCTGGACGGGGTAGTCCTGATGACGGGATGCGACAAAACGACGCCTTCCACTTTAATGGGAGCATGCAGCGTGGACCTTCCTACAATAGTAGTGCCCGGCGGCCCTATGCTTAACGGAAGGTTCAGGGGAGGAATAATCGGCTCGGGATCGTTCAACTGGATGATAAAGACAAAACAGACGACTGAAAATTTTTCCGGCGAAGACCTGCTTGAAGCGGAAATCTGCGCGGCAAGGAGCAGCGGCCACTGCAATACCATGGGTACGGCCTCAACGATGGCTACCATGGTTGAAGCTTTGGGCCTGACTCTCCCGGGAATGTCGGCAGTACCCGCGGTCGATTCCCGCAAAAAAGTAATTGCGCAGCTTTCCGGGAGACGCATAGTGGAAATGGTAAACGAGGATTTAACGCTTTCGAAAATTCTTACGAGGAAGGCATTCGAAAATGCCGTGATAGTAAACGCCGCAGTGGGCGGATCTACCAACCTTATAATTCATCTTACGGCCGTTGCCCGAAGGATCGGGGCTGAATTGAAACTGGAGGATTTCGATTCTCTTGGAAGCAGAATTCCGCTGCTCGTAAACCTGATGCCGTCCGGTAAGTATTTGATGGAAGATTATTTTTATGCCGGCGGCCTGCCAGTTGTACTCAAAGAGCTGGAAGATCTTCTGCATCAGGATATAATAACGGTTAACGGGAAATCGCACAAAGAAAATAACTCGGACGCAAAATGCTACAACCGCGACGTAATTTCCGCTCTCGAAAATCCTTTTCAGAAAGAAGCCGGGATTGCCGTATTGAAAGGGAATCTTTGCGAGAACGGCGCGGTGATAAAACCATCTGCGGCAACCCCCGCTTTAATGAAGCACCGCGGCAGAGCGGTAGTCTTCGAAAGTATGGAAGACTACCACCAAAGGATCGATCTCCCGGATCTCGATATCGATGAATCGTGCGTAATAGTGCTCAAGGGAGTCGGGCCTAAAGGATATCCCGGTATGCCTGAAGTAGGAAACGTGGATCTGCCGGAAAAGCTTATTAAAAAAGGCGTCAAAGATATGGTTAGGATTTCGGACGGAAGGATGAGCGGCACGGCGTACGGTACCGTTGTTCTGCATATCTCGCCTGAATCTTCCGTAGGCGGCACGCTTGCGCTTGTAAAGGACGGAGATATGATCGAGCTTGACGTTTCAGCAAGGAAACTGCACCTGGATGTGGCGGACGAAGAACTGGCAAAACGAAAATCGGCATGGATCCCCCCGGCGCCTAAAGCCGAAAGAGGCTATGTGAAAATCTACCTCGATCACGTTCAGCAGGCGGACGCAGGCGCCGACATGGATTTCCTCCTGGGGAAGTCCGGTCCGGAAGTAAAAGGAGACCTGCATTAAATTATAAAATAAATTGTTTTATTGTCCGACTGTTTAATTGTTAAATTGTTAAATTGTTTTTAAAATTGTGAAGAGCAATAGGCAGCAATAAAACCATTAGACAATTCAACAATTAAACAATAAAACATTATGGTTGTAATTTACCTTTTTCTCAGCGTAGTTTTAATAATTCTATTGACGGCAAAATTAAGACTGCACCCCTTTATAGCGCTTTTAGTTGTTGCAATGCTGTACGGTTTCTTTGCAGGGATGCCGCTCGATCTGATTGTTAAGTCGGTGAACAACGGTTTCGGCCAGACCCTGGGAAGCATCGGACTGATAATCGTACTCGGGGTTATTATCGGGGCGTTTCTGGAAAACTCCGGCGGAGCTTACACGATCGCGGAAAAGGTCCTTAAACTGATCGGGAAAAACCGCGTCTCTGTCGCTATGGGAATAATCGGGTATATTGTTTCCATCCCGGTGTTTGCCGACAGCGGATTCATTCTTATCTCTCCTCTCAACAAAAGCTTGTCGAAAAAAGCCGGCATCTCCGTAACAGGATCCGCAGTTGCTCTAGGACTCGGGCTTACCGCCACGCATACCCTGGTTCCGCCCACGCCGGGTCCAATCGCCGCAGCCGGAATATTGCATGCGGATCTGGGACTGGTAATTGCGTGGGGACTTGTCATAAGCGCACTTGCGGTAATTCCCGGTTTATTCTTCGCAATCAAATACGCCGCCAAGACCTATATAGACCCGGACCCGGATATAAGCGAAGACGAAATTAATCACCGGCTGAAAGAAGCTCCGGGCGCTTTAAAATCTTCGCTGCCTATTTTTGTCCCTATAATATTAATTATTTTAAAATCCGTAACAAATTCGTTCGGAACAGTGATCAACGGGGACTTAATCAAGTTCATCTCTTTTATCGGGGAGCCCTTCGTTGCGCTCTTTATAGGCATGCTGCTGTCTTTTCTTCTGCCGAAGAAACTTGATTTCGGTAAAATGCTATCGTCAACCGGGTGGGTAGGCAATTCTTTAAAAGACGCGGCGTCCATTATTTTAATTACCGGGGCCGGCGGGATTTTCGGAAAGGTACTGCAGAATTCGGGAATAGCGGACATTATAGGAAAAACTCTGGCTGATGTTCACTTAAGCATCTGGCTGCCGTTCCTGCTTGCGGCCGCAATAAAAACCGCGCAGGGCTCCTCCACAGTATCGCTTATTACAACCGCTTCGATCATGATGCCGATGATGGGTTCGCTGGGCTTTACCGGCGGGTTTGAAAAAGTTATGGTCGTGCTTGCCATCGGAGCAGGCTCGGCTGTTTTCTCGCATGCCAACGACAGTTTTTTCTGGGTGATAACCCAGCTAACGGGCATGGACGTAAAAACGGGGTACCGGCTGTTCAGTCTGGGTACGTTTATTTTAGGCACTTCGGCGGCGGTTTTTATTTATCTTTTTTATTTAATAATTGCTTGATAGATTCTTATGAAAATTTATAAAATAAAAAACGGCATTGCTATTGAATACGACGGCAGATTTTTTTTATTGGACGAAGAGGATTGGAACGTTTTCATAAACGACGACGATCT
>JBJKOY010000634.1:0-4775 GCA_046706945.1 Ignavibacteriaceae bacterium | reverse complement strand
GGATAACTATAAAAGCAAAGGGCTACAAAACGATAGCCGAAGAAATGCCGGCGGCTTATAAGGATGTAGAGGACGTAGTTAACGTTATGCACAAGGAGGGTATAACCCGTAAAGTGGCTAAATTGAGACCGGTAGGGGTTATTAAAGGATGATTAGGTACCGCTGCAATCCCCCGGCATTAGTAAAAACCATTTTTAACGATTTTAAATGGAATTCATCCGCTGATAAAATTCTCCTTACGTTCGACGACGGTCCGCTTTCTGGCAACACCGAGACTGTTCTGAAAATCTTAAACAATTACAATGTCAAAGCCGCCTTTTTCTGCGTGGGGAATAATATCCGGCAAAACCCCGGGTTAACCGCAGAACTGCTGGCGGAAGGACATTTAATAGGCAACCATACTTTTAATCATAAGAAAATAACCGAACTACCCGGTTCCGAACTGCTTGAGGAGATAACCGGCTTCAATAAACTTCTTGAAGATAAGCATGCGTACAAAGTAAAGTTTTTCAGGCCGCCTCACGGAAAATTTAATTTGAAATTAAATAAAGTCCTTAAGGATAAAGAAATGATTAACGTAATGTGGTCTTTACTCACTTACGATTTTAAGTGCGATTTAAATATATTTAAGGATATAGTTGATAATTACCTGGTGAAAAATTCGATTGTAGTGCTGCACGACAGTATTAAATCAAAACCCATAATTCATGAAGCCGTTGAATATTTGCTTGAAAAAATACATGAGCGCGGACTTGCAGCAGGGGAGCCGGCGGAATGTTTGAAATAATATTTTTAATCGCCGCTGCTTTATATTTTATCCTTTCCGTAATTTTCTTTAACGGCGCCGGAAAAAGATTTAGGAAAATTGAGAGAACCGAATTTCCTTATGTTTCAGTAATAATAACCGCCCGGAACGAAGCGGAAAATATCTTAAAATGCCTGGAGTCGCTGGACAACATTGATTACCCGGAAGATAAACTCGAAATAATCGTAGTCGACGATGATTCTAATGATTCCACCGGGGAGATAATAGACGGGTTTATCGGCGGAAGAAAAAAATTTAAGAAATTACTAAGCTCCGCGCCTCAGGCCCAGCTTAAAGGAAAGGTTAATGCTCTGGCTTTCGCCGTTAAAACCGCAAGAGGAGAATTTATTTTAACCACGGATGCGGATTGCACTGTCCCGGCCGGGTGGGTAAGAACAATAGTTTCGTATTACGATAACAATACCGGGGCAGTATGCGGTTTTGCGAAGACGCCTGCAAGCGGCTGGTTTGAAGGCATGCAGGCTGTAGATCTGTCGTATCTTCTTATCATAGCTTCCGGCAACGCGAATATAAATAAACCCGTAAGCTGTATCGGGAATAATATGTCGTTCAGGAAGTCGGCTTATACAAAAGCAGGCGGATATGAAAATCTGCCGTTCAGCGTTACCGAAGATTTTCAGCTTCTCAATGCGATTCACGGTAAGACCAATTCCAAGGTCATTTTTCCGATAGATATTAATTTTGCCGTCGAAACGAAAGCCTGTCCCGGGCCGGGCGATTTATACAGGCAAAAGAAGCGCTGGGCCGTGGGAGGACTAAATGCATCCGCATGGGGTATATTTGTTATGTGTATCGCATTACTTGCAAATTACTGCCTTTTTTTAACACCTTTATTTTTCACGAAGGTATGTTTATATTTGGCGGTCTTTAAAATAGCAATCGATTTCTTTCTGTTATATCCTGTACACAAACAGCTAGGTATATCCGGTAATCTGAAATATTTTCTTCACTTTCAGATTTATTATATTTTGTATATCGTAATTTTGCCGTGGATTCTTCTGTTCAACAGAAAAGTCTTTTGGAAGGGAAGAGAATACTGATGCTTTTATTATGTAACTATTATCTTACATACCGATGCAACGCTTACTGCGGGTTCTGTCATTTCGGTGTTCACGAAAATTTTAAGTCGACCCCGTATGCCGAGCTTGAGGACTTTGAATCCAACGTAAGCCAGCTTGCGGAACTGGGGATTAAGTTTATAGACCTGACCGGCGGTGAGCCGCTGCTGCATAAAGATATTCATAAAATGGCAAGGTTCGCAAAGGACCTTAGACTGCAGACGAGCATAACCACAAATGCTTTACTTTATCCCAAATTTGCCGAAAAATTGGCAGGGAATATAAACCTCCTGCATTTCTCGCTTGATTCACCGGATAAGGAAGAACATAACGCCATTAGGAAGGTTGATTGCTACGACGCCCTGTTTGAAAGTATTGAAATTGCCAGATCTATCGGTGAGTTCCCCGACATACTTTTTACGGTTACGGAAGAAACTTATAGAAAACTCCCGAGAATGCATGATATAGCCGCAAGCCGCGGCCTGGTATTGATCGTGAATCCCGTGTTTTCGTATTTCGGCAACCCCGGTTTGTCGGATAAAGCATTGGATTTCATTGAAGAATACGTCTACGGCAAAGTAGATATTTACATGAACAACGGCTTCATCAAACTCAGACGCGACGGCGGAAACGATATAAATAACCCGACCTGCAAAGCAGTATCCAGAGTTGTAGTTATTTCACCGTATAATGAAATTATACTGCCTTGCTACCATTTCGGAAACAAAGCAATAAAAATTGACAGGCCTATTAAAGAAATAAGGGAAACAGAGGAGTACTTTTTCTACAAAAACAACGAGGGGAGGTTTGATTTCTGCAAAGGCTGCACCGTAAATTGTTATTTTGAGCCGTCCTTTGCGTTTCCCGTTAACTATTACTCAATAGCAAGTCTCGGTTCTAAATTAAAATACGGATATAATAAACTGGTTAAGCAGAAATTCAAAAGAATTATACTATAAAAAAATCGGATTATGCCAGATGCGGACTATTGTATTCATTTCACTGATTATATTCTTTTTTTCGGTTTTAAACAACGCTCAAACAAAAGAGGAATGGTTCCCTTCCAAACTTAATATTCAGCCTTTTACGGCTAATCTATTGGAGCCCAGGGACGGATTTTCAAGTTTAATAAACAAAAGCAGGATACGGCTGGATATAGGAACATCTCACGATATTTTCCGGATAGATGACGGAAATTCGGTCCTGTCTTTCGGGGCCGATATGTTTACCTTCACTCGCTTACGGAACGAATCCCACTTTAAGTTCCCTGTTGAAACTATAGATTATTTCTTCGGGATCAACAGCGGTTATAAAATAGTCGACGGCGAAACTCAATACGGTTTCCGGTTCAGGCTTAGTCATATAAGCGCTCATATCGTCGACGGCCGGTATGAAGAGCAGAACAACTCATGGCTCGGCGGTCTGCTTCCGGTCGTATACAGCAGGGAGTTTGTCGAACTTTTCCCGTTTTACCGCGCCGGCAGTTTCAGGGTATATGCCGGGCTGACTTATCTCTTTCATGTTATCCCCAGCAATATAGGAAGAGGCATATATCAAGTAGGATTCGATTACTACTTTACGGGCTTCCCCGTAAAAGATATAACTCCGTTTATTGCGGACGATTTCAAGCTGACGGAGATCGGGAAATATTTCGGCAACAATATTTTTGCGGCCGGAATTAAATTCGGACATTACAACGGGAACGGCTTCAGCATTTTGTTTTCCCGTTATTCCGGTAAAAGCATCCACGGCGAATATTACAATATAAGCGAGAATTATTCTACAATAGGTATAAATCTGGACTTATAAATGTCAGAAGAATTAAATGATTATTTCCGGGATTACGAAATTGTACAAGGCAGAAAAAAGGAGAAATATAATTTTCTTCTTCATACCGGGCTCTTTATTTTAACATTTGCAACCACTACGATAGCAGGGGCTCAATGGACTACGGGCAGACCGGGTCCGTACGAACTTTCGTTCCTTTTAAAAGGACTGCCTTATTCGCTTTCAATGATGTTTATAATTTCTTTCCATGAGTTCGGACATTATTTTGCCGCGAGATACCATAAGATCAAAGCAACCCTGCCTTTTTATATCCCTTTCCCCCCGATTCCGATATTTTTAAATTTCGGGACTCTCGGAGCCGTAATAAAGACAAAGTCTCCGGTTTATACGAAGAAAGCTATGTTTGATATCGGCATAGCCGGTCCGCTTTCCGGTTTTATTGCCTGCTTAATTGTACTGGTTTACGGGTTTACGCACCTTCCGGATTTAAGTTATCTGTCCGCAATCCATCCGTTTTATTTCCCGGCCGATTCCGGCGAAGGACTATCTCAGCTTGCTTTCGGGAATACGCTGTTATTTTCTCTTTTTAAGTCGATATTCGTTCACGGTACGGGATCCTTTCCACCGATGACCGAAGTGTACCGTTTTCCTTATTTATGCGTGGGCTGGTTTGGCCTTTTTGTTACCGCCATGAACATGATTCCCGTCGGTCAGCTAGACGGGGGCCACATTGCTTATACGATGTTCGGCGAAAAGAATCATTTTAAGATTGCCGTTGTTTCTTTTTCAATATTATTAATACTGGGTATTTTGGGATTGTTGGAATCATTTCTTAATTTTACTACTTATTTCGGATGGGTTGGCTGGTTGTTCTGGGCTCTGCTGCTGTTTTTTGTCATTAAAATTAAACACCCGCATGTACCGGATTATGAAGAGCTTGACTTAACAAGAAAGGTTCTCGGATATATAAGCTTTTTAATACTTATAATATCGTTTTCACCGGCTCCGTTTACCGTCGTTATGGGGAATTAAATATGAGTACATTAATTTTTACATTGAGAGAAGTCTCATAATAACAAATATTTACGGCAATGAAAAAAATA
>JBJKOY010000633.1:0-2203 GCA_046706945.1 Ignavibacteriaceae bacterium | reverse complement strand
ATTTCATCATCCTGGTTCATACCGTGCGGGTCAAGTCCGCGCGGACCAATCGTGCCTATCACGCGGAACGGGATGCCGTCGACTTCCATCAGTTTCCCGATTGGATCAGAATTCGGAAATAATTCTTTCCGGACATTAGGCGCAAGCACTGCTACGCGGGCTAACGACAGGTTTTCTTCCTTGGTAAAAAACCTACCTTCAGTAATAGTATAATTCCAAACACTTGCAGCAGAGGCAGTATGTCCGTAAATATTAACGATCGCATTTTGTCCGTTAAATATCGCCGGTTTGTCAAGTGAAAGCTGAAAGGCGTCCCAGTCAATTATATTACTGATTCTCCCGGCTACATTTTCAAGATCGGAAAGCTTTAATGTAGTTGTCGGATTCATTTGAGCCTGCATCCCGCGCATGCTTGCCCGTCCCGATGCAACCAAGATATTATTTGATCCGAACATTTTCTTTATACGCAGCATAACCTGCCGACGTGTTCCGCCTCCGATGGAAATAATAATAGTTAATGCAATAATCCCCGTCATTACGCTTAGCATCATAAAAGATGCTCTCAATTTATGAGTCAAGGCGACTTTAAACCCGCTTTTAATGATCCGGGTGAAACGAGCTATATTCATTTTTACTCCGAATGGTTATGGTATTATTGGAAAAGGTTTCAAAGGAGTTTTATCTCCTACGGACCATCTGTGGCCAAAAGGGTCCGTAAATCCGCCTTGCCTATGAATTCCCCAGGGTGCCTGATGGTCCTTAATATCATCAAGGCTGCCGTTTGCGCCGGCTTCAATGGCGCGTGCGATAAACTCGTCCGGTTCATCAACAAAAAATTCAATTCTTGCCGTGGTTGCACCAAGCTCAGTCGGACTATTAAAATTCTTCCCGACTGATTCGTGTAAGAAGAACGGAGCGCCTTCGATTTCCAAACCGGCTACCGAGCCCAGGCTCCATAACATACGTGCGCCGAGCGCTTTCTTATACCAATCTGCCGCAGCGGGTGTATCCCGAACAGCCAGCATAACAGATAAGACAGGTGACGATAATTGAGATGCCATTGAAAGTTCCTTCCTATATTTTACTTTATTATTTTTTACTAATTTAAAACATTCCGATTTGCCTATTTGTGCTTAAAAATTATTATTCGGAATTTTCCTAAATTTTCCCGTCAACTATTCTAAATACTCTGTCGGCGCCGGCTGCAATATCCATATCATGCGTAATAAGGATAATAGTCCTGCCTGAATCATTTGGTTCATTAAGAATATTCAGAATATCCTTTCCGGATTGAGTATCCAGGTTACCGGTAGGCTCGTCGGCAAGAATGATTTCAGGGTCGTTCACAAGAGCGCGGGCAATTGCAACTCTCTGCTGCTGCCCGCCGGATAGCTCTTCAGGCGCATGATTCATTCTTTCGCTTAATCCGACAAGCTCGAGAGCCTTTTCTGCTAATCCGTTAATATTATTTCTATCGGAATAAATTAAAGGAAGCTCGACGTTTTCTTTCGCCGACGTTCTCGGAAGAAGATGGAACTGCTGGAAGACGAAGCCTATTTCTTTATTGCGTATTTGGGCCAGTTCGTCTATTCCCAGGGAAGAGACCTCTTTATTATTAAGCAGGTAGCTCCCGGAATCGGGTATATCTATCAATCCGAGAATGTTCATTAGCGTAGATTTGCCTGAGCCGGAAGGACCTACGATAGCTACGAATTCACCTTTAGTAATTTGCAGACTTACATTATCCAGCGCCTTTACGATCTGCTGGTTATCCCTCTTATAAGCCTTCGACAAATTCTTTATTGCTATCATCTTTCTTTCCTTATTAGTTAAGAATTACTTTATCGCCTTGAGACAAGCCGGAAACTATTTCATAATAATTTTCATCTGATATACCGGTGGTTATATATTGCTTTTTAATACGGCCATTAATATCCATGCCTACGAATTTTCTTCCGTATTCATCAAACCGGACAGTCTTTTTAGGAACAACAAGAACGCCGTTTTTAAATTCGGTATAGATACTTGCAGTAGCATCCATCTGAGGACGTAGAGTTAGGCCTTTTTGATTTTGTATGGTTACGACCACAACATAGTTCACTACGTTATTTTGAATCTCAGCATCGGGATGGATAGTTTTTACAACTCCCTCGATTGTTTCACCCGGATAAGCATCTACGTAGAATGTGACCTTCTGGTTATT
>JBJKOY010000632.1:0-5065 GCA_046706945.1 Ignavibacteriaceae bacterium | reverse complement strand
GTAGATACTCGGTCCCGATTAATGAACTAATCAAAGATAGATTGCCGCCGATTACCCTGCCTTTTATGTTTCCCGTCGTTAAATGAAATATTTTTTCGTCGTTCGGCTGAATAATTTTTCCGAATTTTTTATTTGAGGTAATTAGCGCCCAGAACATTTCTTCCGTATACGGATTTACTTCTTCCGTAAAATCGACGGCAACCATAGGTCCTGCAAAAGTTGCAAGTCCTGTTTTTGCCATAAAAGCCATTTGCAAAGCCGTAATATCGCTGTAACCGACAAATATCTTAGGATTAGAAGCAATTAATTTATAATCTATTTTATCAAGCAACCTCGGACTTCCGTACCCTCCCCTGGCACAAAAGATTGCTTTGACGTTTTTATTCCTGAACATATCGTGCAGATCTTTAAGTCTCTCTTCGTTTGTGCCGGCCAGGTAGCCGGTTGATTTGCCGATGTTTTTACCCAATTCAACTCTGTATCCCGATTTCTCAAGATATCTAATTCCTGCTTCGATTTTAGAGTACTCGTCTGGCGACGAAGCCGGAGAAATAATCCCTATTACGTCTCCTTTTAAAAGCTTTCCCGGTTTAACAATTTTCATTTTTCTCTTTTATGGTTGGTAGTTTATAAAAAATTGGATTAATTTAAGAAATCAAGTTATCTATTACAATATTTATTTCTAGTAACTTAGGGTTTTTTTATGGACCGGAAACCGGTATCGAACAAGTTAAAATCCAAAATAAGTAAAATTAAGCTGGTATTGACCGATAATGACGGCGTCCTTACCGATACCGGGGTGTATTATTCCGCCAAAGGAGAAGAAATGAAGAGATTCTCCATACGCGACGGCATGGGCGTGGAGAGACTCCTCCAATTACTAAATATTAAAACTTGCATTGTGACCGGCGAGCTTTCCGGAAGCGTAAAAAAACGGGCTGAGAAATTGAAACTGGATGAAATATACATGGGAATAAAGAATAAAGAGAAAATACTGCCGCAAATTCTGGATAAAAACAGGTTGAAAGCCGAAAATATTGCATATGTCGGCGACGATGTAAATGACCTTGAAATTATGAAACAAGTCGGACTTAAAGCATGTCCCTCAGATGCCGTCATCGAAATAAAAGAAATTGCGGATTATATCTGCATTAACAAAGGAGGAAACGGAGCATTCAGGGAATTTGCCGAATTAATCATACGGCACAAGAAATAACCGGGAACCGCTGCATTTAATTGCAGCCGGTTATTTCTCACCATCCAACTTAGTATTTATTAATATGCATATCTATTCAACTCCATTTATATTTTATTCTCGCTAAGTAAAAAAAAGAAATTTTATTCTTTTCTAATTTATAATATTTTATATTTTTAAAATCGGTTTTAATGATCTTTTATTTAAATAGCCGGTTGCGGATGCCTTTCGGTAGATAATAATTCGGCCGCTAATTAAAGCCTGAACAGCTTCATTTTCTAAATTGATTTCGGAATTTTGCATTTTCATGAATAAATATTCGAATATTTTTGTGTTTATCCACAATATAGGAAAAATTTCTGTATTCTTATTCATTTTTCTATTGACAAACGATCCGGGAATACTTATGTTTACGCGTATGAAAAAATTGATTCAACATAGTATAAGTTATTCGCGATATTCAACAATGATTAATTATATTTCACCCGCCGAACTATTACAGCCGCGTCGCCCCCTTATGGGGTAAAACATTCTTTTCCAAATAGCAAACATTAAACAATCTATTTTTTCAATTCAAAAAAAGGAATTTTACTATGATTTCAGTAGGAATTATAGGCGGCAGCGGTTATACGGGGAAAAAATTACTGCAATTTTGCGAGAATCATCCCTATGTAAGCGACTATAAGGTATACGGAAGCAAATCGGCCGGGCAGACCCTAACACAGCTTTTCCCCGATCTTTTAAATTTGATATCCGATTCCAAAATCGAAAGCGCCGAGAATATATCGGCAGAACACGATGTTTATTTCGTTGCGTTACCGCACGGCGAAGCTTTAAATATTGTCCCCGCTTTATATTACGCCGGCAAGAATGTTATCGATCTCGGCGGCGATTTCAGGCTTGATTCAAAAGAAGAGTACGAAAAATGGTATCATATTGAGCATCAATCGACTTCCCTTTTGACCGAAAAAGTATACGGACTTGCCGATTATTATTCAACCGATTATTCCAACAAGACTTTTATAGCCAATCCGGGCTGCTACCCGACGGCAACGTTGCTGTCCCTGCTTCCGGTTGCAGAGAATTTCGGCGGGGATATTTTATCAGTCAGCACCTCGGCATATTCTGGCACAAGCGGTGCGGGAAAGACTCCCAAGCAGGAACTTATGATGTCCGAGATGGACGGAAACGTTTCGGCATACAACGTTAATAATCATAGACATCAGCCGGAAATTTTGCAGGTGCTGAAAAAACTCGGTTTTGATTCTCCTTTTTCTTTCACCACTCATTTGCTGCCGGTTTCCGTCGGAATTTATGCCACAACTTCGGTGCATTTAAAGAAAAAGATCAATGAAAAAGATTTAATAAATTTGTACGAATCCGTTTATCATTCTTCCGGTTTTGTAAGGATGAGAAATGTTCCTCCTAATTTAAGCTGGGTTGTAAACACAAATTACTGCGATATTAATCTGTCTTTAAAGGACAATGTTTTAATCATTACTTCCGCTATAGACAACCTGATCAAAGGCGCTTCCGGGCAGGCATTTCAGAACATGAATAAATTATACGGATGGGACGAAGGCCTCGGGTTAAAAAATCAAGGAGCGAAAAATGTTTCAGTTTATTGAAAACGGATCCGTTACTTCGCCTAAAGGATTTTCGGCTGCCGGCATATTCTGCGGCATAAAGAAAAAGAAAAAAGATCTGGCTTTAATCTATTCCGAAATTCCTTTCACCGCCGCCGGAACGTTTACGATAAACAAGGTAAAGGCTGCCCCCCTTCTTTTAACCAGGTCAATCGTAATGAAAGAAAAATCCGCCAGGGCGGTAATAGTAAATTCGGGAAATGCGAACGCCTGCACCGGAGAGAGCGGCTATAAAGACGCATTGGCTATGCAGGCCTACTGCGCTGAAAAATTAAATTTAGCTGCCCGGGATGTCCTCGTAAGCTCAACCGGCGTCATCGGTCAAAAACTTCCCATGGAGATCTTAAAAAAAGGAATTGCCGATATAGTGCCGCAGTTATCCGGAAACGGAGGTATTGACGCCGCTGAAGCGATTATGACCACGGATACCCGGATCAAATCTTTCGCGGTTAAAATGCGGCTTTCATCCGGCGAAGCTGTGCTGGGCGGTATTTGCAAGGGCAGCGGCATGATCGCGCCCAATATGGCGACAATGCTTGCTTTTATTTCCACCGATGCCGCAGTTGAAAAAAAAGTTCTTCAGGCTCTGCTCTCCGAGGCCGTAAAGATTTCGTTCAACAAGATATCGGTTGACGTCGAGACCAGCACCAACGATATGGTAATAGTGATGGCCAACGGCGCCGCAGGTATTGAGGTCAAAGAGAATTCGGAAGATGCCGCGGTATTTCTGGAAGCTTTGACGGCTCTTTGCAAAGAGATGGCGAAATCCATCGTGAGCGACGGCGAAGGCGCGACAAAATTGGTAACTAGTAATGTAACGAACGCCAAATCCTCGGAAGATGCGGATCTCGTAGGTAAGTCCATCGCCAATTCGTCCCTTGTAAAAACAGCTCTTCACGGAAGCGATGCTAATTGGGGCAGAATACTGAGTGCTGCCGGTCAGAGCGGTGCGGATATCGATCCTTCAAGGATTTCCATCAGCTTCGACGACCTATCCGTTCTGCTGCCGAATTATGAGCTTAAATTAAATGAGGAAATGGCATCGAAGATACTTTCCAAAAATGAGTTCTGCATAAACGTCGACCTGGGAATAGGTACCGCAGAATCTACATGGTGGACGTGCGACTTGTCGGAAGAGTACGTAAAAATCAACGCCGATTACAGGACTTAAAAACGGACAATGAAATGAAAACAGCATTATTAAAATTAAGCGGAAAAACTCTGAATGATTTACTTACCACAGATAAATGGCTGAATTCCGTCAAACATATTCAAAATGCCTTCGACGGTCTGATTATAGTTCACGGGGCCGGCAAGGATATTTCGGAATGGTCCGACAAACTGGGATTAAAGAACCAATTCGTTAACGGCCACTGGGTAACGACAAAAGAACAAATGGATGTGGTTGCCGCGGTACAGGCCGGCGTACTTAACTCGAAAATAGTAGCGAGGCTTAATTCTTCGGGAATAGAATCCGCCGGTCATTCCGGAATTGACAGAGGAACGTTTACCGCCGAATACCTAGACAAAGAGCTGGGATACGTGGGAAAAATCGTAAAAACAAATTCAGCCGATTGGATATGCGAGCTCATGGAAAAGAAAGTAATCCCGGTTTTCTCCAGCGTGTCCATGGATTCAGAAGGAAACTTAATGAACGTCAACGCCGACTTATTCGCCGAAATTCTAGCGCTTACTTTGAATGTAGATACTGTCTTTTTTGCTTCCGACGTCGACGGAGTGATCATCGACGGCGAAGTAAAACCGTCCCTTTGCGAGAACGAGATAATGAAAGGCATTGAAAACGGACATATAACCGAGGGAATGATCCCGAAGCTTACAAGCTGCGTCGGACTTTTAAGAAAAGGCATACATAAAATTTGGATCGGCTCAAAAATAGGAGACGACTTATCCGGATCAGCCGGGTTTAAAAACGGAACATGGATAACAACAAAATACGAAAGCGAGTATGAATTACTCAAAACTGCTTAATACATATTCGAGATATCCCGTTGAATTCGTCAAAGGCGAAGGCGCTTATCTTTACGACGGCGACGGGAAGGTATATATTGATTTCTTATGCGGAATTGCGGTTACGGGGTTCGGGCATATTCATCCCTAAATAAAAGCGGCCGTGCAGAATCAGCTCGACAGTTACTGGCATGTATCCAATCTTTATAACTCCCCTCTGCAGGAAGAACTTGCCCGGAAACTCGCCGAGAAATCG
>JBJKOY010000631.1:0-6641 GCA_046706945.1 Ignavibacteriaceae bacterium | reverse complement strand
GCATCCTGGCAGAAGGGTGCTACCGGAATCACTGACGATATAAAGGTTCTTCCCCGCAGAATAGCGGACAGCGATAAAAATTTGAAAGTTGTTCTTTCGGATATTTTAAAATATAAATTTCCGGTAGAGACCAAAGTCGGCTTTAAGCTGGCGAAAGGAGTAGTGGTTTTAGACGGATATTCTTTTACTCACTGGGCGAAAGAGCATATTGCCAGAGATTTTAGAAAAGTTAACGGCGTGCACGGCGTAGTGGATCAGATCCTAACCGACCAGGCAAAATATGTTAATTTGACTTAGGCAGCGAAGTAACCGCAATTATTTTGCCGTCCCGGGCGGTATTATAAACATACCCAACTCACAACTGTCCGGGACGGTTTTTCCTTAATTAAAATTCCCTGTGAATAAAGATAATCTTTATGAAAAACCAAAGAATTAAGACTCTAATTATAAGGTGCTTTTGTTTGTTTAACAGCAAAATCATATTTTAATCCTATGGATATTCAAAAACGGAGTTAAAAGGAATTGTTGAGTAAATTCAATCAGGCCGTCAGCGAGGGCATTCTTTTTACCGATCAGTATCAATTAATGATGGCGCAGCTTTATTTCAAAACGGGTTTTCATGAAAGCCCGTCGCACTTCGATCATTATTTCAGAGAATACCCGAACTACGGTTTGCATAAAGCAGGCTACTGCATAAATGCGGGTTTGGAATGGTTTATCGACTGGCTGCAGAATTCAAGGTTCACAAAGAAAGAAATCGAAATATTAAGATCGCAGCGCACTTCCGGGAATAAACCGCTTTACGACAATGATTTCCTCACGTGGCTTTCCGAGAACGGTTCGTTTGAAAGAATAAATATAAAGGCCGTTCCGGAAGGAAGAGTTATTCATCCGAACGAACCTGTTACGGTCGTACAGGGCCCGCTGGCAATCGTTCAGATTTTGGAAACGGCTCTTCTGAACCAAATAAATTTTCAGATTTTAATTGCGACAAAGGCGTCGCGAATCAAGGAGATGGGAAAAAACCGGTTAATGCTGGAATTCGGAGCCAGGCGGGCGCAGGACAGGGGGGCGATTGCAGGTGCAAGGGCCGCGTTGATCGGAGGAGCGGATTATACTTCCAACGTGGGTATTTCCCATATCCTCGGGTATCCTCCGAAAGGAACGCATGCTCACAGCATGGTACAGCTTTTTATTTCCCTGGGAATGAACGAACTGGAAGCGTTCCAGACCTTTGCAGACATTTATCCAGACGACTGCATACTTCTGGTTGATACGGTTAATACCTTGGAAAGCGGTATACCGAATGCTATTAAAGTATTCGAGAAATTAATCAAAAACGGTCATAAACCCGTCGGTATCAGGCTCGATTCCGGCGACCTGGCTTACTTAAGCATACAGGCGGCAAAAATGCTGGACGATGCAGGCTTTACAGAGGTCAGTATAGTATTATCTAATGAACTTGACGAAATGAATATATGGCAGATTATAACACAGATAACGGAAGAATCGCCGAAATACGGAATAAACCCTGATAATTTAATAAGAAGACTTACATACGGAGTCGGCACCAGGCTGATTACTTCCGCAGGCGATTCAGCCTTAGGCGGAGTTTTTAAATTGGTTGCCGTTAAAAAAGGAAACGACTGGAAGCCGACATTAAAGATCTCGGAATCTCCGGAAAAAATTCCTAACCCCGCAAATAAAAAATTGTGGAGGATATACGGGAAAAACAACAAGGCAACCGCTGATTTAATAAGCTTAAGCGAAGAAGATTTAACAGGACAGGATGAACTGCTTCTGCATCATCCTTCGGACAGCAGTAAAAAAAGGACGATAAGGAAAAATCAAATTTCATGTATCGAACCGTTGTTAATAGACGTTTTAGTAAACGGAAAACTAGTGTACGATTTCCCCTCGATAGACAAAATAAGAGAGGTCAGGGAAAAAGATTTAGAACAGCTTGATTCAGGAGTAAAGAGATTAATTAATCCGCACATGTACCACGTATCCGTAACGCCGAAATTATGGGAGTTAAAACAACAACTTATTTCCGAAATTTCTTCCTGACGGCCTCGGGTCCGATATTACGCGAAGGCAGTCATCCGGTTTTTACCCCCATGCCTGCGTAATCCGGGTTGTTTTCGTCACATCTATAAACTTAACTGAAAAATTAATTTGTCCGATAATAATTTTAGGTTTATATTTCGACCCGTCAAGTAAAATAGTCGAAAGTATAAAAATATGGCTCAGGACGAAAATTTAAAAGAGAAAGAAACCTTAATTATAAGGGCTGCCCGCGCCCGATTTGCGCATTACGGTTTTTCAAAAGTTACCATGGACGAAATAGCCGGGGATGTAGAAATGGGAAAGGCATCTCTTTATTATTATTTCCCGACCAAGGAAGACCTGTTCCGGGCGGTGATTTCGCAGGAAGTGAATGAGCTTCAAAAAAATATTGAAATTATACTTCGGGAATCCGATTCCGCGACAAATAAGCTTTTTAATTACGTTGAACAAAGAATGATTTTCTTTCAGACTTTGATCAACCTGGGGACATTGAGTGTCCATTCTTATTTCGAACCGAAATCTTTGTTTAAAAAAATATTTTTGGATTTTGCGGAAGTCGAGCTCGATTCGATACGGAAAATATTAGAGGAAGGAAAGCGGTCGAATGAATTCGATCCCGGATTGAACAACGATGCCGCCGTGGTTTTTCTGCATATTCTTCAGGGATTAAGATGCAACGTACTGCGCTGGTCAAAAGGTCAGAATATCGACGACGTAACGCGTAAAAATCTTCAGAAAGAAATGAATATTGCAACGGATATTTTTATCAACGGAATTAAAAGAAAACAGTTATAAGAACTTTTATTTAAAAAGGAAAGACAAATGGCTAATAATGATGAAATAAAAGGAAAGGGAAATATCAACCCGGCCAAACCTTCGGGAGACGGTGATGAAAAAATCGATAATGTCCCTTTATTTAAGAAGAAACGGATTCTCATCCCGATATTTATAATTTTACTTGCCGTAGCCGGCGGTATTTATTGGTATATCGGGCAGCTGGGATATGTAAGTACGGACGATGCCTTTATCGACGGCAACAAATTATCCGTTAGTTCAAAAATACTGGGAAGAATAACGGAACTGGCAGTGGACGAAGGCGATACCGTCAAGCAGGGACAACTGCTTGTCAGGCTGGATTCCACGGATTTAAAAGCACAGGAAAATCAGGCAAAGGCTATGCTTGACCTGGACCAGGAAAGCATAACTTTGGCCAAAGTTAATGTAGAAAAAGCACAGGACGATTTTAACCGCGCCCAGGTGCAATTCCAAGACAATGTTATTCCCAAAGAAGAATACGATCACAAGCAGAAAGCGCTGGAAGCGGCCAAAGCATCCTACAACATTACGCTGACAAAGGTCGGTACCGCGCAGGCCCAGTTGAAGGTTATTAAGACCGAGCTTCAGAACACGAAGATTTTTTCGCCGATGGACGGCGTTGTCGCCAAACGCTGGGTTCTTACAGGCGACGTAGTTTCGCCCGGGCAGCCGATCTTTACAATTTACGATCTTAAAAACGTATGGGTTACGGCCGACCTTGAGGAAACTAAACTGGCGCCTCTCCACCTCGGAGATACGGTCGACATTTCGGTGGATACATACCCCGACCAGGAATTCAGAGGACAAATATTTCAGATAGGTTCGAATACCGCATCGCAATTTTCGCTTATTCCTCCGTCCAACGCATCGGGTAATTTTACGAAGGTTACGCAACGAATACCTATTAAAATTTCCATAAAGCCGGTAATTACCGCGGAGGACAAGGATCCGCAAAAAACGATAAAACTTTTGCCGGGAATGTCAGTTGAGATTAGAGTCAAGGTGAAATAAACAATGGCTAAGATCAACGGCAAAGGAAATGCTTTAAATATTTCCGGCCTGCAGGAGCATCCGTCATACCGGTGGTTTGTGCTGGCTAACGTAATGATGGGTACTTTTATGGCGGTACTTGATGCCACAATAGTTAACGTCGGGTTAACTAAAATGATGGCAACTTTCGGAGTAAGCGTCGATAAGATAGAGTGGGTGCTGACCGCTTACTTATTGATATTTGCTGTCGTACTTCCTTCATCGGGGTGGATTGCCGATCATTTGGGATATAAGAAGTCTTATATACTCGGGCTTTTTTTGTTTACCCTCGGTTCCCTTTTATGCAGCTTATCGACAAATGAAAACATGTTGATCGTATTCAGAGTAGTCCAGGGAGCAGGCGGAGGCTTCATTATGCCCGTCGGTATGGCCATAATTACCAGAGAATTTCCGCCGGAGAAGAGGGGCATGGCGCTCGGGTTCTGGGGAATTGCTTCCGCGTCGTCGGTTTCCTTAGGACCGATGTTCGGAGGTTATTTAATAGACTCATTCAACTGGCATGCAATATTCGTTATCAATGTCCCGGTAGGCATTATTGCAATGGCCGCAACTTTTATCATCCAAAGAGAATATAAGACCAAGCATACCCGTTCGTTCGATCTGCTCGGTTTTATATCGATGACCTTATTCCTTGTATTCCTTCTGCTGGCGCTGTCGGACGGCAATGCCGCATGGAATACGGGAGGCTGGACATCCGACTTTATATTAACATGTTTCGCGATCGCGTTCGTCAGTTTTGTTGTTTTCATTACTACCGAACTAACTGTTAAACACCCGATTCTTGATCTTAGGATATTGAAGAACCGCAATTTTGCGATGGCCAATATAATGCTGTTCGTTTTCGGCTTGGCTTTCTTCGGAAATTCTTTCCTGCTGCCTTTGTACCTGCAGAACTCTTTGGGTTACACTGCGCTTCAGGCAGGGATGGTATTTTTTCCCGTGGGGATTATTCAGGCAATTATGTCTCCTATAGCCGGCAGGCTTGCGGACAGGGTGAATCCCAAAATTCCCGTTTTAATAGGGATCGCATTAACTTTCATCAGTATGTATATGTATAAAGATTTGTCGCTTACTTCTGAATATAATCAGATAATACTGCCGCTTGTTATAAGAGGATTCGGGATGGGATTCATGTTTATTCCCCTCAGCACAATAGCTATAAACGACATAACAAAAGAGAAAATGGCCCAGGCTACAGGACTGTTCAATACTATCAGACAGGTCGGCGGAAGTTTCGGAGTGGCGATCCTGGGAACTCTTCTTACAAGAAGAGTACTCTTTCACACCGCAATTTACAGCCAGGCCGTTGATCCCAATTCTTCCGTATTTAAAAATTTTGCGTACGGGCTCGGATATTACGTTCAGCAGTCGGTAGGCGGCGCAGGTGCGGAAGTGATGGCGCGAGTAAAAGCTTTGATAGCACAGAACCTTGCAAGCCAGGCTTTCGTTCAAGGTATAACCGACGATTTTTTAGCAGGCGCAATTATAACGCTGTTTATAATAATTCCCTTGTTTTTCCTTAAATACCATAAGAAAAAAGCCGGGGAAAAAATTGAAGCGGTGGAGTAATTCTTTATTACTAACGGAGATTAAAAGATGGAATACAAAAAAATATTATTGATATTAATTTTAAGTTTATCAATGCTGGTAAGCGTTTATTCTCAGAATACTGCCGGGGACTCGCTTACCGTTCAGCAGGCAATTAAATTAACTTTAACCAACCAGCCTTTAATAAAACAGGTTTCTGAAGAAATAAATGCGGCGGAAGCCAAAATAAAAGCGCAAAACAGTTATTACTATCCTCGCGTGGAAGGCGATATTTCTTATACAAGGATTGGCCCGATTCCGACAATTGAGTTCGGAGGATTGGGTTTTACTCTGGCCCCGGCCAATAATTACAACGCGAATGTTTCGGCATCCCAGCTTGTCTACGATTTCGGGAGAAGAAACGCGATGATGGACCTGTTTAAGTCGTACAAATTATCTTCCGAAGACAAACTGATCCTGGTAAAAAATAATCTAAGCTACCGTACGGCTCAGGCTTTTTATACCTTATTATTTCTGGAAAAAAGCATTAAGGTAAAGGACGAACAAATTAACACGCTGAAAAAGCATATCGAGATAGCGAATAAAAAAGTACAAAGCGGCAGCGCAACGGATTTCGACGTCCTTACCACCGAGGTAAGAGTGGCTTCCGCCGAAAACGAAAAAATAGATATTGAAAACTCTTTCAACAAAGAAAAAATTTACCTTGAAAGTCTCCTGGGATGGCCTGCCGGTAAAGAACTCAGATTAATCGGGGATTTTTCGGAAGACTCGACATCTTCCATTAACACCCTGTCCCTGGTAGATCTGGCATTTCAAAAAAGACCGGAGATGAAACTTGCAAGGGACGCGGAGAACAGCGCCGCGGTTTCCAAACATGTAGCTTCTCTTTCGGATAATCCGACCGTAAGCGTAATAGCCGGCTACGGTTTTAAAAACGGTTTCGAACCCAATCTCGACGTGCTGCGCGGAAACTGGGCTGCGGGTATAAATGCTTCTATACCGATATTCAACGGCAATCTGAAAGATGCCCGAGTAGAAGAAGCTGAAGCCAACTTAAAGTCGTCTTCCGCAAATATACTGGAACTCGAAAGAACCATAAGGGCGCAGGTTGAACAGGCGGCAACAGATTTAAAAGCAAGCAGGTCAAAGATAAGGAC
>JBJKOY010000630.1:0-10784 GCA_046706945.1 Ignavibacteriaceae bacterium | reverse complement strand
TTTACGAAACCTAAAATAGGTTAATTAAAAATCCTGTTTTTATTTAAACATATTCCTGAATTTCTTCTTTTGTTTTAACGGAATCCGCATCTTCTTCGTTCAAGTACACAAGTTTTGCCATATTTTTTATCGACTTGTCCGAGGCTTCAAGTATTCTAACAACTTCAAGCCCGTTCTCGCCGTCGGTTAGCGGTTTCCTATCCTCTAAAATAGAATTAATAAATTCTTTGGTCGCCGAGTTTAATGCTTCGGTCTGTTCTATTTTGGGAGAATACATGTCTCCGGTCCTGTATTGTACCAGCGTATTATGAATGCTTTCCGGCGTCGAGATATCCACACCGCAGTCATATATTTTAATCTTCTCGGAATTTTCCAGATCGTCGAACACAAGCATTTTCTTTTTTCCCGCAATGATTATGCGGCGTATTTTTACCGGCGAAGTCCAGTTGACGTGGAAGTGAGCAAAGCAGGAATTATCTTTAAAGTGAATAGACAATTGTGCAAGGTTTTCAAGATCGTAATAGTTGGATATCCCGCAAGCGGTAACCCCCAAAGGCTCTTTATCGTTCAGCACATATTTCATAATAGATAGGTCGTGCGGAGCAAGATCCCAGATTACATTAATGTCGTGTTGAAATAAACCGAGATTAATGCGTACAGAATCAAAATAAATTATATCCCCGAGTTCCCCGCTGTCTATAATATCCTTTATTTTTCTAATGGCCCCGGTATAGAGGAAGGTGTGATCAACAAATATTTTCAGATTTTTCGCCTTGGCAATCTTAACTAATTCTTCTCCTTGCGCAGTCGAACTTGTAAAGGGCTTTTCGACCCAAACATGTTTACCTGCTTCCAGTGCTTCTTTTGCAATTTTATAATGACTGTGCACGGGTGTTGCAATTGCTACCGCATCAATATCCGAATCCAATAACTTTCTGAAATCTTTAACATACTCGGAAGCCGGGAATTTAGCTTTAACAGCAGCGATCCGATCTTCCTTAAGATCGCAGGCTATAACCTTTTCAACATGTTTTTGGGCCAAAAAATTTCGTACCAAGTTGGGTCCCCAGTAACCCAAACCGATTATCCCTACTTTCATTATACCCTCCTAAAGGTTTTAACATAATCTCTTTTATTCATAAATTAACCCCCGCCCCTTCCGAAAATAATTACAGGAATGGTTTTTAGAATTAATTGTAAGTCCATCCATGGCGACATATTATTTATATAATAAAGATCCAGTACGATCGAATCCTTGAATGAAACCGAACTTCTTCCGGCAACCTGCCAGACTCCGGTACAGCCCGGTATGACGTTAACTCGTCTTTTTTGCCAGTTATCATAATTATCGTATTCGTACAGCATGCACGGCCTCGGTCCAACCAGGCTCATATCCCCCTTCATTACATTGAACAATTGAGGAAGTTCGTCCAGTGAGGTTTTCCTTAAAATTCTCCCTATCCTGGTAATTCTCCAGTCGGATTTTACTTTCGTTTCGCCGTCAGAAGAACCGCCGTCTTTCATAAATTCCAACATCTTTTCTTTACGGGATGTATCTTCTTCGTCTATTACCAGCATTGTTCTAAATTTATAAAATTTAAAAGGCCGTCCGCCTTTGCCCACCCTTATCTGCGAGAAAAAGACCGGGCCTTTTGAAGATATTTTTACCAATAGAGCGATCAAAACGAATATAGGAGAGAATAAGACAAAGACAGAAAACGCAATAAGTATGTCAAATATTCTTTTAATTTTCAGAGCTGCCCAGAAATAATTATAAGACGAGGAAATCTCGATAACGGGAAGATTTTCGTATTTTTCAGTATATAATTTCTGAGGAATTATTTTAAATAATTCGGAGGTTATTTTTACTGAAAGCCTGGTTTCACGGCAATAATCGACAAGTTCAAGCAGCTGCTCATAATCTCTGGTCTCATCTACTATAAGTATCTCTTCAATACCGAAATGTTTGACAACTCTGTTTATATCCGAGTAATTACCGAGGACTTTTTTACCGTTTATAATTTCTTCCCCTATTTCTCTGCCCTCATCGATAAAGCCTACTATATTAATTCCTTCCGGGTTTTCAAAAGCTAATTTTGCAGCCAGCATCCTGCCCGGCTTCCCGTCACCGACAATTAAGACCCTTCTTCTTAGACCCGAGTTTTTCAGAAGTATATAAAGCCACCTGAGCAGCGCTACTCGTAACAACGACGAAACAAAAGTATAACAAACGGCAAAGTAACCGAGCAGTAATATGCTGTCTTTAAATGTTAAGTTGGTTAACAATAGTAACGAAGGGAAAACAATAACCAGCGTAAATAACAATGATTTCATTATGGCGGTAAGGTGCGCCGACTTGACCAATACAAGTGATAATTTATATAAGTTATTATAGCTGAAGATCAGTAATTCTACTATTATTAAACTTGAAGCTAAAATAATCGGTGAGGTATTGGTTTTAATTAAATCAATATTAAGACCTGTAAATTCTTTTATTGCTAGTATTGTAAAAAGATAAATGGTGGAAATGATTAAAATATCCGATATAATAAATAGATATTTGTATTTTGGCATGTTCATGATAAAACCGAAATCTAATTGAAAATATTTAAGGCTAGGATTTAAGAATAAATCCTCAACGTTAACTCTGGATTTTAAGACATTAAATGATACTTATCTATAAACTTTTGAATTTTAATTTTACTTTCTTTTACTATCAAAGGCTCTTTGGATGTGAGATCCACCAGTGAGGATTCGTTATTAAAAGATTCCGAATTGGTATAAAAAACAGCATCAACAATATCCGAATATTCTTCCGTTAAAAGCTCATGGTTCTTATTGTTCGCATATTTATTCCCGTTAAACCTAATGCTTAACAGCGGATTACCGATCTCGGTCAACATGCGTAAACAAAATCGGTTATTGGGGATTTGAAATATTGCCGTGTCCGATTCGAAATAATCCCTGAATTTTGAATTCAGTTTGAAAATAACTCTAACCGGGTTAGGCCATATAGACATTAAAAGATCGAAATGTTTTTCGGATATAATGTCGATATAGAAGATTAATTCAGATAGACTGTTTATTAAAAGCGTTGCGACATTAAAAAGATTATTATTAGAAATTTTTTTCAACCGTCCAAAGGCATTTTTAAGCAGCGGATTCCCTCCTATACTGTATACCGTGTCGGTCGGATGTATAAATATCTCGCCTTCATGGTACATTTTTATTACCGTATCGATGGATTTTTCAAATTCCTTGTCGATATTATACGTTTGGATGTTGTTATAAATTTTCATAATACAATTTTATTTTATATGAAAGGGAAACGTTTTTAAATTATACGCCGCTTTGAATGAAAAACGATTTAATATTCGAACATACATATTCTATTTGTTCATCATTTAATTCCGGAAATATAGGAAGAGATAATCCGGTTTCCGCCAGCTTTTCCGTATTAGGAAAATCTCCTTTTTTATACCCCAAGTGTTTGAAACAATCCTGTAAATGAAGCGGGATCGGGTAATGCATGCCGGTAGCAATACCTTTTTCTTTTAGGAAGACTGCGAGCTTATCCCGCAAAGAAGAGCCGTATTCTTCTTTCTTTCCCCTTACCTGAATTACAAATAAGTGATAGACGTGCTTAGCATACGGCATTTCAACGGGAAGTATAATCTGTTCTATTCCCGAAAGCATTTCCTTATACTTTTCGGCCACCCTTCTTCTGGATTCCGTCCAATCGGATAAATATTTTAATTTAACCTCAAGTACCGCTCCCTGCAGACCTTCCATCCTGTAATTATGTCCGAATATTTCATGCTGGTATTTTTGCAGTGTTCCGTGGTCGCGAATCATCCTGGCCCTTTTTGCCAGTTCCGTATTATTCGTCAGCACAGCCCCGCCTTCGCCGTAAGCGCCCAAATTTTTTCCGGGGTAAAAACTAAATGAAGCTGCTTCTCCGAACCCGCCTATCTTCTTACCCTTATATTCGGCAACGTGCGATTGAGCAGCATCTTCAATTAAAAACAAATCATGTTGACGGGTAACTTCTAATAAAGAATCCATATCCGCAGGCTGCCCGTATAAATGAACCGCAACTACCGCTTTTGTTTTTGATGAAACGGCCGATTCAATTTTTCCCGGATTTATATTATAACTGTCCGGTTCGCAATCTACGAAAACCGGCCTCGCACCGCACAGGGTCGCTCCCCAAGCAGTGGCAATAAAAGTGTTTGCGGGAACAATGACTTCATCTCCGGGTTTTATACCCAATGCCCAGGTTGCTACATGGTTCCCTGCCGTACCGGAATTTAAGGCCACACAATTTTGGACATTGTGTGCTTTTGCAAATTCGGTTTCAAAATCAGCTACTGCTTTTCCGAGTACGAAGGCCGAACTGTCAAGTATACCCTGAATAGCTGAATCGATTTCGGTTTTAATTGATTTATATTGTACTTTTAAGTCCAAAAAAGGTATTTGCATTGTTTTTTGTTTCTGGTATTCAATTATATTTAACGGATCGGATTTATACATGTTGATTATTTCTTATTAAAATTTTCAGTTTCCATAGAGCTTCGCTTCGTGAGTCCCATCCGGTACTCTTCAATTTTTTTAGAAATATAAGATTGGAAAGTTGATATTGAGGTATCTGTTTTATATTCTTCAAGATAAAAAACGAAATTAAAACTTTAATTTTATACCTCTTATTTATTATTTTGAGATCAATAATCAGATCTAAAAATAACAAACATCATTCATTAGCTTTCCTTACTAACGGCATTTACATATGCCGTTAATGTTTTAACAGTTCGGAAATCATTCCGAACGAATTTAGGAGAAATAAATTATCTCCTTTATATTTTAGAATTCCCTGCAAGTGAATAATTCGTTCACACGTGGTAAATTCAAATTCACTTTTCAGTTCATTATCAAGATTATAAATATTAAAAACCTTATCGACTAAAAAACCGCAAAATTTGTTATTAATTTCCATGACGATTATTCTTTCGTCCTCAGTATTGAGTTTTTTTTCAAGCCCGTAGATTTTATACAGATCGATTAAATCGATCTTCAAAATCCCCAAATTTATGTGCGGCTCGCTGGAATTAATATTATCATCTTGATTTATTTCCAAAGGATTAATTATTTCGACAATATCCGCCATATCAGCGCAAAAATTTAATCCTGCTATTGTAAAGGTCAACAATCCTTTATATTTCTCAAGTGGCGATATTTTCTCATTCATCCTTTTTTTCTCCTTGGAGTGTTTATATGGCAAATACCAGACCAATCTCAAAAGGCACTAAAATGTCGAAAAACGATATTTCATGTATTCACCGCGTATACTTTTTATACACCTTATTGGTAATAATTAAACCGTGTATCGTTTTGATCAATTTATTACACCGGGACCTAATCTTAGGACTAACATTATCCGGCATTTGCTTTGGAATTGAGAATTTGAGGAAGGTTAGCTAAAAAAAGCGGGTATTTATTATTTAGGTTCGTTTATATCGTATTGAGACATTTTTTTATATAGAGTTGCTTTTGTAATACCAAGGACCTGACTAGCTTTCGTTTTGTTCCATTTTACTTGGTCAAGAACAAATTGAATATGCTTCTTTTCAATTTCTTTAAGCGAAGATAACTTTTGAGATTCGGTAATTGAGTTTTCATGCGGCACAAAATTAAAATAATCCCTAGTTAATACGTTGTCTTTAGCCAAAAGTACTGCATTAGTGAGCGTATTTTCCAGTTCTCTGACATTACCCAGCCATTCGTGGTTTTTTAACATCTCCATGACTTCAAAAGGAATGATATTAACTCTCTTATGTACTTCCAAATTTATTTTTCTTAAAAGAAATACGATTAATTTGGGGATCTCTTCTTTTCTTTCGCGCAGAGGCGGAACATTGATGGTAAATATATTTAAACGATAGAAAAGGTCCTCCCTGAATTCCCCCTTTTGAACCAGATCTAAAAGATTTCTGTTGGTAGCGGCAACGATTCTTGCTTCCATCTGAACGGTTTTTTCCCCTCCGACTCTTTCGAATTCTCTTTCTTGAATTACCCTTAATAGTTTAACCTGTAATTTCGGGGAAAACTCGGAAATTTCATCTAGAAAGATGGTACCTTTACCCGCTAACTCAAATTTTCCTTTTTTATCTTTAGTCGCTCCCGTAAACGCGCCTTGAACATGTCCGAATAGTTCACTCTCAAGCAAAGTCTCCGGTAAAGCCGAACAATTGACCGCAATAAACGGCTCGTTTTTAGTTATTCCGCTGTAATGGATCATACGCGTAATTAGTTCTTTTCCGGTGCCGCTTTCTCCCTGAACGAGTACATTAACCCTGGTGCCTGAAACTTTCCCTATCTTCTTAAAAATCTCCTTAGTCTGTTCTGTTACGCCTCCTATCATATAATTTTTCATTGAAAATTTCTCATCCTCTTCGGGGAGAGGAATAATCATCTGGTCGTTTTTCTTCTTATTCTCAAGTGTCTTTTTGACTATCAGTTTAATTCTCTTCAAGTCATAAGATTTCTCTATAAAGTCGAAAGCGCCCAATTGCATCGCCTTAATAATAGAATCGGTTTCGTCGAATGCCGTAATTATGATTACTGCTATGTTGCCGTCAATTGATTTTATTTGCTTTAATACTTCCAAACCGTCCATGTTAGGCATCTTTAAATCGGTTATCACCACGTCCGGGCTTTCTTTTTTCACGTATTCTACCCCGGCCTCCCCGCTGGTGACAAGTTCTATCTGAGAGAAGGTATCGGAAAGATAAATCTTCAGCGTTTGAGCAAATGCTTTGTCGTCGTCAATTATAAGTATCTTTTCCATTAGTCCCTTTATGATAGAATTTTAATTCGAAGATTGTTTCGCCGGGTTTTGATGAAAATAATTCTATCGTTCCGTTGTGGTATTTCATGATCTTGTCGACAATCGCCAATCCCAAACCTGTACCGGTCGATTTTGTAGTAACAAACGGCTCAAATATTTTTTTGTTTGTTTCAACTCCGCGGCCGTTATCCTGAATGGTAACCGAGCTGTATACTTTGTCCTTTCTTCCTGATATGATGATTTCCCCCTTTCCGTCTAGAGCTTCAATGGCATTTTCGATTAAATTCGTAAAAACGGAAATCATAGACATATAATCCCCCGAGACTACAATGTTCTTGACTTCATTTTTGACCTTAACATTTCCGTTTTTAAGCCTTCTCTTCAAGGATTCGGTCACGTTATTTACAATACTTTCAATTTCGATTTCTACTTCTATTAACTCCTCGCTGCGGGCGTATTGAAGTACGTCCGTTAAAAGCTTATTCAGTCTTTTTACAGTGTCTTGAATTACCTGGAGCTGGTCTTTAACGTCTGAGGTTAAAGTTTCGTTTTCAAATAAAATCTCAACGTAGTTTTTAATTGTAGCCAGAGGATTTTTAATTTCGTGGGATAAATATGCCGCCATCGTACCAATTGCAGCCAGTCTTTCCGCATTCCGCAATTCATCCTGCGACTTTTTGTATTTTGTGACATCCCTGAAAATGGCAAGCATCAAAGACTCCTCGGCAGAATCTATAAATGATGAACTGACGTTAAAAAAAACGGATCTCCCGTTATGCAGCACGAAATTGCTCCACCGGAAATTAACAAGCTCCCTTTTCGAGAAGAGATTAATATACTCGTTGATTTTATCTTCCCGTTCTTTTTCGGTCAGCTTATATACTACAATAAACGGCTTATCGACCAGTTCCTTTTCGGTTAAACCTACAAGACCGCAAAATGCTTTGTTAACCGATACTATATTCCCGTTCCTGTCGGTTAATCTCATCCCGTCAAAGGATTTTTCCCATACGGAACGAAATCTCATTTCAGATTGCCTCAAAGCGGTTTCGGAAATTTTCCTTTTCGTAATATCTCTTTGAATTTCAAGGAATCCCGTTATTTCGCCGTTTTTATCCAGAATAGGATCAGCAGTGCTTTCAATATAGATTTCGCGTCCGTCTTTGGTTTTGTTAATAATTTCGAGTTTAATGCTTTTTTGCGATAAAAGTGTATCCCAATATTTTTTGTATTTTTCCGCAGTCATTAAATTGCTTTTTAGTATTCTAGGCGTAACTTTCCCGATAATTTCATTTTCATCATATCCGTACAGATTTAAAAATGCGGGATTCACATAAGTAATTATTCCCTCCCTGTCCGTTGTAAGTACTATGTCCCCGGTTGAGTCCAATGCTTTATTTAGTTTTAAAACATTTTCCTCGATTTTTTTCTTTTCGGTAATATCTTTTAATATGATCAGAAATGATCTATCCGAAGTTGACGAAATTCTTATTTCGAATACTTTTTCAGAATCATTGATTGTCCATTTTAAGCGCCCTTTAAACGAATGATTCGGTTCCGGGTTTTCTTTTAGTGTATCGAAGATTTTAGAGGCAGTTCTTTCGTTAAACGCACCTTTGTTTTTCCAAATACCGTCGTCTGAGGCAATAAAATTTCCCGTTAAAGCATCAATATATTTAACGCTTATAATTTTAAATACATGATCCATTTTAATATAAATTTCGGGAAGTACGCCGGAAGATTGTTCCAAATTAGCTAGGAATTCGGAAAAATTTTTCTTCTCGTACTGTAATTTCTCAAAAAAATCAGTTTCGAGAAAAACCTCCCCTTCAGACGGCATAAAAAACTTTCGAATTGTAAAAAATAGCTATCATATATTATCTAAAATTATCCATATTTTCTGTAATAACAGCAAATTTCAGAAGGTAATTTAAAATTTTTATGTAAATAAACAATAAATTTACCTTCTTCAAAAACTAAATTAACATATCGATAATGTGGTATTATATTGTCTCCCGACAATATACATAAAAATAGTATAATTTTTATACGGAAAGTTGAAATTTTTTCTTTTAATTATTTAAAGCTAATCAAGCAAAAATTATAACTTACGGAATCGGAAAATTAATATTTCGATATTTAATCAATTAGATATAATTGTTTCAGAATATTTAAGGTAAGGGGGAGAAAGTCAGGGTGTTATTTTTCATCGTAGGGATAACCCTTGTGGTGCGAAATTTCCAACTTCTCTGGCCAATCATCTTCGGATTCATCTTCCCAATCGTATTTTTTATAGGGATCCGATCCCCGGTATGCAAATGCGCAGTATATCCCGGTTAAGGACCCGAAAAGATGATATTCCCACGAAACGCCGCTATCCAAAGGCAGAACGCCCCAGACAATACCGCCGTATAAAAATGTCACGATCAATGCTAGAGCTATTGAGCGGGTGTCTCTCCTAATTATTCCGCTGAAAAATAAAAATGTTACAAATCCGTAAACCATGCCGCTTGCACCGATATGATATGCTGTTCTAGCGAAAAGCCAGACAAAAATACCCGGCACGATATATATAATTAGAAAAACCTTGAAAGCCGACTCAGGATAAAAATACAGAATCCCGGTTCCGAGGAAAAGCAGCGGCAGTGTATTTGAGAACAAATGAGCAAATCCGGCATGAAGCAGGGGAGCGGTTATAATTCCCACCAGACCGGTAACATGGCGCGGAAGCAGGCCGAATTTATCAAGGTTAATACCGAACAAATATTGTGCTATCTGGATAATCCAGAGGAATATTATAAAGGCCGAAGGTACCGATAGGCTGAAGAAAAATTTTTTCTTTTCTTCCGACATTTATTTTCCTTTTGATGAGGAATACTTAGTCAATTTTTTCGACAAAATCCACAGCCATGAAGACCAGCATAATCCGATCAGCCAGCCGGCTAAAACATCGCTGGGATAATGGACTCCGAGGTAGATGCGGCTAAAGCCTATTAACAGGACAAGTATAATTGCAATTGCGGAAATATAAGTTTTTAAGATTTTTTTGTCGGTGATCCTGATAAACAATATTGCAACGGCGGGGTATAAAACGGCCGAAATGAAAGCATGTCCGCTGGGAAAACTGTAATAATAGGCTGTAACCAGGTGCGGGACAATTTCCGGCCTGCTCCGGGCAAAATACCATTTAAGAAAAAGATCGATTAAACTGGAGCTTATTACCGCGGCCAAAATTATACCCGATAAACCGAATTCCTTTCTCACAAAAATATATACTGCAATTAGAAAAGTAATGACCGTTACAGAATTCGAATTCCCCAGGATCGTAATTTCTCGCATCAGCGGCAGCAGCCATGTATTGAATACCGGGATCGATAAATTATTTTTATCCCGAAGCGCAATAAGCACTGTTTTATCAAAGCCCAAAGTCAAATTAAACAATACCGCAACGGCCAATATCATGAATAATATCATGCCTGAAAAAAATAACAATTCCGGGAAATTGTTACCGTTTATATTTATCTTCCCCGCTTTCATTATAACCATACTAATTTCTTATTACGGGACCGGACAATTACCGTGACTTATCTGCCAGATAAAAGAAGCTACTATTACGGCAATTACGATGATAGTGAGAATTACTTTCAAGCTTTTATTCTTTTCTGTTTTCATATTTAGTTTAAAATAATAAAGGCGCTCAAAAGAGCGCCAAAGGACACGCAAGTTCACCTAATATTTTTTTAATTTTTCGGTTTTGCTTCGCTAACGATAATGTTACGGCCTTTGAATTCCGTACCATTAAGAGCCTGGATTGCATTACTTGCATCAGATTCGTTTTCCATTTCCACGAATCCAAATCCTCTACTTCTACCGGTCTGACGATCGGTAATGACTTTTGCAGATATGACAGTACCGTGAGCTTCAAAAGCTGCTTTCAAAG
>JBJKOY010000629.1:0-12417 GCA_046706945.1 Ignavibacteriaceae bacterium | reverse complement strand
CTACCGGAAATTTATATTTTAAAATATCCGAAAGAACAACTTTCAAATTTTTATCGCTGTCCGCTATTCTGCGGGGAAGAACCTTTATATCGTCAGTGATTCCGGTAGCACCCTTCTGCCAGGATGCAATCGATTCCGCCAGCAACTTTTCCCTGTTGTAGCTGACATCTCCGGCCAAGATAATTTCGCCGTTGTTCACCGCTACTTTTATTCTGTTAGGCTCCAGAATGGCCCCGTTCAATTTTAAGTCATTTATAATTCGGCTTTTTATTATATTATCGGGAACGGGAGCGGTGTTGACGGCAACCAGGTCTTTAATGTCCCTTACGCCTTTCACTCCTTCCGCAATATCGAAAATCCGAAATTTATTATATAGTGAATTTACGGTTCCTTTAATGGTAACCGCCCCCCGGCTGTTTGCAGTTACATTGAAGTTGTTGTCGTAATAGTTTGAAATTGCCCTCTGAACTTTATCTGCCAATTGCTTTCCCGAAGTAGAAGCAAATGTCAGCGAATTCCCCAAGGATAGCATAAATATTAAAACGGCTGCTAAAATACCGTAACTCGAAAATTTCTTAATGTAACACATCTTTTCCTTCTCCGTTTCTTAATTTTTTACTTGGCGTCCGTTAAAATTTATTCCGGCCTTATAAAATGCCGTTGTTTATTATTAGTTCTAATTTCAATATGTATAGACGGATAAATTTTTTTTATGATTTATACCCGGTGCTTGAAATCAAGGGTGTGCGATATCGATTTGGATGTAATTCTTACTTCTCTCAAATTTTGTCAGCAGGAAATATTGACTATATTTTAACCACATTAGACACATAAGAACACATGAGAATGATTCCTTATGTGCCTAATGTTTCTTATGTGGTTATTTTTGTATGGAAATAACCGGAAATTCGGAAAATCGGAGGATATTGATTTATGCAATTAAAATTAGTAGCTTAAAAAAGATTAAAAAATATATGATTGGTACCGCTATGGCAATGTATCAAAAAGACTTTTTTCATACCGATACCGTCGAACCGCACAAACAAAGAACAAGAGAAATTTTGGCGGGACATCCAGAAGTACGCAAATTAATCGGCCGGAATCCTTACAGCTTTGTTCTTGTTTTATTTGTCGTCCTGCTGCAGTTTACAATTGCTTTCATATTGAAAGACCGGGCATGGTGGACGGCATTAATTGTCGCTTTTATTGTCGGGGCGTTTGCAAACCACTGTTTGTTTGTACTGATCCATGAGGCTGCACATAAGCTTATCTTTAAAAAGAGCTTTATGAACGTAGTTGCGGGCATTACTGCCGATCTACCCAATGTAGTGCCGAGTTCCGTCTCGTTCAGAAGTTATCATCTTAAACATCACTCGTTCCAGGGAAACTATAAACTTGATGCCGATATTCCGAGCAGGTGGGAAGCTAAGCTGATCGGAAACACTCCCTTCGGAAAAATTTTGTGGGAGATTTTGTTCCCTGTGTTCCAGGCATTAAGACCTCCCAGGCTGAAGGAAATACAATTTCTCAACGGGTGGACAATATTTAATATGATTATCGTCTTCGGCGCAGATGCGCTTGTAATTATTTTTTTTGGATGGACTTCTTTCCTGTATTTGGTATTTTCTTTCGCATTCTCAATCGGCTTTCATCCCCTGGGGGCAAGGTGGATACAGGAACATTACATCATCAGTCCGCCGCAGGAGACTTACAGTTATTACGGTCCTTTGAATATTCCGGCGTTAAATGTGGGCTATCATAACGAGCACCATGATTTTCCGTCGATACCCTGGAACAGACTTCCGCAGCTAAAAAAATTGGCGCCGGAGTGGTACGATAATCTAGTGTACCATAAATCCTGGTTCAAACTTTGGATCAGGTTCCTGTTCGATCCGAAAATTTCCCTTTTTTCGAGGATGGAAAGGACAAATAGGGGAACGGATACCTTGACGACCGATGCTTGATCTTTAATCGAAATTTAATTAAACGGGAATTTATCTTAAGATCATTTCAATTTAAATACGACTATAAATTTCAATATACCCTTTTTATAAATTCATATGCATATAACTAAAACAAATAAAAGCCTGAATAAAGAACTTAAACTCCTCGATGTTTTTGCAATAACGACGGGAGCTACTTTAAGCGGCGGTTTTTTTATTCTGCCGGGTCTTGCTGCCGCGCAGGCGGGACCTGCACTTGTACTGGCTTATCTTTTAGTTGCCGTACCGTTATTCCCGGCGGTTTTCAGTCTTGTTGAAATGGCAACCGCAATGCCCCGCGCGGGAGGGATATATTATTTTGTCGATAGATCTCTCGGGCCTGGAATAGGAACCATCGGAGGAATAGGAACCTGGTTTGCGCTGATATTGAAATCGGCCTTTGCTCTGATCGGGATGGGAGCATATATAGCTTTATTCGTGAACAATATTTCAATAGTGCCCTTAGCTGTTGTTTTTGCGGCTGCAATCGGGTTATTAAATCTTGTCTCGGTAAAAGGAAGCGGCCGATTCCAGATATTCTTGGTTGCCTGCATACTTGCGGTTCTGCTGATTTTTATCCTGAAAGGAGTAACGAATGTAAATATCGAATTCCTAAAAGGAGTTTTTACAGGAAGCGCGGGCACCTTGTTCGCAACAACAGGCCTAGTATACGTAAGTTACGCCGGGATAACAAAGGTAGTAAGCCTTTCAGAGGAAGTGAAAAATCCCGAGAAAAATCTACCGCTCGGTATTTTTCTCGGTTTGATCTCATCGTATATTATTTATGCCGCGGGTACGTATGTTATGGTCGGAGTAATTCCCATAAAGAACCTTATTAACAATTTAACTCCCGTTGCCTCGGCCGCAGATAACTTATGGGGAGAAACCGGAATCATTCTGGTTGCGGTGGCCGCTCTGCTGGCTTTTATCTCGGTTGCCAACGCCGGTACCCTCAGCGCTTCAAGATATCCTTTTGCAATGAGCCGCGACTACATAATGCCGCACTTTTTTAAAAAGCTGAACAAAAAAGGAATCCCGTATGTTTCGTTATTGACGACTACCGCCGTAATCGTTCTTGTACTTATTTTTTTGGACCCGGTGAAAATAGCAAAGCTTGCAAGCGTTTTTCAGCTGTTGATGTTTGCTCTGGCAAGTTTTTCCGTTATTGTAATGCGCGAAAGTAAGCTTGCCTCTTACGATCCCGGGTACAAATCGCCGCTGTATCCCTGGATGCAGATTATAGGCATCGTGTCGGCTTTGTTTCTAATAATCGAAATGGGCTGGATGCCGATAGGCTTTACTCTCGGTCTGTTCGCAGCGGGAACGCTCTGGTTCCTTGCATATGCCAAGAAAAAAATTAAGCGCTCGGGAGCGATCTATCATGTGTTTGAAAGACTGGGCAAGCAGCGATACCACGGTCTGGATACCGAACTTCGCGGCATATTAAAGGAAAAGGGCCTGCGCTCGGAAGACCCATTCGATGAGATAGTAGCAAGGAGTCTTGTGATCGACATAGAAGAAGCGGAAGAATTCGAATACATAGCCGGGAAAGCGGCTGCATGGCTGTCAAACCTTGTCCCTTTTTCGGCGGAGCAGATCAAGAAAGAATTTATGGAAGGCACCCGCATCGGAATGACGCCGGTAACCCACGGCATTGCTCTGCCGCATTTAAGAATACAGGGACTCGAACAGCCAGAGATGGTGCTTGTGCGTTCAAAGAGAGGCATACATATTACAGTCAACGGGCCGTTAACAAACCATTTGGACGAAGAACATTCGGTTTGTGCGTTGTTCTTCCTGGTAAGCCCGGAAAAAAGCTCAACGCAGCACTTGAGAATACTTGCTCAAATTGCCGGCAGGGTGGACGACGAAAGCTTCGCGGACGAATGGGCTTCCGCCGGGAACGAACAGGAACTGAAAGAATCCCTGCTTCACGACGACAGGGCATTGTCGCTCTTAATAACACGAGGTATGCCAAGCGGACAGCTGATAGGGAAGATGCTCAAAGATGTTACTTTTCCCGAAGGATGCCTGGTAGCTCTTCTGCACCGCGATATGCAGACGATAGCGCCCAAAGGGAACCTGGTCTTCGAAGAAAAGGACAGACTCACGATAATCGGCGATCCGAAAGGATTAAAGGAAATCAAAAAAAGATTCCCGTGCGCCAAATAATTTTACTCAAATTGATGGCTTAATATTATTTTATAACTTTGTGCCAATAATTACACGAACCTGTCTTACTCGCAGACAGGTTTCACAAAATTATTTTAAATCCGTGAAAATCAGCTTTATCCGTATCATCAGCGTGCCATTTTATATTAAAATATTACTTTTGGGACAACCTCACTTATTGTCAACCACCTATTTGCATTTTTTATTCTGTCATTATCACTATTTTTTGTCATTTTAATCTATTTTATGACATTAAAATAAAGGATTGATGAATTATGAAATTTAAAAACTATATATGTAAAACTTGCGGCGTGCAGTACGACGCGTCGGAAGATTACCCGGAACGATGTATAATATGCGAGGATGAAAGACAATACATTAACTGTGAAGGCGAAGAGTTCGGCATTAACGAAGACCTGACGATTATAAACTGCGGCGGACATTTCGACGGCTCTTCTGTCCTGCACTGGAAAAGCGGCGACGACGGCAGGGGAGTGATGTTGACAGGTGACACCATCCAGGTTGTGCCCGACAGAAGATTCGTAAGCTTCATATACAGCTACCCCAATTTAATCCCTTTGCCCGCGGAGAAAGTAAGAAATATAGTTAATACCATCGAACCTTACCCGTTCAATAGGATTTACGGCGGGTTTGAAGGCAGAACAGTTCATACTGACGGGAAGAACGCCGTATACCGCCCGGCGGAAAGATACTTAAAAGCGATCGGGTAATTACAGTCGGTAAGTATCTATGGGTTATAACGGTTTTTGAAATGTATGAATATCTAATTCCTTTTATAATTGTTTATTTTTTTGATTTTTGTTGAGTAACTCTATAAACTCTTTGAAGTCCTGGTTTAGCATCTTTTACCGAATTATAATTATGAAATTGAAAGTATTGGGATCTTAAAATTTCAACAGCATTAATCCTTTCCTGTTCCGAACGGCTCTTCCAATATTCCAAATCGTTATCCGAATCTTTTCTTGATTTTATTTGTAAATGTTTTTCCATCATCTTAACGTCTTTATTGAAAATATATGGCTTTATTAATAAAATACCAATTGTCCGGGTCTGAGGTTAGGACGCTTTGACCAAAATCCACACATTATTATGAATTAAATTATTATATGGTTTTTGAAACCTGCCGTCCGGCCGGGCAGGCTCGTATAATTCTATCAAAGGCATCAATATGAGAGCGGATTAATTGCCCTTGAATCAACAGTCGGTCAACCTGTGTAATAATGCCTAAATTTTATAATCCAGTCCCAAACTAAACGCTGTATAAGTCCCCTGACCGTTTATAAAATTATATTTAGGGTTTAATTGGCTGTTCAATTTGAAAGAAAATATCACCCCTATATCCTGAGAGAGTTGATGTATTAACCCTATACCGGCACCGATGCCGAATAAATTGTCGGTTACTTTATTTTGCGTACTTCTGTCGGCATAGTATGATATGACTTCCCCGGTACTCGGATTAATTTCTTTTTTTACGAAGTAAGTATTATAACTTAAATAAGAGTACCCGAATTCGAACATTGCATAAGCCGTAAAGAACTTGTTTGTATTGAAATTTATTTCGCTGCCGATATATACCGGAATCAAGACATGATCGTCCGAAGTGTAAGCGCTGAATTGCGTCTGCTGCTGGACGGGAGACCAGTCTTCAAGGAATCCGACATAATACTTGTCCCAATGAGAATATCCCGAATAAATATAGAGCCGGATATTATTAAGAGCATAATTATATTGGAGCGAAAGTTTTAATCCTTTCGAAGCGCTCGACGGGAGTACAACGCCTCCGTTGATCTGAAGCGAATTATTATTTTGAGCGGAGGAGATATTTGTTAGAACAAATAGGATAATAATAAGAAACGCAAGGAACGACTTAAACATTTTATTGCCTTTTTATTATTGGAAATAATTCAAAATTCAAATCCCAGCATTAAACGATGCAGATTAGTTATAGTACTGTTGAACTGATACATATACCTCAAGTCAAGATCAAAGAAACCGGATAAATTAAATCTTAGTCCGGCGCCCAAAGTTAGTCCGAACGACCCCGCACCCGGTACAGGAGGTATTGTGTTTTGATATGCGGCCGGTATTGCATCGTAAGAGCCGTAATATCCGCCTGCGCCGGTTGTTATAGGGGAAGTTTCAAATCTTGCGTCGTAAATGTTATAACTTCCCTCAATAAGAGCATAAGGTGAACTTTTTGTTTTGTTAAATACATATTCCAGTCCCGTGCTGAACGGTATTATCCGGTCCATTATTTCATGAATTGTATAGTCCTCGGTCAAATATTTGGGAAAACCCGGGAAATCCTGGAAGCGGTAAGCTTTTACGGTCCGAAGAATATCCTGGTAAGCTACGGTGTATCCCAGCGAAAACATGAGATTGAGATGATCTGTTAATTCCTTTTTACCTTCGAAAATCACGGAAGGACCGGAGGCGCCGGCAAAATCTACTCCTCCCAGGACACCGACTTTGAATTTGGAAGGTCTTTCCGTCATTTGACTTTCCTGCGGATACAAAAAGGTACATAAAGAAAATACGGTTAAAAGAACAATTAAACCTTTCATTTCAGTTCCTTTCCGTTTAAATGAAACTATTTCGCCGGTCGGGGAACATAATTCAATATTTTATACGGAATAGGGCGATATGAAACTTGAAGATGATATACGTTAAATCGAATTGCATGTGTAAACATACCCCCATCGATTAATGTCTTTTTGAAAATTTAAGTTCTCTTCCCTTTATTCTAACGTGAGCAATGTTATTTGTTACTTCGGATAATCTTTAACAGCGGTCCAGAACATCTTAGTAAAACTAACGAAATGAGTTTATATATATTAAAATTAATAATCAATGCTAATAATTGTAATCGCCCTGAAATTAAATCCGTTTTTTTTCGGAATCATAGCGGAAGTTTTCCAGTATCCCGGACAGTATTTCCGCGTACTTGTTTTTCTTCCGGGGGTTTTGCGTGATCTTGTTAGCGCTGTTAATACTTTCGTAAATATTTTTTTCGGAAAGGTCCGGGAATAACGACTTTAGATTTTTGGCAAAGTAATATTTATCCTGGTATTCTTCGGAGTAAATATAGTCTCCGACAATCATGTTGCATATTGCATTTTTAATATTAGCATTATTCATTTTGCCTCCCTCATGCAAAGTTTAAAACTAAATTAAAAATATGACATGGTATAAGCTGCTATTATTGCGAAGATTTTCCCCTTAAATAATAGACTAGAAATATGTTTTAAGATATGAATAATTATTCATTAAAAGCAATAAAAAACACAAGAAAATTGAATCGTGATAAAAAGATTTTTTTAACCGTAAAAAGCGTGTAAAGAACAGCCGACGTATTATAATATCTTTACGACCTTAGCGCCCTTGGCGGTTAAATTGTTTTTTCAAAGGAAGACCAGACGAAGTGCAAGAGAAGTTTTAACCGCTAAGCACTCGAAGAGCGCAAAGTTTTTTCCCGCTTGACTCACCTGAGAATTTTTAACTTTTATGTATGTAAATTAATTAAAACAATTTTTTACCAGACAGACATTCCTTAAATTTGTGTGATAATTTTTCACCCTGTGCCGGAATTTTATGGATCAAGTATTTTTTATTGCAAATACGGTAATGCCCGTATTTATAATTGTTGCCCTCGGATATTTTTTGATGAGAGCCGACCTGGTCAACCATGTTTTTATTAACATATCGACCAAGCTGGTATTTACCGTTGCCCTGCCTATGCTGATTTTCACGGAACTTAGTTCGGTGGATTTTAAGAGTATGTTTAACGCCAAGCTGATTATTTTTGTCTACGTTACCACCATGTTCGCATTTGTACTAAGCTGGCTAGTTTCACGACCGTTTATAAAGGACGGAAAAAGCCGCGGCGTTTTTATCCAGGGCAGTTTCAGAAGCAACTATGCAATTGTAGGACTGGCAATAATTTCGAATTTGTTCGGAAAAAGCGGACTTGCAAAAGCCTCTATCATACTGGTATTCCTGATTCCCCTTTATAATATACTTTCTGTAATTGCGTTAACCGTTCCGGTAAGGAAAGAGAAAGGACTGAACTTAAAAGACACATTATTTGAGATCCTGAAAAACCCGTTAATCCTGGCGGTGATTGCTTCGCTGCCTTTCGCATATTTTAAAATTTCGATAGGACCTGTTTTAAGAACAACCGGTGAGTATCTTGCTTCAATTGCTCTCCCGCTGGCTCTTATAGGAATCGGCGGGTCTTTGAATTTAAAAAATTTAAAAGAGGCTTCCGCGATTGCGTTTTCTTCCACTTTTTTAAAAATTGTTTTTTATCCCTTATTATTCACTATTGCGGCTGTCGAAACCGGTTTTTACGGCAACGATCTGGCAATCCTTTTTATAACTTTCGCGTGTCCCACCGCTGTGGTAAGTTACGTAATGGCCGAGGCCATGGGGAGCAACGGAAAGCTGGCAGGCAATATAGTCCTGGCCTCAACACTTGCTTCGGTTGTAACAATTACCGCAGGGTTAGTCATCCTGAGATTTACAGGTTTATTTTAATACTCCTCCTCTTTGTTTTGTCAAAATATCTTCGTCTTTCCGCATAGGATAAAATAATATTGAATTAAAAATTTTTTTTCACCGGGCGGCCGTTATATTCAAATTCCGGTTGCAAGTATGTGATTTTTAATTTACGTTTAAATCAAATGGGCAAATTTTATAGGGGATTTTAATACTGTTGTTTCTTTTCCGAGTATTCGGATTATTTAACTCTGTTAAAATATAAAATAAATTCCGCTATAATTTAAAGGGGTCAATTTATGCTTCCACGAGTAATACTTCACAATGCGGTAAGCGCAGACAGCAGAACAGATTGGATTAAACCTGATACGGCTCTCTATTATAAATTAATTGAACGTTGGAACGAGGATACCACGCTGGTGGGAAGCGATACCGTCTTGAGCCCCGCCGGTGAAATCCCGCCCGAAGACGAATCCGCTTTTCAGCCTTTCAAAGAAAATCCGGAAGATAAGCGTCCTATTTTGGTAGTTCCCGACAGCAGCGGCCGAGTCCGCACGTGGCATTATTTAAGGAAGCAGCCCTACTGGAAAAAATTTGTCGTATTGTGTACCGAAAGTACACCTCCGAATTATTTCGAATATTTAAAAGAACGCCATATTGAATGGGTGATCGCCGGTACGGAAAACGTGGATTTTAACGAGGCTCTCGAAGAACTGAATAACAGATACGGCTCCCGGGTCATAAGGGTTGAAGGCGGGGGCACGTTAAACGGGCTGCTTTTAAGAGCATCTCTTGTAAATGAAATTAGTCTCCTTGTCCATCCTTGCCTGGTAGGGGGTATAAGTCAGCAGTCCTTTTTCAAAGCAAAGGATCTTGCCTCCGAAAAGGGAGTTATCCCGCTTAAACTTGTGCATTTCCAAAAGCTTCAAGACGATATTATGTGGTTAATTTACGAGATAGTGAAAAAATAAAAACAGTTTCGTTACGATTTTAAGTAATGAGAAAATCTCATTTATTATGCTTAGTAAATTCTGTCATGGCAGGCGGGGCCGAACCATTATATAAAGTCTGGAAATTAGGACACAATCCTATCTTAAATATTTAATAATTTTAATAAGAAATTATTATGTTTATGCTTTACTAATTTCAATGTTCTCTATTTAAAAGGAATAGATGCGGCTATGGAAAAAAATAAAACTCGCTCGGCAATACTTTTGATATATTGTCCCGACAGGAAAGGACTGGTTTACTCCGTTACGGATTTCATAGGAAAATACGGCGGGAATATTTTATATCTCGACCAGCATGTCGACCTGGAAAAGAAAGTTTTCTTCATGCGCGTGGAATGGGACCTTGCAAACTTCGGGATTGAAGATTCGGAAATAGGAAACGAATTCAATAATCAGGTCGGCGAGAAATTTATAATGAAGTGGGAATTGAAATTCTCTGACGAAAAGGCAAGGATGGCCGTTTTTGTCTCCGAAATGCCCCATTGTTTGTACGACATATTATCCAGATATCATGCGGGGGAGTGGAACGTTGAAATTCCGGTTATTATCAGCAATCATCCTACCTTGAAGGAAATCGCGGATAAATACGACATACCTTTTCACATCTTCCCCGTTAACAAGGAAAATAAAACCGAACAGGAAAAGAAGCAGATAAAACTTCTGCTGGATTCGAACATTGACTTTATAGTTCTGGCGAGATACATGCAGATCTTAAGCGGGGAATTTATTTCCTACTATCCGAATAAAATTATTAATATTCATCATTCTTTCCTGCCGGCATTCCCCGGCGCCAAACCGTACCATTCGGCTTATGCAAGGGGAGTGAAGATAATAGGCTCCACCAGCCATTATGTTACGGCAGATCTCGACGCCGGTCCGATTATAGAACAGGATGTGGTTAGAGTCAGTCATGTCGACTCCATTTCCGATCTTATCAGAAAGGGTCGTGATCTGGAAAAAGTAGTTCTCTCCAGAGCGATATGGTACCACCAAAAGAAGAAAATCCTGGTGTACGATAACCGAACGGTTATCTTCTCTTAAGGATTATTGAAGCTTCACGACGGGATTTACTCTTATTTTTAATCCCGATTTGAAGTAAAGAATTGCCGATTCTATTTTCTTGACCTTAAGATCTTTTTTCACTTTAATAAACATCACGTGATATCCGCCCGGTTTGAATATTATCGAAGAACGGGCCGGTACCGCAACGTATTTTATTTCCCTCATTCCCATTAATCCGTTTTTCATAAAAGTTTCGTGGATCTGGACAAGTTCGGCCGCGCCGGAGGTTACCTTATACAGCGTATCCGGTTTTACGGAATTATTTATTATTTTAAAATACATTGCGCTGTTCATGCCTTTGTCAGCAGGCCTCATCCAGACATGTTCTACGGATAATTTATGCTGAGCAGGTCCGATAAGTAAAAGAAACGAAAAAATTATTGCAATCAATTTAATCTCCCAGTTTTTTTATGTCTGCTATTACAACGTCCGGGTTGACGGTGCTTCCTTTGTATTCGCTCCTGATCCTTCCTTTACGGTCGAGTAGCGTAATTCTGTCGGTATGCGTGAAAAAGTAAACTTTATCTCCCGAACCGGTAACGGTTGTATCGCCGGGTATGGCATAAACATTCATGCGGCGCAGCAGCGTATCGATAACGGTTTTTTTCCCGGTGAGGAATTCGAAATTACTATAGTCGACGCTCCTTATATCGCCGTAATCCTTGAGTACAGAAGGAATATCGCGGTCGGGATCGAAAGATAATTCCAAAAATTGAACGTTTTTAATCCCGTCTTCCTTAACCTTGGCCTGGATGTTCTGCATATTATGGGTGGTAAGTGGACATATATCGGGACAGTTTGTATATATAAAGCTCATCACCACAATCTTGCCGTTAAAGTCGTTTGGGAAGACTACTTTATTGCTGTCCTGGTTTACCAGAGAATATGATTTATTCCCTATGCTTTTATCCTCCGGTAAATTATTGCCGCAGCCGGCTAAAGAATATACTGCAGTTACCCCAATTAAAATTATAAGAATATTCGGAAATTTTTTTAGTAAATCCTTCATTATAAGTCAATTAACATTTTTTAGAGATTTATATCCCCGCGGAATATTGTTTATTCAAAATAAATAAAAATTCGACAACTATTTTGTGTCCTGAATTAAGGTTCGGATTTTAAGAGAATTTTAAGGAAATACTTAGGGCTATTTAAGAGTCGGACGGTAATTTTGTAGCAAAAATATTTCAAGGAACAAAACAATGTTTGATACAACACATATTCACCCGATGATAGTGCATTTCCCCATTGCGTTGATTATTGTGGGCTTTCTTGCCGATTTTATCGGAGCGATCCGTAAGAACGAATTTTTCGGCAAAGTTGGTTTTTATTTATTAATTTTAGGTACTCTCGGTGTAATTGCCGCTTATTTTTCGGGAAATCTTGCCGGCGGCGGTATAACAGAAGCGGGGACATTAAAAAGAGCTCTTGAAACTCACGAAGAAGCTGCCGAATTAAGTCTTTGGTTAATGGCCGGAGTTGCCGTAATAAGAATAGCGCTAATGGCATTTAAAAGATATCAGGGAGCATTGCGATGGATTACCGTTTTTCTGTTTTTTCTAGGTGTCCTTTCAATAGCGCGTACAGGCTATTACGGGGGCGAGCTTGTGTTTAAGCACGCGGCGGGAGTACAATTTAATCTGGGTGCGGGTTTGGATTCTGAAATAATGCAT
>JBJKOY010000628.1:0-34629 GCA_046706945.1 Ignavibacteriaceae bacterium | reverse complement strand
ACAATCGGAATAGATTATCTTTCGATCGCAGGTTTTAATAATACGGAAGAAGTACATAAAATACTCCTCGGCTCGGAAATATGGATAATAGAAGGACTTTCGTTAAACGGCGTTTCCGAAGGCATATATGATTTGATCTGCCTGCCGATCAACATTATCGGCTCGGACGGAGCCCCTGCCCGCGCAGTAGTGAAAAGAGTTTCCGGGTTTTAAAAATAGTTTGAAGTTTGCTTCCCTTCGTATCGGTCTCTACCCTCAGGCATAAATAAATGAAATAAACAATGCCGGTTTAAATTATGCTTCACGCGGATAATATGTCGTTTCAATTCAGCCGCGCAGCTCATGAACAAACGCACGTATATGGTCCGGGGTCGTGCCGCAGCATCCGCCGATAATATTTGCCCCGGCGGTAACAAGGTCTTTTACTTTTACCCTCATCATCTCGGGAGTTTCGGGGAAAACCGTTCTCCCGTTTTTAACTACCGGTATGCCGGCATTGGCATGTACAAGCACTGGGGTGGTCTTATCCGCTTGACGAATTTCGCCGAGTACTTCCAGCATTTGATCGAATCCTACGCCGCAGTTCGCGCCGATAATATCGGCGCCGGCTTCTTTTACCGCCGCCGCCATTTCGGCCGGCGATACGCCCATCATTGTCCTGTAATAGCCGTGCACCGTTTTTTGATAGGTGAACGTACAGATAACTTCAAGGTCCGTATGTTCCTTTGCGGCTTTTATCGCAAGGCATGCTTCGTCAACCGCCGACATTGTTTCAACGCAGATAGCGTCCGCGCCGCCTTTGCTTAATGCCTCGGCTTGAATTCGGAACCCGTCGTATACAGTCTCCTCCGGAACTTCACCCATCACCAGTATTGCACTTGACGGTCCAATTGAACCGAGCACGAAATGATCATCTCCCGCTGCTTCCCTTGAAATGGCCGCAGCGGCTTCGTTTAGTTCGAACGCACGTTCCTGCAGGCCGAAATGCTCCAGTCTGAGCGGATGGGCGCCGAAACTGTTTGTCAGAACCATATCTGCGCCGGCTTCGATATAGCTTTTGGCAATGCTCAAAACTTCGTTACGATGAGTTATGTTCCATATTTCGGGGCATTCGCCGACTTCAAGCCCGAGTTCATGGAGAAATGTTCCCCACGCGCCGTCGGATATCAGGACCTTTCCGCCTTCAATCGCTTTTAGAAGAGATCGCATTTTTTCTCCGTTTGTTTTTAAGTTCATTTTATTTACCGACTGAATTTTCCTTCCAATTCTTTTTTTAATTCCCCGGCAACAGCTTCCGCGTCGCCCGGTCTCTCTTCTTCATCGCTCCATTTCCATTGGGCAAGGTAATCGTCCTCGCTCATAAGTCCCTGGGCTTTGGCGGCCTGGTCGATCTTTATTATAAACTTCTGAGACAATTCGAATTTTAATTCGTCGAAATCATCCCACACTTTTACCTGCGAAGGGATATCCTGCCAATAAAGTATTTGATAAAGTGCCATGTTAAATTTCTTTATGTAATTTAATAAATAATATTTCTGAAAATTAACCGCAAAGGACGCTAAGAGCCGCAAAGATTACTCATTAGTCCGGGGAACATAAAATATTTCCATACTAAATACAGACTTGGCGCCTCTTTGCGCTTTTCTCGGTTAAAAAGTATAAAACGACAAAAACGCAAGGTCTTATTTTATTTTTTCCCGACTAATTCAAGGAACAAATCCACCGCGCTGCTCGCGTCGGAGCCGTAGCCGTCCGCGCCTATTTCGTCGGCATACATCTGGCTGACAGGCGCGCCTCCGATTGCCATCTTTATGTCGCCGAGACCTTTTTCTTTAAATCCGTCGACAACCGTTTTCATGTACGTCATTGTAGTTGTCAGCAAAGCGCTCATTCCTACGATATTGGGTTTGAATTTATCCGCGGCGGCGAGAAATTTTTCAAGGCTTTGATCGACGCCGATATCATGCACTTCGAACCCCGCGCCTTCGGCCATCATGCACACGAGGTTTTTGCCGATATCGTGCAGGTCTCCGCGAACCGTTCCCATTAAAAGAATCCCGGCGGGTTTAACTCCTTCATCTTTGGCCGACAGCAGCGGCTTTAATATCGCCATACCGGCTTTCATCGCTCGGGCGGCTATTAAAACTTCGGGCACGTACAGAATATTGTATTTGAAATCTTCTCCCACCACGCTCATTCCGGCAATCAAACCTTCATTCAAAACTTCCTGTACGCTCCGGCCCTCCGCAAGAGCATCTTTTGTCATTTGTTCGACTTCTTTTGCTTTACCTTCATATAGGCACTGGTTCATTAAGGCATAATCGGCCATTTATATTTTCCTTCCAATTATAATTCTACACGCGGTCATCCGGCTATCTCTTTGAATTAAAATCATTCAATGCTTTCTGCATTGCTAAAATATTCTCTTTGGGCATTCCGGGACTTGTCCCGCCGCCGACTGAAAGTATTATCCCTTCTCCGCCGCTTTTTTCAAGCACTTCAATAGTTGCATCGTAAACTTCGTCGGTTGTTCCGCGGACTCCTATTTCAAGAGGATTAACATTGCCCATCAGACACATACGGCCGCCGACGCGGTCTTTGACCTCGGAAAAATCGGTTTGTTTGCCCCAGTTCAGAACGTTAAATCCGCAGTCGGGAAGATGATCGACGCATGCATTTATATCAGCATCGTTATGATAGATTTTAACCCAGTCTTTCGGAAAAGCGTCGCAGATTTTTTTCAGGTAGGGATGAGCAAATTCCATGTAATGGTCTTCGTTTATAAAACCGACTATATCGTCGAGAATGAAAATTCCTTCAACCGTGTCGCCCATTATCTTTGCCTGGGCTTTCAGCCAGTCTATAATCAGGTTTGTGCATAAGCCGATTAACTTATGCGCCCAATCCGGTTTTTCTACAATGTCTATCATAAAATCCGTCGTACTGCGAACAAAACCGGCCGTGCACAGCGGACCACGTGAAGTGGCGATGGGGAGGATATAGCCGTTGTCCAGTATCCGCTGCTTGTGCATTTTAATTCTATGCAGGGTCATGGCCATAAAGGCATCGTTTTCAACCTCGTACTCGGGAAACGACTCGATGTCTTCTATGCGGTACAGGGTATGATATTCGCTTGGAGTATTATCCTGCCAGAATTTTATTTTTGTACCGAGAGCGGAAGGTTCGGCCGCCATACCGTACTCCATCCACCACGAAGGCACGAAAATTATATCGGGGAATTCCTGGTGCAGTTTTAAATTCGACCGGAACCATAATTCCGGATCGAGATAATAATCCATGTGATTAATTCCGAGATAACCGGGAATCCACGGGCTGTCTATTATTAAAGCCATCGGGATCTTGTCCAGCTTTTCAAGCCTAGCTGCTTTTTTAAAAATTTCCCACTGTTCAGGTTTCATTATATTGTCCTTATTTTTAAAAAATTTTACGGAGCAATAAATATTTCGGTTTCCGTAATTTTTAATTCAACTCCGGCGGCTTTAGCGGCTTCCTGCAGCGCCGCATCCAGCATTTCAACGGGATCTTTGCTTACATCCAGCCTTCTCATTAATCCTTCGCCTTTTTTTGTCCCGACGGCGAGGGTTATTTTTAATCCTTTCCGCTTGCACGAAACCCGCGTGCCGTTCTCCAATATTATATTCATGGGCTTGATAAATGCATCCGTATAATGAACGCCTATCCCGGATTTATCGTTAAAATTCGGCGGAAGCTTTTCTTTCGCCGCCCGGTCGATGTCGCAAATTTTTATCACTATTAAGCTCCGAAGTTATTTTTACGTTTGTATCGGTTGAATTTTTATATACGTTATTCGCAAGTGCGTAGTGAAGAACCTCAAGAATCAAGCCCCATTTATGTTCGCGACTTTCGCGTTTGCATAAACATCCTTCGGGATTAAACGGTCTTTCCCAGTTCACAACATCGTTCAAAGGCCTTCCCGCAAGCGGTTTTTCATCCTCAATTATTTTTAAAAGAGGGCCGCCGTCCGAAATATAATCGCACATGAAAAGGTATCCCTCGTCGCCTTCCGCAGGCCTGCAATTTAAATCCTTTATTTTATAACCTTCTGAGGCGGGATTCAGCTTTATGCTGTATTCAAATTCCAGCGGCCGGCCGAGATTAGAACATGTAGTCCCTTCAAACAAAAATTTCGCTTCTACGGATGAATCATCGGAAAAATTTATTTGAAGCTTTTGCTCCGCCCATTTTTTAAGAGTTTTAACTCCCACGGAATATTTCGCGTTCCGGTCGAGAACTTTTCCGGGTAAATCAACCTCGGCGGATTCGAAATTTATTCCGCTGAAATTTGCTTGGTTAGCCTTATTAAAATTGTTTACATCTTCAATCGAGGCCGGAGCCTTCTTATACGGCATCCTCCTGTAATCGCATCCGGCAAGCGAACAATTTGTACAGGGTACCAAGTCTCTTAAACTGCCGACCTTATCCGTGTACCTTGTAATGCCGAAAATACTCAGCTGGGATTTTTTGGGAAACAGCATGCCCGTTTCAAAAGCGGACAATTCGCCGGGTAATTTATTACCTGCATTTTTTTTAATTAATTCAAGCAGCGGGTTCTGATCTTCAATATTCCAGCCGGGATACCCGGGGCTGTAGCCGGGAATAACCGCAAGATTATTCTTATCCGCCCAATCGCAAAACCGGAAACCGGTTATTGCCGTCAAATATTCGACAACCGCGGAGCCGTATATTTCCAGGAAAAAATATTCGTCCGGCTTTCCTTCCTTCCAGAGACGCATCGCCTTTCTTTCGCACTCTTTGCCTGCGCTTACGGCGGCAATAAAAGCCCCTTCCGCCTGCGCCTCTAAAAATTTATCGCGAACCTTTTTAGACGAAAATCTTACGTTATTAATTTCCAGTCCCGCTTCCGATATTTTTATCTCACCGGTTTTAAAAGCATAAATCCACGGTTCGCCGTTTTCGGCATACCAATTTTTTGCCCAATCCGCCAGTTCCTTTGATTTCCCTTCGAGCACATAACCAGGCGGATAACCCAAAAGCCGCTCATACTCCGAGTCCGGAATTTTTATCTCCGGTTTTATGTCAATCACTTTATTCATAATTTAAACTCGGATTGAAACTTATACTCATGATCGTTTCGTGTCAGGTCCTCAATCGGTTCAACCGGGTTAAATTGACATCCCTCGACAAAATATTCAAAAAACGAAGGATGAGTTTCGAGCCGGCAGTGTTCTACTTTCTTAACCAAATCTTCGAGCTCCCTTCTCTTGGCCGTTGAAAGCAGTGCGATACTGGCTCCTTCGATCGAGGCATTTCCGATTTGAACTATCTTACCGCTTTCTATGTTGGGTATTAAACCAATCCGTTTTGAGGATTCGACGTCAAGATATCGTCCGAAACCGCCGGCCAGGTAGAATGCGTCGATGTCGTTAAAACGAATACCGTAAGTATTAAAAACGGTGTGCAGGCCTGCAACATTTGCTCCTTTTGCCTGCGCCAGCTCATTTATGTCGCCTTCGGTAACATAGATTTGAAAATCACCGCCGTTGTATAAAATAAATTTATCCTCTTCGTCTTCCAGCCTTCCCAGGGAATTCATCTTGCCGTTTTTAAGAAGCTCGCTTAGCACGTCGATTAATCCCGACCCGCATATGCCTTCCGGCGCACCGCCTCCGATTACCTGAAGATCAACGGAGCCCCCGGGATTTATTTTTACTTTCTCTATTGCTCCCGGAAGTCCCGGCATGCCGTTTGAAATTCTGCCGCCTTCAAACGCCGGTCCTGCCGGGCAGGATGCGGCAAGTACCTTATTTTTATTGCCTAAGATCAATTCCGTGTTGGTGCCGATATCCATTAAAGCGACGAGCCTGTCCTCGTCGGCAATATCGATTGCCAGCATGCATGCGGCGGCATCCGCGCCTACATGCCCGCTGATAATAGGCAGTCCGTAAATTCTTGCTTTGGGATGAATCGGCAGGCGGAGCCTTTTTGTCAGCCCGGTTAGGCTTGTGGTAGTTCTTTTACTTTCATCCATTTCAATTTCGGTAATGGAACGGTAAGGATTTTGGCCGATCGAATAAACATTAAGCCGGAAGAAGATATCCCGCATAGTTGAATTTCCGGCAACGACCATCTCATATATTGTTTGAGGATCTACGGGGAAATCTTCGATGGCGTGCGACAGATACCCTGCCAAGGTCCTTTGTAAAAGTTTTCCTCTGTGCTCGGTATCGTACCTTATTCTTGCCATAATGTCCGATCCGCCGAACCTTTGGGGGTTTTCAAACGAATTGCTTGCGACAATTTTACCGGTTTCAAGGTTGATCAGTCTTAGTACAACAGTTGTCGTACCCAGGTCCAGAGCTATGCCGTGAATAGGTCCTTTGGAGACGGCAATTTTCTTACCGTCCAAAAGTATTGAATCGCCGTCCCGCGTAACCGAAGGTTCAAGCTTGAAATCTTTATGAAGCTCCGGAAGTTTAAGCGACCCGGTTTCAATTTTCATGTCGCCGCGGCGCATGGTATTGCATCTTATCTGTCCCTTGTCCGCGATAACCCTGCACTGGCAGGACAACCTGAATTTATCCCTTAAATGAGTTTCCTTCTCCGTTTTGGGGGACAGGAGTTCCATCCCTTCAATAACTTCAACAAGGCATTCTTTACATTTTCCCTGCTTATTGCATGAAGTGGGAACCCGCATCCCTACGGCCTCCGCATATTCAAAAAGCGAAGAGCCGGGAGCAATGTCAAATTGTTTGCTGTTGAAATGCAGTTCGGCACTCATATACCAACCATTTTATATAAAATATTTAAAAGGAAATCCGCGTTCGCTGCAAATTCAAATTCGATAAGAGACAATTTTCATACTTGATCTAAAATTCCGATTACAACATGTTATTAATACTTTTTTTACCCGATTAAAAATCTAAGTGAACATTTGAAACGATAATATTTATATTATATCGGTTTAGTAAAATATGAATATTATATAAATAAATCAAAGGTACGCACATGAGGCAGATTAAGCACATGGTCGTAGGGGCCATCAAATGCGAGGATTTCTAAAAATTTACTTACCGAAATAAAAATATTATATTAAATTCCGGTTTCGGTGCTGATTACCGGAGCCGTTATTTCAATAAAAATTTGGGGAAATATTGATAATCGGTTTTGTATTTTGGTTTTTCCCGGTTTTGAGGAAAGTATTTGCGGCATCATTAATAATTATTAATGTTGTTTATGCACAGTTTTTACCTTCAATCGATTGGTTAAAGATCTATAACGGACCCGGCTCAGGTATTGACATGACAAACGACGCTAAGATTGACGGTCATTATAATCTATATTTGGCAGGGAGAAGCGTGGGTAAGGACGGGACACCGGATTTATTGATATTAAAATATTCGCGCACCGGCGAATTAATCTCCGAGATGCGTTTTATATCGGCACCGGCTTCATGGGAAGAGGCCAAGTCTATCGCTTTGGATTCATCCGGTAATTTATATTGCATCGGAGACGCCGCGTTCGGGAATTCCTCGCCGTTTACGGTCATTCAAAAATATTCGCCGAACGATAGTCTGTTGTGGAGCAAGAACTTCTATAACACGGCCGAACGGTATTCCGAAGGTATAAAAATAACGGTCGACGAAAATAACAACATGATCGCAGGCTATCAAATGAACGGTGCCTGTATTGGTAAATATTCTTCAAACGGCGATTCCTTATGGACAATTAAAATAGCGGACGACACAAGCAGTTTCGGCATTAACGACATCATAACCGACGTGGATAATAATATTTACGCGGCTATTACCCAGTCATACAGCGGCGGTTCCGATGTACCGTATACATTTATTCATACCTATAAGATTGACGGCAGCGGAAAAATAATTTGGGAAAGAATATTCAAAGGCAATTATGCTAAAAAATTAGTCCTGGATAAAGAGAATAATATTATTCAATTAATAATTAACGACTCAAACGGTGTAATAATAAAGATCAGCAGCAGCGGAAAGGTAATATTTGAAAAAGACAGCGGTATACTGGTATTAACCGGCCTTGCAATAGACGGAAATAATAATATTATTACTGCCGGCTACGATATAGGGAATTTTGACTTTGATTATTTTACAAGGAAATATTCACCGGCCGGGGATGAAGAATGGACGAAAAAATTTAACAGCCCGGAGAACCTTAAAGATTATGCCTCTGCGGCGGCTGTTGACGATTCCGGTAATATTTATGTTACAGGATCTTCACATAATTCATTAACCTCAGAGGATTCGTATACCGTGAAATATTCTAATGACGGCAAGTTATTATGGTCGGAAAAAATTAACGCTCCGCATAGTACGTTCATAGATTCAAAATTCATATTCCTGGATGATAGCTCGAACGTCCTAATCGGCGGAGACGTCGCCGACTCGTTAAACGGATGGAATTTTTTCGCTATGAAAATCAGGCAGGATAAGTTAACCGGAGTGAGTCCGATAAAATTATCAGTACCGGCAAAGTACTTACTGGAACAAAATTATCCTAATCCTTTTAATCCGGTTACCGCCATACGCTATTCAATTCCTAAAAGCGAATTTGTGTCGATAATTGTTTATGATATTTTAGGAAATAAAATCGAAACGCTGGTAAATGAATTTAAAGCCGCCGGTAATTATAAGACCGAATTTAACGGGGGCAGATTTTCAAGCGGCATATATTTTTATAGAATGAAAGCCGGCGGATTTGCTGCAACTAAAAAAATGATCTTGATTGAATGAAAATTTAAAAAGAAGCCGAACGGATTAATTCTTTTTCATTATCTTAAGATATTCTCGGCAAAAGTCATATTTCGAGGACGGGAGCTGAAATTTACTTCCGGAAAAGAAGTGCATCGGCGCCAAGTTGAAATTGAAAAAATAAAATATTCTTTCACAAACGGTAACCCAAAAGATGAAATATAAATTAATTGTGATTTTTGTTTTTCTCGTTGCTATTGCTTTTTCTCAAACCAAGCCTGTTTCAATCACCGTAGATGTAGCAAAAGTTAAAGGTCCGATGAAGCACATCTGGGCCTGGTTCGGATATGACGAGCCTAATTATACCTATATGAAGAACGGGAAAAAGCTGTTGTCCGAATTAGCCGCATTAAGCCCGGTGCCCGTTCACATCCGCACTCATAATCTGATGACATCAGGCGACGGGACCCCTGCTCTTAAATGGGGTTCCACAAATATGTATACGGAAGACAGCCTGGGCAACCCCGTTTACAGCTGGAAGATTATAGATAAAATATTCGATACTTATATCGAACGAAAAATGAAGCCCTTGGTGGAAATAGGTTTTATGCCCGAAGCTTTGTCGACCCATCCCGAACCGTACCGGCATCACTGGGCTGCCGGCACCTCAGCAGAACTGGCAACAGGCTGGTCATATCCACCCAAAGATTATAAAAAATGGGCCGAAGTTATCTATCAATGGGTGAAGCACAGCGTTGAACGCTACGGGAAGACTGAAGTCGAAAGCTGGTACTGGGAAGTCTGGAACGAACCGGATATATTATATTTAACGTCCAAGCATAAGGTCGCGGATTACTGCAGGATGTACGATTATGCTTCGGATGCCGTAAAGCGCGCTTTGCCGTCCGCAAGGATCGGGGGTCCGCATACGACCGGCGGGGGAGAACGGTTCCTAGGTTTATTTATAAAGCATTGTTTATCGGGTACAAATGCGGCTACCGGAAAAGTAGGGGCGCCGCTCGACTTCGTTGCGTTTCATGCAAAAGGATCGCCTGAATTGGTTAACGGAATTGTCCGTATGGGGATGAAGTCGCAGCTTGACAACATAAGGGATAATTTCGCGGTAATTAACTCCTTTCCGGGAATCAAAGATCTCCCGGTTATTATCGGGGAATCGGATCCCGAAGGATGCGCGGCCTGCGGCGTGATGACAAATCCCGAAAACGCCTACCGCAACGGCACGTTATATTCTAGCTATGAGGCCGCGGCAATTCCTCGCATATACGATATGGCGGACTATTACGGTATTAACCTGATCGGGGCGGTAAATTGGTCGTTTGAATTTGAAAACCAGCCCTGGTTCGCGGGTTTCCGCAGTCTGGCCACCAACGGCGTGGATAAGCCGGTACTGAATGTTTTTAGGATGCTCGGAATGATGTCGGGCGACCGCGTTGAAGTTTCGGGAGACCTGCGGTATAATTTCAAATCGATCTGCGATTCAAGCGTAAGGGGGAAGCAGACGGATATTAACGCTTTCGCCTGCCGGGATAAAAACGACGTCACGGTCCTGGTCTGGAATTACCATGACATGGATATTCAGAGCGGCGGTTCTCACGTACAAGTTAACATTAAAGATATTCCCGCGGAAGAGGCCGTCCTAACTCAATACCGGATAGATAAAGAGCACAGCAATTCGTATGAAGTGTGGAAAAAAATGGGTTCGCCGCAGAATCCGACAGCGGATCAAATTGCTGAACTGGAAAAAGCCGGACAATTGGAGATGCTCGCTAAGCCCGAAAAAATAAAGATTTCAGGAAATACGGCTGTAATAAAAATGCAGCTGCCGCGGCAGGCAGTTTCTTTATTGAAGGTTAGCTATTAATTATTTCTAAAAATGGAATCCGTATCGAACAAAGAAGTTCCCTGGCATCAGGATTACCGGATCATTTATTATACTTTAAATGTTTTTGCGGTAATAATTATAGTGTTATATCTTCTTAATATTTTTTCCCAGCCGGCCGGTTTTGTTGCTGAAATTAGCCGGAAATATTTTTATCGATGTTGCCTATATTGTTTTTCGTACACGGTATAACCGGGTTTTTTATTTATGTGCAAAAGCGAAATACTACTTCCGGCAATCGGAAAAGCAGCCGACATATTTAAACGGAGAAAATGTAAATGATATATCATATAGTTAAAGAGAAATATTACCTTCAGCAGGCCGGGGAAAAAAGTTACGAACCTGCCGGGATGGAAAAATCCGGATTTGTTCATTGTGCACTTGAAGAATCGGTCATCCCGGTTGCCGACGATTATTATTCGGAAGTTGACGACAAACTGATCCTTCTGAAAATCGATCCGCTGAAATTAACATCGGAAACCCGCTACGAGGCGGCAAGCCCGGCAGAAGGGAGCGGAACGCTTCACGTAAATTCATCTCCCGTTTTTCCGCATGTCTACGGACCTATCGATAACTCTGCGGTAGTAGGAATAGGAGTGCTGCTGAAAACTAAGAACGGATATAAATGGCCTCAGGAGTTTAAGCCGTTAGCCGAATATTTAGGATGACGGTTTAATCTAATACTGCATTCCCGTAATATAGTTTTGTACATTTTTATTATTAAATATTCTTTATAAATTATAAGAAATAAGCAGTTAATTACTCAAATATTTTCCCACTTTCTATCCTCGGTAACTGATTTTATTAATAAATATAGGGAGACAGTTAGAAGATGAATTACTTTAAAATTTTCTTTTCTATTGTCTTGTTTGCTTTTTTACTCCTTTCCGGGTGCGGGAAGAAAGACACTACCATTGTTCAGCCGGATTATTCTAATAATCAGCCGTTAAAAGATTTAAGCGGGTCTCAAGCGCCGCTTTCGCAGGTTGCGCTAATAAACGGCGATATGGAAGACAGCACGACGGGCTATTGGAACGGCGGCAGTTTTTCAAATAACAGCTATTCGTTAAATTATTCAAATTCACAATCGGTTTCACCGTCTCATTCGCTTAATATAGAAGCGTCCGGAACTTCAAACAGCTTTGCATATTGGGCGCAGACATTTAATGCCTCTTCACTGGCAGGCAAGAAAGTAACGGTTTCGGTCAGTGCAAAATACACGAACGTTGAAGGACAGGGAGTTATACTTGCTTTGCGGGGCGACAACACGGATACACCGGAAGGAAGCGCCGAAGCTTTTGCCACGACACAGGGCAAGGTTTTATTCGACGGTACAAGCGACTGGAAAACAATTGAAGTTTCCCTGGATCCCGTACCGGCAGGGATTAAATCTTTGACCGTTTATATGATGATTTCCGCAAGTTCCGGGTCGGTTTATTTCGATAATCTGAGCGCCTCATTTTCCGAACCAAGCGCCCCGATAACCGACCTTACAAACGGTAATATGGAATCAGGCAGTTATTCGCCCGATTATTGGTGGTTCGGTTCGGGAGATAATTCGCTATTCACCTTTGCCTGGGATTCAAACGAATATCTATCCGCTGATCATTCGTTAAAGATTTCTTCACAAGGTTCCGGCGGGCAGTTCGCATTCTGGGCACAGACAATTACGGCGAGCGAACTTACGGGCAAGAAAATTACTTTAAATGTAAACATAAAGGCCGCAAACCTTACAGGAAAGGGAGTTTATATTGCCATTCGCGGCGACGATACATCGGTTCCGGAGGGAATGGCGGAAGAATTTACAACAACTCAAGGTAACGTACCTATTACAGGATCCTTCGGCTGGAAAGAATTCAGCATTACGATGGATAATGTTCAACCCGGTATAAAATCTCTTACGTTTTATTTAATATACGGTACGGAAACATCCGGTACGGTATACTTTGACGACGTTTCTTTGACCAAGGAATAGTGTTGCGCCGAGAATGCTTGACTTAAAAATATTGCAGACTTTAATATAGAGGTATGGGTCGAATAAACGCGGCCAATCTTATCCGAGGAATATTCGTGCAAAAATTATTCTTTTATTCCGTTTCGTTGTTTGTCGCATTCTTAATGTTTTCAAATAAAATATATCCTCAAACCGGTTGGCAATGGCAAAATCCCCGGCCGCAAGGTAATTATTTAACTGATTTGCGCCCATAATGTCGATTGACTTTATCAATGAAAAGGACGGATGGATAAGTACGGCAGACGGAAAAATTTTCAAAACTATAGACGGAGGTTTCACCTGGGATAAAGGAAAACGGATATCCGGCAGCGGAATAAACACAGTAAAAATTATAGATGAAGATAAAGGCTGGGCTGTCGGTGACGGCGGTTCGATTTTAAAATACGGCGCTTTGGAAACCGGGATAAAGGACAAACCGCGGACAGCTATCCCGAATTCGTTTGCTTTATTTCAAAATTTTCCCAACCTGTTTAATCCTTCTACCGTAATCGGCTTTCGGCTTCCTAAAAGCGGCAACGTTACGAAAATGGTTTACGATATGCTGGGAAGGCTTATCCGAACACTGGTAAATAAAACGGAGAATGCCGGAATTCATGAAGTAACCTTTAATGCATCGGGCCTGGCAAGCGGAGTATATTTTTATCAAATTAAAGTTACACCTGCTTCCCGAAAGGATGATATCTTTGTCTCGACAAAAAAGATGTTGCTTATAAAATAATTTATTACTTATTATTGAAAGTTAGAGTTTTGTAATTTAAGCATAACTTCTTCTAATTCAGGCAATTTCATTTATTGAGGGAAAAATGAAAATTATTTGCATCTTTTTTTTACTTATCGGAAGTCTTTTCACCGGCAGTTTATCGGCTCAAAGCAATAATTCCGGCAGTTCTGCCGTCATGGAACGGGTAATCAGTCTGGATTATAATAAAATTCAGGGAAAATTCAGCTCGATGTTTAAGGAATGCGTGGGCGCCGGACGCGCAAACGAAGGCCTGCGCGCGGATTGGCAGAAGCAGCTTGCACTGGTAAGGAAGGAATGCGGTTTCAAATATATCCGGATGCACGGATTATTAACCGACGATATGGGCGTTTACAAAGAAGATAAAAAGGGAAACCCTGAATATAATTACCAGTATATAGATGTTCTCTACGATTATATACTAAGCATCGGGATGAAGCCTTTTGTTGAATTAAGCTTTATGCCCGAAGCTCTGGCCAGCGGTACGCAGACCATATTCTGGTGGAAGGGCAATGTGACTCCTCCCAAAAGCTATGAGAAATGGGCGGACTTAATCCGCAACCTTGTCCTCCATTTTACGGAACGCTACGGCGCCGACGAAGTAAAGACTTGGTATTTCGAAGTCTGGAACGAACCCAACCTTCACGGATTCTGGTCCGGGACGCAGGAAGAATATTTCAAACTATACAAATACACCGCCGAAGCGATAAAAAGCGTAAATAAAGATTACAGAGTCGGCGGACCCGCAACTGCCGGCGCTGCCTGGGTGCCAGAGATGATAAAATTCTGCAGCGAAAACCATGTACCTATTGATTTCATAAGCACGCACAGCTACGGCGTGAAACAAGGTTACCTGGACACTTCAGGGACGACAGGCACAATATTGGATAAAAATAAATGGAGCGTCAGCGGAGATATTATTAACTCGCGCAGACAAATAGCGAATTCTTCCATGCCCGGTCTTGAACTTCATTACACCGAATGGAATTCGTCATATACGCCTTTTGACCCCATACACGACAGCTACCAGCAGGCCCCTTATATACTTGAAAAAATAAAACAAGCCGGAAGCGCGCCGAACTCAATGTCGTATTGGACGTTCACCGATATCTTCGAAGAGGCCGGACCGAGGTTCAGGCCTTTCCACGGGGGCTTCGGCTTGCTGAACTACCAGGGCATTAAAAAGCCGGCTTTTTATTCGTACGAATTTTTAAACCAAATGGGTAAAACGGAACTGGCAGACGGCGACAGCTCCTCGTGGGCATGCAAAGACTCTAACGGCAGCATCCAGGTTTTATTTTGGAATTTCACAAACACTTTGCCGGACTCGGTGAACGACCAGGACTATTATATCCGTGATTTGCCGGCAAAACAAATCGGAACGGTGAAAATAAATATATCCGGGGTTCCGGCGGGAAAATACTTCCTCCGGATTTTTAAAACCGGTTATAAAGTTAATGACCCGTATGCGACTTATCTTGCTATGAATAAACCGCGACAGCTTACTAGACAGCAGGTGTACATTATAAAGAAACTGAACGACGGCTCACCCGTTATGAAAGAAATAATAAATGTAAATTCGTCCGGAGTATTTTCAGACGAAATAGATATGCGGGAGAACGATGTATTCCTGATAAAACTTGATAAGTTGTAAGGGCATTCTTGCACTTTATTTTTGAAGAATTAAAATAAGTGAATATGATTCTATAAGTTTTAATAAGTTGGAACACTGCTAAAGTATTTCAATTTTTAATAATAAACTTATATGGGGGTTATAAATGGGAAAAAAATTAAAAGATATATTTGTTCAAAGCGGCATAGAAATACTTTGCTTTGCCGCCGCAGGCATTCTGCTGCTGGGCTATTTTGTGGTTGTACCTAATAATACAGGCTTTTCATACACTATCTTCGGTCTGTCCGCGGTAATCTTTTACCAGCTTATGATTAATAAAGACAAGAAGAGCTTCATCCTGCTGGGATTGTTATTCTCTTTATTGATGGTAATAGTTTTCAAACTGAATAATCATGTACTGGTCTTGTTCAGGAACTTCTGCTGGTTTATTGCGATCGGACTTATGATTTATTTCTTGGGAGTAATTGAAAAAAAAGAATGGTACGGCATATCGAAATTATGGCCGGTTGCGGCATGGTTCTTGGGTTTTGTTCTTGTTTATTTATTTATGACGACGTTGAATATTTATGTATTTAAATTTTACCGGACGGGATCAAGAATTTCTGCCATATCCTATCTGACGGAAGCTGTCAAAATCGGAGGCATACTTGGGATAAGCATCGGCGCGGGTAATTTGATAGGTACATTCTTCGTTAATAAAAAAACAGCGGGAATAAAAATCTAAGCAGGCTTTGTTGTTATTACGGAAGTTTTATTGTTTGTAGAATTATCTTTGAAAAACCGTTATGCCGGACAGCACTTATTTTTTAGAGAAAAAATACTCGGGTATAAATTACTCGGCTAGAGTTTTTAAGACCGGGGAATTCGAGAAATGCAATTTTAACAAATGTAATTTTTCCGGTGTCGATTTATCCGGCAGCTCGTTTGTCGACTGCGTTTTTTCAGGCTGCGATTTAAGCAATGCCGGCATTGCGGATACGGTATTCCGGGATGTCAAATTCGACAACTGCAAGCTGCTCGGGCTGGAATTCGATAAATGCAATAAAATTCTGCTGTCGATGGAATTTAAGAATTCGGTATTGAATATGTCCTCATTCCATAACCTGAAGCTTCATAACACAAAATTTGAAAAATGCGAATTGAAGGAAGTATATTTCGGGAAAGCCGATTTGACAAATTCCGTTTTCGAAGACTGCGATTTAACCAAAGCGGTATTCGAGAACACGGCATTGACTAAGTGCGACTTTACCTCCGCTTATAATTATTTAATCGATCCCGAAATTAATAAAATTACCAAAGCAAAATTTTCCGTCGGCGGTTTGAGAGGCTTGCTTTACAAGTACGATATTGTGGTTGAATAAATATAAAATGAAAGCTCCCGAACATATAGAAACCGAAAGACTGATCCTTCAGCGGCCGTCCTTAAAGGATGCCGGAGAAATTTTTTCGCGTTACGCATCCGATCCCGAGGTAACCAGGTACGTCGGCTTTCGCACCCACGGTTCTTTGGAGGATACGTATGGGTTCCTGCATTACAGCCAAAAAGAATGGGATGAGAAACCCGCCGGACCTTACCTTATCCGGCTGCGGACGGATAACGCGCTTATAGGCTCTACCGGATTGTCGTTTGAAACTCCGTACCGGGCAATGACCGGCTATGTTTTTGCAAAAGATTGTTGGGGCAAAGGATATGCTGCGGAATCATTAAAAGCAATGGTAGAATCGGGCAGATCGGCAGGGCTTCTAAGGCTGTATGCATTATGTCATACCGAACATGAACGATCTTGGAAAGTACTTGAGAAATGCGGTTTCTACCGGGAAGCGACGCTCCGCCGGTATTCGGAATTTCCGAATTTATCGCCGGGAATTATTTCGGACGTATTTTGTTATGCTTTTATTTTTTAAGTAATAGGGGAATAAAATAATTATCTCAAGGGGTTTTATGCCGGCTTACAAACGCATCCTTCCGTGGGTTTTATTCATGTCGGTCTTTTTACTTTTATACTATACTTCTTATCCGTCGATAGGATGGTGGGACAGCGGCGGATTGGTTTCCAATGCTTACAATTTGAGCATTCCCGATCCGGGCGGCTCGATTCTTTTTGTAATCCTGGGACGGGTTTTTACCGTGTTATTCTTTTTCCTCCCTGCGGTTAAAGCCGTTACGCTTGTCACAATTATATCCGCCTGCCTGACCGCGGTTTTTACATACCGGATACTTTTGACGATCTTTGACGTTCTGCCGCTTCAGGTTTCTCCCGGCCTTAAAATGATCTTATCGTTTACGACGGCCCTTTCGGTTCCTTTCCTGTACAGCATATGGTCGGAAGCCAATGTTTCGAGAGAATATGTTCTCGGACTTTTTCTGACTTCAGTCCTGGTATACTGCTCCGTAAAGATCTGGCTTTCGGAAAACACGGCCGAAAAAAGAAGACTCTTTTTCTTAACGGCATTTATCATGGGAATCGACTTCGCCTCGCACCGGTTAAATACCCCGTTCATACCGGTGCTGTTTATACTTCTTATTTTCCCGATGCGAAAAGAGTTAAAGCATTTAGGATTCTGGATTATTCCGATCGTTCTTTACGTTTTAGGTTTATCGCTAAATCTGTTTATTCTTATACGCTCCCCGCAGCATCCGCCGGTATCTATGGACGATGTCCGTAATTTTTCCCAGCTGTTCGATTGGATCAATATGTCTCGCTACGGTCAATCCAACTTTTCCAACATTTTCAACAGGATGGCGCCGTTCTGGAGCTACCAGGTAAATTTCATGTACCTTCGATATTTCTGGTGGAACTTTATAGGATCAAACGGATCCGGAAGTATTTTCAATTCGACATATCTTTCTTACATGCCTCTTCTTCTAGGTCTAGCGGGTTTTATTTATAGTTTAATAAAAAGATTTAAGATATGGATTTTTATTTTTTCGGCATTTTTCTTCTTTTCGTTCGGTTTGATCGTGTATTCTAATATCAGGGAAGGTTTCGATAATATTAGAGAAATCGACCGACTTTTTATACCGTCATTCTATATTTTTATGCTGTGGACGGGGATCGGGATTTATTTCATAACCGGCTCTCTGTATAATTTATTCCGTAAGCTGGATTTTAAAGAAAATACCGCCGTAGTTGTTCTAGCCGCCGCGGGTTTAATCTTTCTTCCCTTGAACATTATTTCTACAAATTGGCGGAAGTGCGATAAAAGCAGTTATTATTTCCCTTATGATTTTGCATACAATCTTTTAACCGGCTGCGGTAAAGATGCAGTACTTTTTACTAACGGGGACAACGATACTTTTCCGCTTTGGGAATTGCAGAGTGTAGAAAACATACGGCCCGACATCGCAGTTGTAAATCTAAGCCTGCTGAATACCGATTATTATGTCGAACAGCTGCAGAGGCAGTATAAACTCTTTCCGCCGGCTTCGGATATATTGAATCCCGGCAAGTTCGGGCCTTCAGTTATTAAGTCCCCGGTGAAGATAAAGATTTTCGGTAATGATCCTCTTGCAGAAAAAACCGGTCCCGACACGCTGACTGTTGAATATGCGGGTAGGAATTTCGGCAAAGAAGATATGTTGCTCGCTCAGGACAAAGCATTAATAACGCTGCTGGAATTCAACGGCTGGGCAAGGCCCGTTTATTTTTCAAATACAGTTGACAAAGGAAGTACGGTCGGCTTATCGGATTATATAGCCGAAACAGGAATTACCGGGCGTCTTTTACCGGTTAAAGGAGATTCAATATTGCCCGGTCAAACGGAATATAACCTGCTGCATAATTATAAATTCGGAAATTTTAACAATCCGGATGTTTATGCAGACGGTTCGACCGCTTCATTATTTAACAATTACAGGTATATTTTTGCTGACCTGGCTAAATATTATTTAATGAAAGGGAATAGAAAAAGAGCGCTCATGCTCCTTGATACAATGAAATCCGTACTCCCCGCATGGAGGTTTACAGGGCAACAAAATCAATACATAGATAACTTTATAAAGAATATGTTAAATAGAGAAAAATTCAATGAAAAATAGTTTACTAATAACAATAATCGCAGTTTAAACTTTTAGATATAAGCTTTCTAATAAATTCCATAAAATAATTTCCGATAATAAAGGAAAGGATTTCGTTTATTGAAAGCACTTCGATCATGTATGTTCTAAGAACCACATTCCTAATTTTAATTCTAATCGCATCTTTTATTAAACCTTCTTATTCCCAGCAGCAAGATAATTATCTTGCATTTGCCGAGGTCATGCCTAAACCGGTGGGCGGAATGGCAGCCGTATATAAAAATCTGATTTATCCGGAATCCGCAAGAGAATCACATCTGGAGGGCAAGGTTTATCTGCTTGTATACGTGAACTCAAGCGGGGCAGTGGATAAAGTATCCGTCATAAAAGGCATAGGAATGGGATGCGATCAAGCAGCCGAAAAAGCGATTCAAGAAATTTCTTTTACCCCGGGGGAAAACAACGGCAAAAACGTCAACGTTAAGCTTGCCGTCTCGATTATGTTTCAGTTAAATAATTAGCCCGATTAAATATCTCCTAAAAAAACAAACATATAAAACCGATATAGAAATCACATCGTATTCAATATATTTGAAATTATTTATATATTCTGTTCGAATGGTTTGAACAATAGGTCCTGAGATTTCTTTGACGGAGGCTTTCTACAGTTACCCGGCCATTCTCCATAAATTCACTTTATTTATTCCTTAAATAAAATAACGGAAAATGAAAAAGATTTTTATTCTAACCGGCAATAAACTTGCAGTTATTACAGCGTTAGCAGCAGCCGTATTTTTACTTTCACCGCGGATCGAAGCGCAATCCTATCCTTTCCCAATTAAAAAATCCATCTATCATAAAGGCTGGATCGATTTAAATAAAAACGATAAAATGGATCCGTACGAAGATCCTAAACTGCCGGTTGCTAAAAGGATCGACGACCTTCTGAGCAGGATGACGGTCGACGAGAAGACTGCGCAGCTGGTGACTTTATACGGGTACGGAGCCGTGCTGACGGATCAGCAGCCGACACGGGCCTGGCTCGATACTACGTGGAAAAACGGCGCCGCGAATATCGACGAACAGCTTAACGGCCGGAAAAAATCGGACCTGTTTTGGCCGCCGGCCCGCCATGCCGAAGCATTAAATAACGTTCAGCGGTTTTTTATCGAGCAGACGCGTCTCGGGATACCCGTCGATTTTACAAACGAAGGAATAAGGGGATTAAAAGCCTATAAAGCTACCAGCTTCCCGGTTGAGATAGGCCAGGGCAGCACATGGGACCCGGAACTTATTTATAAGATAGGACAGGTCGAAGGAGAAGAAGCCAGGGCTCTGGGCTATACTAACGTATATACTCCCGAAATGGATATAGCGCGCGATCCGCGCTGGGGAAGAGTACCGTCAACTTACGGGGAAGATCCGTACCTGCTGGAAAAACTCGGAGCCGAGATGGTTAAAGGTCTGCAGGGACAGCATGTGGTTTCAACGCTTAAGCATTTTGCGGTTTACAGCGCTCCCAAAGGCGGCCGCGACGGATCAAACCGTACAGATCCGCAAGTTACTCCCCGGCAGGTATATACCTTGTTCCTGCCGCCTTTTGAAGCGGCTGTTAAAGCCGACGCTTTAGGAGTAATGAGTTCGTACAATGATTACGACGGTATACCGATAACCGGCAGCTATCATTTCCTTACTCAAATACTGCGGCAGCAATTCGGCTTTAAAGGTTATATCGTTACCGACAGCGGCGCTCTGCAGTTTTTATATTCAAAGCATCACGTTCAAAAAGATTTTGAAGGAGCGGTGGTACAGGCGCTTGAAGCGGGGGTAAATGTCCGCACCGATTTCCAGAACCCGATAGTTTTCCTGAAACCGCTGCGGGAAGCCGTGAAGGACGGGAGTCTGCCGATGAGCGTTCTTGACCGGCGCGTCCGGGAAGTTCTCCGGGTGAAATACTGGCTGGGACTTTTCGACCGCCCTTATGTCGATACTTCGGAATCCGATCGAAATGTAGATAAGCCTTCATCGACTGCTTTATCGCTACGCGCGGCAGAGGAATCGCTTGTCCTTCTTAAAAATGCGGGCAATATTCTGCCGCTCGATAAAAGTAAGATCCGTTCCGTTCTGGTGACAGGCCCGTGCGCCGAAATGTCGGAAAGCCTTATAAACGGGTACGGACCTTCAGGAGTTAAAGTTACTACGGTCCTTGAAGGAATTAAAGCCGAAGTTGCAAAAGGAACAAAGGTTACTTACGTAAAAGGACCCGACGTGAGGGATAAAGATTTCCCGGAAAGCGATATTATTGAGACCCGGCTTACCGATGAAGAAAAAGACCAGATAAAACAGGCAGCAGACGCCGCCGAACATTCGGACGTTGCAATAGTTGTTGTCGGTGAAAACGATAAAACTGTGGGTGAAGGCAGATCCAGGGTTAGTTTAAATTTACCGGGTCATCAATTGCAGCTTGTTAAAGCGGTGTATAATACCGGGACCCCCACGGTTGTGATTTTATTAAACGGCCGTCCTTTATCCATTAATTGGATTAACGCCAACGTACCCGCAATTATGGAAGCCTGGTTTCCCGGGGCGGAAGCAGGAGAAGCGGTTGCTAAAGCCGTTTTCGGGGAGTACAACCCCGGGGGTAAACTTCCTATAACCTTTCCGAAATCCGTAGGTCAGGTACCTTTGAATTTTCCTTATATGCCTGCGAGCGAATCTTATATGCCGGGAGACCGGAAAGCCCGCGCCAGAGTTACCGGTCCGCTGTATCCCTTCGGCTACGGCTTGAGTTATACGAAATTTAAATTCAGCGACCTGCAAATTACTCCTCTTAAACAGAACACTGGCGGAATCGTAACAGTCTCACTTAGCGTGCAGAATATAGGAAAGGTAAAAGGAGACGAAGTTGTGCAGCTTTACATTCACGAAAGAACAACCCCGGTAATTGTTCCGGTAAGCGAACTCCGCGGATTTAAGAGAATATCGCTGGAACCGGGCCAAACCGGGAACGTGAGTTTTAAGCTGACGCCAGAGGATCTGCAGCTGCTTAACCAGTATATGAAGTGGGAAGTGGTTCCCGGAACCTTCGACGTAATGATCGGCAGTTCGTCCGTCGACATAAAATTAAAAGGCGAATTCGAAATAACAGGCCAAACGGCCAATAAAGATTACCGCATGTAAAATATTATTAATGAAAGGGAAGAGAAATGGAGTACCGTAAATTAGGTAATTCCGGACTGATAGTAAGCGCTCTCTCGCTCGGTTCAATGCAGTTCGGAAACGCGATGAATTTGGGAAGGCTCGACCAAAAGGATACCGATGAAATGATTAAGTTCGCGCTTGGAAAAGGTATAAATTTTATTGATACCGCCGACGTGTACAGCCGGGGGGAAAGCGAAACTTTAATCGGGAATGCTTTAAAAGGAATAAGGCGGGAGATTGTACTGGCTACCAAGGTCCGGCTTCCTATGAGCGATAATAATTTCAATCACAGCGGCGCGACCCGCGTTAACATCAGGCGGGAGATTGAAGCAAGTCTTATCCGCCTGCAAACGGATTATATAGATCTTTACCAGGTTCACGGCTGGGACGATGTTACTCCTCTTGAGGAAACGCTCCGCACACTGGACGATCTTGTTCGGGAAGGCAAAGTCCGGTACATAGGATTGAGCAACTATTTTGCCTGGCAGGCCGCGGTTTCACTGGGTATTCAACGGGAACAGCATCTCGAGAAATTCGTTACCGCTCAATTATATTATAGTCTTGTCGGAAGGGGGCTTGAACACGAATGGACTTCGCTGGCCGAGTATTCCGGACTGGGAATTCTTGTCTGGAGTCCGCTTGCCGGCGGTTACCTGACGGGCAAATATAATCCCGGACAAAAAGCGCCTGAAGGTACGCGGTTTGCAGAAGCCGGCCGGTTTGTACCGATTGACGAATCGCGCGGAAGCCGGGTTCTCGAAACTCTCAGAAATGTTTCGGCAAGGCATCAGTGCAGTCCCGCCCGTACCGCGATAGCATGGACATTATCGCGTCCTGCAGTCAGCAGCGTGATCATTGCCGCCAGGACAATTTCACATCTGGATGACAACATCAAAGCCTCCGATCTCAAATTGACCGAAGAAGATTTCGAAGAGCTGGACCGAGTGTCTGACCCGGGAGTGCCGTATCCGAAATGGATGGTGCTGCAGCTTAATGAAGCCGAAGACCCGCGGCCGAAAGTACTTGATCCGGTGAAGTTTAACTCGGGAAAGACCTGGCAGGATTTAAGGGGGAGGAAATATTAAATTTATAAAATATTATTTATAACCGGCTGCCGGTGTTCAGGTTCATCTCGGAAAAATTAATTTGTTTACGGTATCGATTTCGTCGCGGTTAATGGTATGTCCCATATCCTTGTATATTTTTAAAGAAACTTCGGCATTCATTTTTTCCATTATCCTGCTTGTGTCTTCGACTCTTTCCGGCGGCACATGCGGATCGGGGTCGCTAGTGCCGATGAAGACCGGCGTCCGGCCGAAGTCGCCTTTATAACTATCCGCGTAAATTTTATCGCCAATTAATCCCCCGGTAAACCCTGCAATTCCCCCGTACTTTTTGGCATTCCGGGTAACGTATTCCAGCACAAGACAGCATCCCTGGGAAAACCCGAGGAAGTATATTTTATCTGACAGGATCCCCTTTTTGTTAATGTCTTTTTCGATCTCCCCGAGAAGCATGAGCGACTCCGAAAGTCCGGGTTCATTCCGTTCCGGCGGCATAAGAAAAGAAAACGGGTACCAGCTCCCGTTAACAGCCTGGGGCGCTATAAGCGCGAAGCCGCTTATATTTAAATATCCCGAAAGTGCGAGAATATCGCCCGCCGAAGCACCTCGTCCGTGAACCATAATAAGAGCCTTCTCCGCAAGGTCTAATGGAGCACCGGATGTAAATATATTTTTTGAATCCATGTTAACGGTAGCTTTCCGGGTTAAGGTTTACAGGTATCAAAATATTTTGAATCTTATCGCGAAATTGTTCGTACTGCGGCGGAAGCTTCAATCCCTTTCCCAAACTGGCGGGATTTTCGTCGATCGTAAAGCCGGGTTTTAACGTTGCTACTTCGAACAATACGCCGCCGGGCTCTCTGAAATAAACTGATTTAAAATATTGCCGGTCTATAACCGGAGTAGGATCCAGCATCCTTCCGGCAATTTTATTTCTTACTTCTGCCTGAGTCTGTTCGCTTCCGGTGCAGAAAGCTATGTGATGCACTGTGCCGGCTCCGCTCAAACTTCTGAGGCTGTCCGGCGAACATATAATATCGATATAATTCCCGGGCTTATCGGCAGTAGCGAACCTGAACCGGTTGCCTTTTTCCGCAATTAGTTCGTGATCGAGCTGCTGCATAAGCAGACCCGCGGTACGCTCATATCCTTCCTCCCGGATTTCGGCACCGAAGAAACCTTTGATTGAAAATTCCTGAGGAATTTGTCCGTAGGTAAAGCCGGGCCTAGCATCCTTATCGTTGAATACAAGTTCCAGTCCGAGTCCGTCCGGATCTTCAAAGGAAAGAACAACCTCGCCGTCAAATCGTTCATAAAGATCTTTATAATCGATGTTGAATTTTTGCATACGGTTTTCCCAATACCTTATTGATGACGTCGGGAGAGAAAACATCGTAAAGTTGAGCATTCCTTTCCCGCGTCTGCCTTTGGGGATTCCGGGGTAAGGGAAAAAGGTGAGGATTGTTCCGGGTTCGCCGGTTTCGTTGCCGTAGTAAAAATGATAAGTCTCCGGGGCGTCGAAGTTTACTGTTTTCTTAACCAGCCGAAGGCCCAGGATTCCCGTATAAAAATCAATATTTTTTTGCGGCTCGTCCGCCAGTGCGGTTATATGATGTATTCCGCTGATTAGTTTTGTCATATTCACTCCTCAAATAATACTCCAAATCAAGTTCCGCTTTAATTCGGGCCGGAACCGGATACTAATATTACTTCTGTCTAATTATATTCGGTGTATTCGTCGTCGGGGTAGCAGTATAGCCATTTTTCGCCGGGCTCCGCGGAAGCAATTACCGGGTGGCCGCTTGAGCGGGCGTGTCCGGACGCGTGGCGGTTCGGTGAATTGTCGCAGCATAAAGTTACGCCGCACTCCTGGCACGTTCGCAAGTGAACCCAATCCGAACCTGTTTTAACGCACTCCTCGCACTCGTGCCGTTTTTCTTTTTTTATTTCTTTAATGTTTTTTAAATGAATGCAGCTGGCGTTTTTTATATTCATAATTTCATTTCAGTTTTATTCAAAAATTACGGTACAACAAAAATTTAATTCAGACTTAATTTAACCATACCGGTAAAATTTTTCGTCATGCATTTCCCCGGTATGTTCTGGAGCATACGGATGAGATAATTTTGAAAGCGGTTATTGATAATATTAATAACGATTTGTTAAATTCATCAATTAAATTACCTCTTGCAGAACCAAACAAACCGGCGGATTAAAAAAATATTAAAAAAAGGTCGCTCGTCTTTAAATTAATTTATATCGGGAGTTTAATATGGCATACGGAATCATATACCGCAAAAATAATTATTTAGCAGTTATAATTTTATTATTTATACTATCTCCCATGCTTTCCGTACGGGCCCAAAGCTCTATTGCTTATTTTCCTTCCTTGACCGGAATGGCGGGTTTTCCGGATTATGTCCTGAATACAGGTTTTATCGGCGGAACGGCCGGGAACGTCAGCGCGTATGTTGAGCTCAAGATAGCCTTTGCAGGCAATCTGGCTACCGTTAGAATAGGCGGTGTCGGACAACTAAGCGGTGCAACCGCCTCCAAAGAACTGACGTTTATAGGCACGGGCGGCTCGGCAAGCATGGACTTCGGCCCTTCGGCAACCATTAAGTATAATATAACGGTTCCCAAAGCTACGGCCCCTTTTACCAATACTTTTGTCGGAAATAACGATATAGATCTTGTAGTACAGGATACGAAAAATTTTACTACTCTTCTTCTTGACACTGTAGTTGAACTGTCCGATTCGCTGCCCGATCTGCCGATCGGCACTGCTTCAATTAATATTGGCTCTACCACTGCCGGTACTCCGATAAATGCTAATTTTGATCTTACCATGTCCGAAGATTTAAAGAATACCGTCTCGGGTACCCTCTTATCCACCGGTCTCGGAAGCATCGCTTCGGAAAACGATTCGATTCCCGTGACCGTAAACGGATCTTCCCTGTTTGTTTCCGGAATAAAGGAATCTTTGAAATCCAAGCTGACTCTTTCGGTCGGGATCGGAGGAAAAATCGGTATTTCGGTCGGCGCAACCAACTATAGTGTAACAGTTCCGGCCGTTAAGTTCCCGGTGAATATTGGCACAATAAGTTTTACGACAAATCCGCTGGCAGGAATGACTTTCTCCGGTATAACCGGCGTAACAGGCAGGGAATCTCCCGTACCAGGATCTTATATGCTGGATCAAAATTACCCCAACCCGTTCAATCCCACCACTACCATAGGTTATTCAATTCCCAAGGCTTCGCTGGTCGTGTTAAAAGTATTTAACGTGCTCGGACAAAACGTTAATACACTTGTAGATAAATTTGAGTCTCCCGGGAACTATGCCGTAAGGTTTAACGGTTCCGGATTACCCAGCGGATTGTATTTTTACAGGCTGCAGGCGGGAAATTTTATCTCAACAAAAAAACTTGTTGTGATGAAGTGAAAATTATTTTACAGGGAATACATTATCGGAAGGTTCCCGTATTATTTCTTTTCCGTTTTAGCTTTAATGGTATTTTAGTATTAAATTATATGCCGGCTTAAGTAAATCGCCTCCATTAACCGGATGGGGAAGCGCCTATGCGAAATCAAATAATAAAATATTTAATTCCGTTACATCTGATCACGGTTTTTTTCTATACCGGATGCAGCAATAAATATGTCGAAAGAGACTACGGCTCGAAAAAGGAATATTATGCCGACGTCAACAAAAGAATCAATGACCGGAACACCCAAATAAAATTTATGGACGGAAGCAGCATAAACAGCGATAATGTACGAATTAAAGACGATTCGGTAATATGGAAAGAAAGATGCACCGATAAATACCGTTCAACAATCCCGGTTTCGCTGATTAAAAGCGTAAAAGGAAACGCTGTTGTTTCGGAAAACCGGGTTATATTTAACGGAAGCCTCCGGTTTAAGAACGATTCGGTAATAGAAATAAAAAACGCTCTGCGTACGAAAGATTCTATAAGTTATAATTTATCTTCTTATAAAAATTTTTCGGATCCTATAAGTAACGTAAGTTCATTTTGTATCGACGACCATTTGAAAGGCATGTTCCAGTATGCATTTGCAGGCATGTTCGTAGGAGGTGTGGTAGGCTATAAAGCAGGCGGTGATGCAAGTATAAGGGAGCGGGATCCAATAACGGGGATGGCAGCAGGATCGATATTGTTTTTCATAGGCGGTCTGCTGCCGGGATTAATCGCGGGTAGCCCGCAGAGTTTTATTCTAAATGACGACGTTTCATCCGAAACTAAATTCCTTGGAAAATTCGGCATACTTGGCGGAATTACTTCTTCTATGCTTTACGGCGGATTTTCGGATAAAAGAAGTTATACTCTTAGGGCATCGGAGGAATATACGTTCGGCCTTTATTATAAATGGGATATTAACAATGTTCTTAAGTTGAGACCGGAAATAATCTACAGTCTGAAAGGAGGTAATTATCAATACTCGAAACCGCACTCCGGAGATTATTACAGCGATTACGAATCATCGGCGATTTATATCGATTTTATAGAGACACCCATACTTGTTCAATACGGGATCCCGTTTAAAGATCTTAGGTTCGTCGATATTTTTGCCGGCCCTTCGCTGAACATACCGGTTAAAGGCGAGACCGATGAATTTTATATCGGTCCGATGGATGAGGCATCGGAATTTTCGGTTAGGGCGTTAAAGCCCGATCCTTACATAAGCTTTCTTTACGGGGCCGGTATAAAATGGGACCGTCATTTCTCCACGGAAATTTTATTCGATCAGGGAATATCAAGTCCCGGACATGCGGTATTGTCGGACGGAACAAGTATAAAATTACTTCAGGATGATTTTTTAATATGCACTACCTTCTCCCTGTGACGTTTTAATTTATTCCGTGTCGGTTCCCGGTATACCCGTATTTGTGTAAAATAAGCGAAACGGGAAGGGCGATAAGAAAAATAATATAAAGAGCACCTATAATTACATGGTTCCAATTGAAAAGAGGTCGGTGCGCCCGGGACAGCGGCACTACAATAAAATTCATAAAGCACCAGATGAAAATGCCGTAGGTAATACCGGAAATAATTTTATATGAGGGAGGTATTTTTAATCTCGGATAAAGCATAAAGAACAGTACCGTCCAGGAACTTGCAATGAAATAATGAAATAGCAATCCGGTTAATGCCGCGGGGAGTCCGCCGGAGAAAGCGGCTTTACCCAAAATTCCGCTGGCTATATACTGGAATAATTCCAGTGGCGTTGTCCCGTACCGCAGCCTGGAATCGATAAGCGCTGCGGATATATCAAGCGTTCCAACCAGAAGGCATGTAAGAACTATTACTTTTATTTTTACAGTTTGATATCTTTTTCCAATCGAAAGGTTTTGTTGAGTCATGCCCTATATATGTTTAAATTATAATTCATAAGATGAAATCAAAATTCTGCCGTAATTCCGTACGAAGAAAAATTGTTTGACCTAAAAACAAACTTTGCGGCTCAATGATGCCGATAAATTCTTTCTAATGTTGTGATAATTATCATGAAATTTTAAATTCAATTACGATTATCTTATAACTTTCTTTCCGCAAGGCCATTTTTTAATTGAACGATAAACTATAATATAAAATTTGAAGGAGAAAGATATTATGAGACACGATTTAAAAGTATCCGGTACCATCGAAATAAATGCCGAACCGGCCAGGGTCTGGGAAGCACTGACAAACCCGGAAATAATAAAGGAATACCTGTACGGGACGGAAACCGTAACGGACTGGAAGACAGGCAGCGAAATAATTTTCCAGGGAGAATATCAGGGGCAGAAATACAGGGATAAGGGAATAGTGAAGGAAATCGTTCCCCGGAAAACCCTGAGTTACACCTATTGGAGCGGGTTCACCGGATTGGAAGATAAGCCTGAGAATTATTCTTTGATCACGTATAATCTTGTAAATAAGGGCGGCGGCAAAACTGATTTTACCTGGACGCAGGAAGGTTTTGCTGACGAGCAGGGTTATCAGCATTCGAAAAACGGAACTGCGGAAATTCTTAAAAAAATAAAAACCGTAGTTGAAAAATAATCTACATCTTTGAATAAATTATTTTTAAGGAGAAGATAATGATAACTATAGACGAAATATTGAAATTATATAAAAAAGAATTCGCAACAACCTTAAAAGTCATGCGCGCATATCCGGAAAACAAATTGGATTTTAAGCCTCACGAGCGTTCGCAATCGGCGGCGAAAATAATGTCGACTTTCGTTGTCGAGATGTTCTTAATAAAATCATATGTGTTCGGAGAAAATTTCGACAGGGATTATTTCCGCAATCCCCCCGTAGATTTGAATATTTTAATTAAGGATTTCGAGAAACAAACTTCCGCCGTGATATCGAAGCTTCAAAACATATCCGGCGACGAAATGGGTAAAACCGTTGAGTTTGCAGGGACAAAGATGACGGCCGGCGATTTTATGATGATGATGCTATTCGATCAAATCCACCATCGGGGCCAGATGTCGGTGTATATCCGTATGGCCGGGGGAAAGGTGCCGTCAGTTTACGGCCCCTCCGCCGACGACCCGACTACAAATTTTTAAATCTTTTATTTTGAGGTTATGATGAAATATAGAGAACTCGGAAAAACAGGAGAAAAATTATCTGCTTTGGGACTGGGCTGCATGGGTATGAGCCATGCTTACGGGGTAAGGAACGACGAAGAATCCATAGCCGTGCTGCATAAAGCTCTGGATCTCGGTATCAATTTTTGGGACACCGCGGACATGTACGGGCACGGCAGCAACGAAGAATTAATTTCAAAAGTTTTGAAACCGAACAGGGATAAGGTATTTATCGCAACTAAATTCGGGTTTAGGTACAAGGAAGAGAAAGGTTCGTTTAAAGATATGAGCAGCGTTTACCTGGATTGTTCTCCGGCATATATTAAAAATGCGGCGGAAGCCAGTTTAAAAAGGTTAGGCGTAGAAACAATAGATCTGTATTATGCGCACCGCATCGATCCCAAGGTGCCGGTCGAAGACACCGTGGGAGCCATGGCGGCACTTGTTGAAGAAGGCAAAGTAAGGTTCTTAGGCTTGTCGGAAGCTTCGGCGGAATCCCTTAGAAAAGCCGATGCCGTTCATCCTATATCCGCTCTGCAAAGCGAGTATTCTTTAATGACGAGGGATATTGAAAAAGACATAATCCCTGTATGCAGGGAATCGGGCATAACGGTAGTGCCGTTCAGTCCTCTGGCAAGGGGTTTGATAACCAATAAGGTGAAAAGGGAAGATTTCCCCGATAACGATTTCAGGAAAACTTTACCCCGTTTCGACGACGGGCATTGGGACAACAACCGCAAGCTGGCTCAGGAGTTCGAAAAGCTTGCAGGCGCTAAAGGCTGCTCTCCCGCGCAGCTGGCACTTGCCTGGGTGCTTGCCAGGGGAGAAGATATGATACCGATCCCCGGTACAAAGAAGATAAAATACCTTGAAGACAATGCGCGGGCGGTCGATATCGTTCTCGGTGAAAGCGATATTAACGATATTGAAAATTTGTTGAAGAAGTATCCGGATACCGGTCCCCGATACGGCTCCGGCGCTATGAAACACGTTGACAGGTAACAAAATTATTTAACCCGATTTAATAATAAATTATAAAATGAAAATTTCCGATGTGCCGAAAATGAGGCTTATGGGCCAGCATATAGCCGGACGAAAATTCTCAACAGTGAAAGAAGTTGTAAGTTGGATGGCCGGCATGCAGGCGCAGGATTTCGAGATGGCCGAATGGGCTGTCGGCGTACGCCTTCCGGGATCGACGGAAAAAATGATCGAATCGGCGGTAGATAGGGGAGAAATTATCAGGACTCACTTAATGCGGCCGACGTGGCATTTCGTTTCGTCCGACGATGTCCATTGGATGCTTGAATTAACCGCGCCGCAGATTAAATCGTCGTTAAAGTCCAGGGAAAGCGGACTCGGTTTAAACGAAAAAAATCTAAGCAGGTATTATAAAATAATCGAAGACGCCCTTTCCGGCGGTAATAATCTTACCCGTGAAGAATTAGTCGGTGTTTTGAAGAAAAATAAAATTAAAACGGAAGATAACCGGGCGTCTCATATTTTCCTGAATGCCGAGCTGAACGGGATAATGTGCAGCGGGAAAGTCATTAATAAGAAACAGACTTACGCCTTGCTGCGGGAAAGGGTCCCGGTCGTCAATATTTTAAAACGTGAAGAGGCCGCCGGAAGGCTTGTTCTGAAATATTTTTTAAGCCGCGGGCCGGCAACCCTGGAAGATTTTGTCTGGTGGTCCGGCCTGCCCGTAAAAGATGCCAGGAACGGATTGGAATGTGTAAAACACCTATTAACAGCCCGCGAAATTGATTCAAAGACTTACTGGATGTCGGATGAGATTGCCGGTTCTTCCCCCGGAAAAAACGCAATTCAAATTCTGCCCGCTTTCGACGAGTTTTTAATAAGCTATAAAGACCGGAGCGCAACGGTCGATGTGAACAACAACGGAAAAACGGTTTCGAATAACGGGATCTTCAGACCTTTCATTCTGAACGGCGGGAAGGTTACGGGTATATGGAAACGAATAAAGAAGAAGGATGAAATAATTATAGAAACGGAATTTTTTAAAGGGGGAAAAAAGATACGAGAAGGATCAATAAAAAAATTATTCGGTGAATACGGAAAATTCCTGGGGAAAAAAATAAAAGAGCTTAATAAAAATTAAGCATGAATTTTATTTTATAGTTAAATTAAAAGTCGAATCTCGATTTATTTACCGTAAGTCGGCTTAACTATTATTATCCGATTAATTATTTATAAAGACAAGGGGACAACATGAAATCTTTTCGGCTCTTCGGGATTTTATTTTTACTTGCAATATCTCGCGGGATAACGTTTCCTCAAACTTCATCATCCTCCGGAGAGAAAATACCTTTCGACACAAGCATTACAAAAGGCAGACTGGATAACGGATTAACTTATTATATCAAGGTCAACAAACACCCTGAGAACAGGGCCGTACTTCGACTTGCCGTTAACGCCGGTTCCGTTCTGGAAGATCCGGACCAGCAAGGTTTGGCGCATTTCGTAGAGCATATGGGCTTTAACGGGACAAAGAATTTTAAGAAGCACGAATCGGTCGATTACCTGGTATCGATAGGTATGAAATTCGGGCCCGAGGTGAACGCTTACACAAGTTTCGACGAAACGGTATATATGCTCGACGTCCCGACGGACAGCACTGAGATGATCGAAAAGGGATTCCAGATACTTGAGGACTGGGCCCACAACGTAAGTTTTGAAGACGACGAAATCGATAAGGAAAGGGGAGTCATCGTTGAAGAGTGGCGGCTGCACAGAGGCGCGCGGGCCAGGATAATGGATAAACAGTATCCCGTATTATTTAAGAATTACGTAAAGGTGATACTGCTGCCGAAAGATACTTGAAAATTCGGAACCGGGCTCAATTAAATAAATAGTGAGGAAGGAATGGAATTAAGCGTAGAAGATTCGGAAATTCTTAGAGAACTGGAAGAGTCTTTGTGGGTTCCCGAAAAAAGGTTCGACCGGGATTATATGGAAAAAGTATTAGCGCCTGAATTTTTCGAATTCGGCCGGTCCGGCAGAATTTATACGAGGGAAGAAACTATTTCGGCGCCATTCCAGGAGATATCGATTAAACTCCCTCTTAAGAACTTTAAGGCTCATACTGTGAGCGAGAACGTTGTGCTTGTTACGTACGTAAGCGAAGTATTTTACGAGGGTCTGCTGATAAGCAATAGAACTTCCCTCTGGTTAAAGACTCCCGGCGGCTGGAAATTGAGATTTCACCAGGGGACTCCCGTAAATATAGTATCGCATGATTGAACGTTTGATAAGTTCCTAGTATCGAATCGATTAACGGTCTTTTTATATCCGGCATAATAATGTGTTTATCTTTTTAAAAGGGAAAATAAAACCATGGCGGGAGAAGTAATTACTTATATCGGCTCTTCATTGTTAATAGTATGGGGAGCCGCACATTTATTCCCTACAGGCAGCATTGTCAGAAATTTCGGCGAGATCTCGGCGGACAACAAACGGACCATAACAATGGAGTGGATAACAGAGGGCGCCGCATTGATATTCACGGGCATACTGGTGGCCCTTGCAACGTACCTCGACCGGTCCGGTGCCGCCGCGCAGGTTGTTTACTGGGTGTCCTTCGGTTTTCTAAATATCCTTTCGCTTGTTTCGTTATTTACCGGCTTTAAAAATTCGTTTATTGCTTTTAAACTTTGCCCGTTCATCTTCAGCGGTTCGTCGGTACTGATTATTGCCGGTTATTATCTCAATTGAAAATTTGCAGAGTGCAGATGTACATGAAGCGCAAACGTAATTTGTTTTATCCTGCGCGCAGTTAAATTTGTTTTTATAAGTTTTAATCCTGAAGATTTATTCGAATGGAATTTTCAAAATACCTTCCAAATAATATCAACTATATTCGGGGATAACTATGAAGCAAAGACTACTTTATTTTTTATATGCCGCGATAATTCTTCTGTCCTTTTCGTGTTCCGAAAATACGGTTAGAGTTACGCGGTTTTATCCTCAGGGCCAGATAAAAAGTTTAACTACATTTACCGTTGAATTCTCGAAAAATCTTGCGCCTCAAGTTGAACAAGACAAATGGCTGGAAGACGAGTTCGTCAGGTTCGAGCCGAAAATTGAAGGAAAATTCAAGTGGACATCGGGAAATACGCTTATTTTTTCACCCGACGTGCCGCTGCAGCCGATTCAATCCTATAAAGCTTATATAACCAATAAGGTGCTGTTTGATCAGAATTTATCTCTTAAATCCTATACGTACGAATTCAGGACGCTGGACTTCGACGCCGGTAAAGCGGATTTCTTCTGGACGCATGTCCCTAACCGGCAGTATCAAATAAGCATAAAAGCGAATATTTATTTTAACTACCCTGTCAACCCGGACATGCTAAAAGATTACCTGAGCTTCGTTAAGGACGGACAGGCAATAAACAATTTTACGATAGTCTCGGATAAATCTTCGGATATTATCGCGGTGGATCTCGGTAATATTCAGCAGACGGATAAAGAACAGGAACTCTCCGTAACCGTTAAAAAAGGCTTGATGTCGGTTATAGGTAAGAAAGGCCTTCAGGACGACCGTGAATTTAAATACAAACTTCCCCCTTTGACCAAGCTGGCAATTACCGGGGTATCAAGCGGTCTGAGCGACAACAAAAAATGGATAGAATTTACCACTACCCAGAGAGTGGACGATAACAAGCTTAAAGATTTCGTGGTATTAAGTCCCCAGGCGAATGTGA
>JBJKOY010000627.1:0-6930 GCA_046706945.1 Ignavibacteriaceae bacterium | reverse complement strand
TATTTATATCATAAGGATATTTACCGTCCTTAGACATCGTAAAAAACTTCCAGTCAACTCTCTTTAAAAGCAAAGTAGATTTCTCTCTTATTTCATTTTCAACTGGATTATTTTTATCATAATATTGACGGACAAAAATAATTCCTGCCAAGAGCAGCCCGGTATCTATGGATGAAAGCTCGCAATTCCAGTATCGCAATCCTGATTTCATATCGAGGAAATGATAATAAAAACCTTTGTACCCCGTTGATGCCGCGTCGGCACTCTGCTTGCTATTTAAAAAGAAATTTAAAGTGTTCAAGGTCCTTTGTGCGGCTTCTTTTCTGGTTATCCAGCCGTTATGAGCGCCTACGGCATAAGCCGGCAATGCAAATCCTACGGCGGCTATACTTGCCGGGGAATTTTCTGAGGAGCGGTCTTTTACCAAACCGTTTTCACGATTTGATTCGTCTATAAAATAAAGAAATGTTTTATATTCCAGGGTATCAAGAAAAGCGGATACCTCCGGGGAATTTTTATATTGATTTAAAGGATAACCCGTTTCTCCGATTTTATTCTGACAGGTGCAGATTACGGAAGATAAGAAGACAATAAAAAGAACCGGCCGATATTTATTAATTAATTTTATCATATAAAAAGTTTTTTATTTCATTTTATATTATGAACAATACAATTACCTATTGCAGACTCCAACGAAGTCCCAATTGTACAACCGAGCGGTAATCACTTTCGGACGTGGGGAAACCGTTTCCATGGACCACATGTGTATCATTAGCATTGTTGAGATTGACCAGGTTGAGGTAAGCGACGAGGCCGGGCCACGGCAGACTTTGCTTGGCAGTCAAGTCCCAGCGCAGGTACGAAATTTTCGCGGGACGAAGTTCGGGGAACTGATTTGTTCCGGTCGATACATTTGACTGGTATATCATGGAAACGACGACAGAGAAGCCCAGGTAATCGTAACCGACGGAAAGATTAACAACGTTATCCGGTTGGTACAGCAGGCGATCGGTATAAAAAGTATCTACGTGCACGGGTATGTAAGTGGGAAAAACGCCGGGCTTGGTGTCGGTAAAGGGATATTTTGCGCTCGAGAAAATATGAGTGTAATTGATGTTGAACACCAATCCGTTCAATAATCCCGGCAAGTACCAGAAATGAGTCTGCCAGTCAACCTCCGCGCCGTAGTCGTCAACGCGATAAGGGTTGTTAAAATCGGTAGTCACCTGATAATCCAACTCGTTCGCCGTAAGACCGGGATACAGAGATATATTTGTAATGTAGCTGGTCTGCGGGAATATCAAGTCATCTATTCTTTTCAGGAATCCGCCGACGGTAAGCAGCCCGATAGCGTTGTTATAGAAAGAAAGCTGTATATTATAGTTCTGCGAATGGGCAGGCTGCAAAGCAAAGTTATTCCAGCTGACAGAGCGATTAGACGGAAATAGGTCGATTTTCGGTATGATGGAAGTGAAGTCCGGATAGGCGAGTGTGCTGGTATAGGATAGACGGGCTATAATCCACGAAAACGGCTTGTACAACAAGCTAACGTCGGGTAATAAATAACCGTGATATTGATCGACCGTAGTATCCTTATGAGGATAGGTGCTCGGATAATAAACAGTCTGGTTTGCATTTGAAATTCTCGCTGTCCGGTACGATGTCGAAAGCCCCTGGTATCGAGCTCCGGCTATCAGCGTGATTTGAGTTCCGATATTGACGGTCGCCATCGCATATGCAGCGCTTTCATATTCATTTCCGGAGTAATTGTTGGCAATGTTGCCGTAAGGATCAGGAGTGTAACCCCATGACTGCCAGCCCGCTTTCTCGGCTCCATTACTGACAAAATTCACTATTTGCGACAAAAAGTCCAGATTCATCGGACGAGGCGGCGTGTAGCTGCCGTGAAGAAAATTCCCGAAATCCAAACCCGGACTTTCGAACACGGTAATAGGAAGAAGCTGGTTTCCCGTAGTACTCAGATTGTAGGGCGGCTGTGTCATAAAAGGATATGCGTTAACAATTGCCCGGCGCGGAAGAGTCAGGCTAAAAACTCCGCCGCCGCCTGCATTGTTTGCACTATAAGACCTGTGCGTATAATGATATTGTCCGCCGAATTTCAGAATTCCCGAGACAGCATCCGATAAGGTTATGTCTCTCGTGATGTCGATTGACCCGGCAATATTTCTTTGCATTGTAATATTGTAGCTGGTGCTTAGGGACAAGAGGTTCATAAGATTCGGATTGACTTTAGCTGATGCGCTATTTGCAATCACTGCCGGAGAGGAGGACTGCGATATAGTCGCCAGGTTCGCCGGGTACTGTTGAAAAGTTGCTCCCCATCCTCCGCTGGAAATATTTTCTGAGAGCGAGTGAGAAATCTTCACATTCAATCCGAATGACAAAAGGCGTTCTCTGAAGTCAAGGAGATTCGTCATTACATAAAGCTTCACGGGCGAATACGAAGCGTTATCGAAAATCTGGTTTGAAATAAGGCTGTACTGCTGGCTCAGCGTATTAGTTGTCGTATTGCTGCCGCTGAAGAAGTTCATAAAATCAATCTTACCGTCGGGCAGCTTGTAATCCATATTAAGAGTCCCGTTATACCGCCGTGTGATGCTGGGAATAAAGCTGAGTGTGAGACCGTTAAGAAGCAACGGATTATTCACGCCGGAATTCTTTGAAGCCAGAGCATAGTTGGCCCCTAATTCATCGCTTGATAAATTTTGCCGGTCAACAACCGCTTGCAGAAGGACTCCGAGTCGTCGGTCAAGAAATCTGTCTCCGACGGTGGCAGAGAAATTGTAATCGCCGAACTGATTTCGAAGACCCTCGTACCCTCCCTGTCCTGAAAGTTCTACCTCCGGCGCGCCTGAGGAGGTTTGCTTGGCTTCCCTGATTTCGAAATTTACAACTCCTCCCAGAACGGCCGCATTCATATCGGGGGTTACGGTCTTGAATACCTCAATCCCGCTCAGCATGTTAGAAGAAATCATGCTCATGTTCACTGCACGGTCGGTGCTGCTCGTTGCGGCCATTTCCACGCCGTCAATCTCTACCCGGTTGTACTTCGGCTGCAGACCGTTGATGGAGACTTCGTATCCCTGCCCTCCCTGCCTGAGAAGATAAACTCCCGGAAGTCTGCCGACTGACTCGGCAGCATTGGCATCCGGCAGCTGCCGAATTTTAGCGGAAGACACCACATTCACTATCTTGTCCGAGGAAAGCTGCTGGTTAATGGCGGCATTCTGTCCGCTTGCCTGCGCCGTTACCGTTACCGTCTTGCCTTCAACCGCTACGGCTTCAAGGCTGAAGTCCTGGGTAACATGCGAGCCGTTTTTTATTTGAACCTTTATTGTCTGAGTTTTGTATCCTATATAACTTACACGCAGTGTATAAAGTCCGGAAGGTATATTATTGATAATATAATTTCCGTCCATATCCGTTGAGGCACCGAGACTGGTTCCTAGTAAGAAAACATTTGCACCTAATAGGGGCTGATCGGTAGTCTTGTCTGTTATTTTACCGGATATTTTAGACGTTTGTGACCAAACGGTTTGTGATAATAGAAAAACAATAATCAGAGTAAAAATAGTTTTAAATTTTTGCACACGCATTTTATTACCTCTTAATTTAGAGTAGATTCAAATACTCCAAACTTTTTATTTGGCGCCTATTTATTAGCGTCCTATTTAGTTTCTTCAGCATCTCAGTTCAGCAGAGTAATTTTTTCCTGAAATGCAATATGGTACTGTAGAGCAGGACAAGGGCGCACCACCACGCATGAGTCTGTGTCCCTTTGCCCTCTCATCAATCCCGACTTTGTAGGAAGAGGTTTTCTCGTCGGTGTCCGAAGGCTCTGCAGGAGTCTTTGTCCCTCATACAGCTTTCCTGAATACATATCCTGCTTTGCGGGAAAGTTCCATAGTGTATCTTTCTGCTATTATCACCGCAATAACCCGGAGAAATCCCATAACGCTTTTCTCTACTCTAAAGCTTAGCTCGGCGATCATTTCATAAGAATCATTTTCTTGGTTAATGTAAACCCGTCAGATTGTAATCTATATAGATATACTCCGCTGGCCAATTGCGATCCGTTAAAATCAACTTTGTAAGTGCCGGGTTTCTGAAATCCCTCAAATAACGTACTTACTTCTTGACCCAGTATGTTATATACCTTTAATGTTATCATGCTACTCTTCGGAATACTATAGCTGATAACCGTTGTCGGATTAAACGGGTTAGGGAAATTCTGACTCAATTCGAATTTTGACGGTACCGTATTTGGTGTCTGCTCAACTCCCGTAATATTCGGGAACCAATTCAAATCACCTAATGGCAGTCCGTCAGTGCCGGCTGTCTTGAGGGCAGCATTAGTGTATGCTAAATTCTCCTGCACCGGATATCCTTGCGTTTGAGCCCAGTTCGCCGCCACCGGCCCGAACACTTTAGCGGGGTTAGTTATCAATTGCCTCCAGAGCAGAGAGGTCGCGATTGTTCCGTTCCAGCGTGCGACCGTATACATATTTAGACCGGCAACCATTGGATCCACGATGGACGCCGAAAACCCCGGATCGGCATTGACGTTATTCGAAGCCGATAAGCCGGGCCAAGATGTCTTGTTCGCAAACATTGACGTGGTGAAACTATTCATCCAAGCGGGAGGAACGATGTAATTTTTGGTGGTGTCGTCTATTGCCGCAATAGTGCTGTCGATCCCTGACTGCCAGTAATACGCATTGTTTTTTACGACGATACTTCTGCCGGCCTCCGTCCAGGTATACGGCGGCTCACTGAACTGGAAAAGGGAATCAAAAGCTATCACCGCCGGAGACTCGTTCCCCAGTCCGCCGTTTTTAATAGAGGCAGAATCCAAACCCCATGCATATGTGTCGTAGAAAATGTTGTTCGAAATATATGCACTGTCAGCCTGATATATTCTAAACGGCATCCAGGCACATCCTACCATCGTGTTGTGTTCAAATTGGAAGTATCTGAGATTATCATTGCCCCATATCCCGAATGCGATGGCGAAGAATGTATTGTTTACAAATTGCATAGTGTCGGCAGCTTCGGCAAATATTATATTAGTCGGGAAGCCGGCTTGAGACTGGATATTTCTGAACTCGCAATTAGTAATATAAAAGGAATTGCCCGATCCGCCGTAACTAAGCAGGGCGCCTTGACCTGCCGTAAAATCATCGAACACGCAGTGATTTATTCGTATCGACGAACCAACCGGAATGCCGTCGAGGAGTCTGTCGTCTCCGGCCGTTATTAATCCGTCGGTCCGCTTGCCTAGGAAGTAGAGATTATCTAAACTAAGGTTTCCTTCCAGGTTCTCGGTAAAACGAGCGGGTGTGGAGTTGTCGGTAAGGATAAAAGGTTCAATCACAGGAGGCATACCGGTAACGGGATTATTCTTCCCGACTATAGTGAGAGTTACACCGTTGAAATTAGTAGCCATGTTTATCGTAGCGGTAAAAAAATATGTCGAGTCTATGCTTCCCGTTTGCTGCAGTACATAAACTCGATTTGGATCTTTCCGAGCTCCTGTTTGAGTAGTATCCCCAGCAATGACATTGTTTATATTGCCCGGCGGCATCGCCGACACATAAAGGGTGTCCGACGACGTTTGGGCGAATGCCGATCCCGGCACAAGGTACATTATCGCAATCGCCGTAAAAAACATTATGGCAATAACCCTTTTCATTTCTGCCTCCTATTGAGTTATTATTGTTAAATTAGTTATATGTATGTTAAAAAAAGAATATTCAATATTTACACCCGCATGAACCGCCTATAACAAGCACTGTAGGTAGAACTTCAAAATGTACTTTCCCGTTACCTCCTTTTTTATTTATTCTGTCCAAAAGATATTCCACCGCTTTGCTGCCTAAATCGGTTATCGGAACATGAATAGTAGTTAATCTCGGACTTAAAAATTGGCTTAAATAAATATCATCAAAGCCTGCTATTGCTATATCATCGGGTATTTTATATCCGAGTTCCTTAGCAGCTTCATAAGCACCAACCGCCATCATATCATTCGTAGCAAAGATCGCTTCGGGTTTTACCTGCTGGTTCATCAATGTGGTAAAACCAATAACTCCGGATTCTACATCAAAATTGCCGTTCACAATTAAGGAAGAATCTTTCGGCACTTTATATTTTTTTAATGCACTTAAGTAACCCGATAATCTCTCTTCGGCATCGCAGTTCCCTTTGGGTCCGTTTATAATTCCAATCTTTTTATATTTATGAACTTTTATAAGATGTTCGACAATATCGAAAGAACCTTGATAATTATTGATTTTTATCTGATCTATCTTATTAAAATTCTCGCAGGTATTAACAAGGACCACCGCTGTTTTGCTTTTTTGGATTATTTCCGATACTTCATTTTGAATTTGCGGAGCCATTAAAATTACCCCGTCTACCCTTCCGCTTCCCATCAGTTCTATAAGGGTTTCGATTATATTTCTCTGACTGTGTGAGCTGGAAATCAAGACGTGCCAATTTTGCTTATACGCTTCCTCATCTATACTGTGTATAAAATCCATGAAGAATTCACCTACAAGGTCCGGAAGGACAACCCCTATAGTTTCGGTTGATTGTTTGGCAAGACTTCTACCAATAGGATTTGGAATATAATTCAGTTCTTCAACTGCTTTTAATATTCTTTCTTTTGTTCCCTGCTTAACAAGCGTACTTCCATTTAATGCTCTCGAAACAGTTGCAATAGATACTCCGGCTTTGGAAGCAACTTTGTGAATATCAATTTTCATTTTTTAAGTGGTAAATTTTTTTTGATAAATTTTTTATCTAAGATTTTTAACCAGCGGCAACATTAATTTGAAGAAAAGATATCAAAGCAAGAAATTAATGTAAACGTTTACATTTATACCCAACCTAATAAACAAAAACCTA
>JBJKOY010000626.1:0-2988 GCA_046706945.1 Ignavibacteriaceae bacterium | reverse complement strand
CTTGTAAAAATGCTTGCGGTATGCTTGAAACCGTGTTCGGCTTTCAGCGACGCCGCAAGCCCGTCGTCAAAATCTTTTACTTTCACAACCGGTATGCAGGAAGTCATTTGTTCGGCGACCACCCACGGATGGTCTCTCTTTGTTTCGCCGAACAGCATAGGTACGCTTTCCGAAATTTTAATCCCTATCGCCTCGGCCAAAACATTTGCGTTCCTGCCTACGTAATCCCTGCCGATAAGCCAGTGTTTCCCGGAAAGGAACAGGGCCTTTTCCGCGAGCTTGTTCATTTGATCCGCGGTGAGTTTGTAATTGCCTGCTTTTTCCATCTCGCCCATGAACTTATCGAATACGGATTCAACGACAAAGATTTCCTTTTCGGCTATGCACAGAATATTGTTGTCGTAACTCGAGCTCCGTGTTATCTCCTTTGCCGCCAGTACAAGATCGGCGGTTTCGTCAACCAGTACGGGGGGATTGCCGGGTCCGGCCGCAATCACTTTCTTCGGGTATTTCATCGCCATATCCACCATTACCGGTCCCCCGGTAACCGAAAGGAGCTCTACTTTTTCATGCTCAAACAGCGTCTTCGCGGTTTCCATCGTCGGCTCGGCCACGCAGGTAACAAGGTTTTTAGGCGCGCCGGCTTTCGTCATATACTGGTTGGCCAGTCTGATTACTTCCGCGTTGACCTTCTTCGCCGAAGGGTGAGGGTTAAACGCAATCGTATTTCCGCCGGCCAATTGAATTATAATATTATTTATCATCGTAGGACCGGGATGGGTGCTGGGAGTTATATTACCTATAACTCCGAACGGTGAATACTCATCCAGCGCAAGTCCGTTGCGTCCCGACCATGCTTCCGGTCTAAGATACTCAACGCCCGGGCTGTGGTTTGCGGCATTTACGAACTTGGCGATTTTATGATCCACCCGTCCCATCTTGGTTTCTTCCACCGTCATGGCCGCCAGTCTTTCTTTATGATCCAGCGCCATCTGTCTTACGGCATCCGTAAATTTCTTCCTGCACTGAATGCTCCTGTTCTTAAATTCCAGGAATGCTTCGTATGCCGCCCGGACGGCATAATTCATATCGTCGAATACTCCCCAATCGCCTCCCGGCGCCGGACTCTTCGCAAGATCCGGCAATTCGGATTTTGCCATTACCTGCCTTACCACGCTCCTTACCAGATCCTGCAATTGATCTTCGCTGATATTCACTTTCAACCTCTGTCGTTATTTACTTTGACGATTTCTTTTCGGCTTTTAAGGGTTCAATCGGAAATTTTGCGACCAGTTTTTCCGAAGGACGCGGAATGATTAGCTGCGCTTTAACTCCGCCCACGTTCTCGGCCGCCTGCACCCCGGCATCGACAGCCGCTTTAACCGCGGCCACGTCCCCCCGGATAATAATGTTCACTCTTCCGCCGCCTACCTTAACCCATTTGCCCAATTTTATGTTGGCGGACTTAACTGCCGCGTCCGCTGCCTGAATGGCGGACGTAAAACCTATTGTTTCTATAACGCCCAATGCATCTATCATTTTTGATTCTCCTATTTTTGTACGCCTAATAATTCAAATACTTCTTCGTGCGCGGAAGGTATAATATTCGAGCTGACCAATTCGCCGACCTTCGCAGCGGCTTCGGCACCGGCTTCAATCGACGAACGGACCGCGCCGACTTCTCCCCGGACAAGCGCCGTAACGTAACCGCCGCCGATCTCCACGCGCTTAACGAACTCGACGTTCGCGGTTTTAAGCATTGCATCGATAGCGTTGATAGTACCGGTGTTGCCGCGAGTTTCCACAAATCCGAGAGCTACTCCTTTTGACATTTTATTCTCCTTATGATTTTAAATTATTTACTTATAATTGTTAATTTCTCTTTCTTTATTATCTCCCTTGCGCCGGGAGTAAGCACCGTGCCTCTTGGAACAATAATCTCCCTAATCCCGGGTTCAATTTTCTCAAGCCGCTCTCCGGTCAAAACCGGTGTCGCGTACCCTTTAAGATCAAATTCCATCCGGCCTTTAACTTCCGCGCTTCCGGGATCATCGAACAGGTGCACATATTTCCCGGAGGATTTAATTTCGAACCCGCGCTTTTTAAGTTCGGAAACGACTTCCTTAACTATTATTCTAATTATATTTTCGATATCAATATTCAACTACAGGCCTTTAATTCTTATTCAAGTTTTTACAAAGCCATTATGCTGCTTGCTTCCCGTCTTATGCTTAAAATATATTCCCGGCTAATTTCCGTAACGCTGCAGCAGCTCGGGTTAAACCCTTTAGGCCTGCATGAGCATTCATGTCCGTAATTACCCGCCGGGTAGTCCGGTTTATTATCTTTGCTCAGCAATTGTTTCGCAACTTCGTCGGCTACAATCTCCACAAGTTTTTCAAGTTCGATTTCCAAATTCCGTCCGTCGTTATTTTTTATATACATATTTGTTCCCGGATGAGACCGAATCCACTATACCCACTATTGTGCAGTCGATCGCCGAATTTTTCGTCGCGTCCGTCAGCCTTGCCGAGGACGAGGAACAGAGCAGCACGATATCGCCTTCGCCGGCGTTAACGGAATCGATGCAGGCGCCTGTCTTCTTGGTTTCGTCCAGGTTTTCGTCAAGGTATCTTACAACCATCATCCGAAGGCCGGTTACGTTGCCTTCTTTCCTGGTCGAAACAATTTTGCCAATTACTTTTCCTAATTTCATTTTTCCGCCTTTTAAATTTTGCCGATAAACTCAACGAAAATTTCGCTCCGTACGTTGGCGGCGTTTGCATCGTCGGTATCAAGATGTATCTGCAGTTTCCAGTTATCGTTCGTTCTTATAAGTACGTTTTCAAAGACCGTCGGCTTTTCGCCGGTTATTTTAACTTTGCAGTAGTCGCCGTTCTTTACGCCGAACACTGCGGCCTCTTTATTCGACATGTGTATGTGCCTGCTGGCCACTATAGCGCATTTTTCCAGGTAAACTGAGCTTTT
>JBJKOY010000625.1:0-5337 GCA_046706945.1 Ignavibacteriaceae bacterium | reverse complement strand
GTAGGATTTCCGGTATTCGAATGATATGTCTGCTCCAGCTTCTTTTTCATGGGATTGGAATTGCTGCCGGCATTTTTAGAAATTGATCCGGATTGTTTGGTCTTACTTATTATATAGTACCCGACCGCGGTTTCATATACGTTGTAATTCCCGGGAGATGAATTTCCGGAACGAGTACCGTCCCTACCGGAATAATTAGAATTTCCTCCGTTGAAAGGTTTTTCTATTTTGTTAAATGTCTGCCCGGTAAATGAGAGATTTGAGACCGGCGGACTGTATTTATCTTTATAGAATTCGGCCGCACCGGATGAACCGGCCGTTCTTCCTTTTGGCGGAGAATTCTTTTTCCCGGGAGCAGGATACTCCTGATACGAAGTATTTTTTCTCCGCGAAATTTTTCGGGTGTTCCGGAATCCGTCGGTTCCGGAAGCATAACTTATTCCCTCGATTAAAGGCATATTTTAGATATTGATGCCATATAAAAAATTTCTTATGGTGTGATAATAACGATCCTTATTGTATTTGTCAACAAGAATTTTCGGAGATTATATAGTTGACAAACCATACTTTATTACATAAATTATATAAACGCCGATGTGGTGAAATGGCAAACACGGCAGATTTGCAAAGTTCATAAGAAATTATGGGCTTTGGAATCTGCTGCCGAAAGGCTTGCGGGTTCGATTCCCGCCATCGGTACAATTTTATTGGAGACCTAAGGTTAATTGAGTGGGCAACGGTGGTTTAATAATTTTAGGGACATTATATTTAGGCACCTTTAAAATCCCATCTAACTTTAATAGCTTATCATCATTTGTATAAAATTCGTCCACATTATAAATTAATGCTGTTGCCAAATGGATAGAATCGGGAGGCTTAATCACTCTATCCATATCTTTACAAATATCTATTATTTGGCTGGCTAATTCAGAAACACGTTTTCCCATCGACACTAGGGTTACATTACTTCTTTTTAAAACATTTTCAAATTTTTCTTTAATTTTAGGAGGCCTGATTGTAGGAGTCACTTCTATATTAACAAGTTGAGATACAACAAGGAAGGAATTCCTTTTTTCCATTTGCGTGAGGGCATATATTGAACCTTCATATAAAGCTTTATCTTTTTTGTCCCCTGCAAGAATCGTAATATAAATAACAGAGTCCCAATAAACGACTAATTTACCATCCTTCATCACGTAAATTCCGTATATATTGAGTAGGGCTAATGTCTTTAATTGCATCAGGGATAACATCTATAAGTTCAGAAAAAGTAGGTAATTCGCTATCTGGAGGATATATATCGATTCTTTTAACATTAATGGCATAAGGAAATCTATCCCAGCTTTTATATCTCAAAACGCCTTCGACTTCTATACGTTCATATAATGCTTCTTTCACATTTTCTTTTAATCCTATTGGAAAAACACATTGAACTTTTTTTGGACCTAACTCGGGATATATATAAAATTTATTTTTACCATGAATATTTATTGTTTCTAGCTTTCCAGTTAAACTGCCATCTTCATATTCATCCTCTCCTATTGCAGTATGTATGTTTTTGCTAAATTTATCATCAATTTTTATTTTTCTATGTCCATTTTTAATCGTAATATCGGAAATATGAGTTTTCCGTAATTCACCTATTTGTCTATATTTTTGTAGACTTTCATAATCTAAATTTTCTGGAACCAATTTATGCCTTTTAATTAAGCTTAAATTGGAGATAAAAGTATTTATAGTATCTCGTGGGTTCAATCTCATTTCTTTTTCTTCTAAAATTTCGCAAATAGGTTCTACTGTAATTGTAGCCGGACTTTCCTGACTTAGTTTAATAATTTTGTATTCTATTTTTGATTTGCCATAGCCGCCCAAACGCCTTTCGGTCTCTTTTAAGGCCTCAGTTATTACTCGCAATCCTTGCATAAATTCTTCAAGACGCAACTTTCCGTTATCTTGATCCGAGCCTTTTAAAATTATTGTAAATTTAGGCAGTTTCATTTTTTTGACTTATTTTTTTGGGGGAGTTTCTTCCAAAAATTTTTTTAATATTTCTTCCGGTTTAAGCGGATAAAAAGAAACCGGTTTTTCTTTGTATTTTATGCCGTTCCTTTTTTCTTACACGTTTTCTTTTCCATGCTTTAAATCTAATGAGTTCTAACAGGTCAATCTCTTCCCTTCAAATCCTATTATTACTTTAATTGTTCTTTCTTGATCTTTTATTTTTCTGTGGTTATATCTAAGATTAAATTCAGCCAAATATCTATGTAAATGTTTTTTGCTAATATGATGATATATACCGCTAACTCCTCTTTTGGAATTCCCAAAATTCCCTCAACGGTAGTTGTTGTTACATTTCCCCTAACATATTCATAATTTTTGTTATTCACAACTTCGTAAAGAAGAAAATTACCTATCTATTCTTTAACGCTATTTTCCTCACTAATCATTTAATTTTAATAAAGAAATTTTCATTAATGCAAAGTAAATCTTCTAAGAATATTTATTTTATCCGGCAGCAATAACTTTGAATAAATGCAATAAAATAAACATGATAGAAAAACCCGTAAAACCCCCTATTTGGATTGGTGACATAAACCACCATAATCCTTACATTATCCTATTATATATAAACTTAACAATAATTTAAGGTCCGGTTATGTTGAGAAGATTTAAAATTGACAAAGGATTTTTTTTAACGGTAATCCTTTCAATACTATTATGTTATAATTTAACTGCAAAAACAGTCTCGGACATCATTCAAACAATTAATTTAAATTCCGGGATAGCTGACTCGGTGTTAATTTCGGATATGTTTTACGCAGACAATTACGCCGGCTTGAGATTGTTAAAAAATCCTTCCGTTGACGTAAAATTTAATTACGATAAAAGTAAATTAATCTTTATCCCCCGCGAAGATTTCGAAGGCATGACACTGATCGATTTTAAATTCGACAACGACACGTATGAAATCCCGGTAAGGGTAAATAAGCTCCAGGAAATAAACTTTGTATTCAAGCCGGACAAAAAATACTCAAAGGTTTTTCTTTTCGGAAGCTTCAACAGCTGGAACAGATCTGACCTGGAGATGAAAGAAGACAACGGTACATATAAAATTTCGGTATCGCTCGACCCGGGGAGATACCAGTACAAATTTTATGCGGACGGGGCAGAGTTAATAGATCCTCTAAACCCGGATAAAATTCCCAACGGGATGGGAGATTACAATTCCGTTCTGAACGTAGAACCGAGGCATAAGGAGCAGCCTTTCTTATTTATTGCCGGTGAGGATCTGAAGGCCGGCAATTCGAGGTTCTCTTTCATGTATCGAAAAAACGAATCCGGCGGTAGTTTAATAAATAAAAATGTTATAGCACTGCTGAATAACAAATCGGTTCCCGCGAAGGCAGTCTCGGTCAGCGGAAATATCATTAATATTAATCTGAACAAAAGCCTCTTGAACGGGAAAAAGCAATTAAGGGTGGCCGTAAGCCGGAACGGGCAGGTAACAAACATTCAAAACGTTGTTTTATTCGACGGGAAACCCGCGGGGAACGAAAAGAAAAATTTTACCTGGCACGACGCGGTAATTTATTCCGCCATGATCGACAGGTTCTGCGACGGCGACAAATCGATAAATAAACCGGTTGTACATGATTCCCTTTTCGAAAAAGCAAATTATATGGGCGGAGATTTCCAGGGAATTATCGACAAATTCAACCAGGGTTATTTCGATTCGCTGGGCATCAATACGTTGTGGATCTCACCCGTGAACGATAATACCGACCATGCTTTCAGAGAATCTCCCAAACCGCACAGATGGTTCTCGGGGTATCACGGCTACTGGCCGGTCAAGCCCCGCTCGGTTGAAGAGGAATTCGGCACTATGTCCAAACTAAAAGAACTTATCGGAACTGCGCACAGACATAACGTAAAAGTGCTTCTGGACATAGTTGCGCACCACGTTCACATAGAGCATCCGTATTATAAGGAACACCGCCACTGGTTCGGACACCTCAAGCTTCCCGACGGCAGATTAAATTTGCGGTTATGGGACGACCATAGGCTTACAACCTGGTTCGACCCCTTCCTCCCTACTTTCGATTTTATCGATTCGAAAGCCGCCGTGAATGCAGTTACAAACGACGCGATCTGGTGGCTCGAGACCACAGGTGCGGACGGCTTCAGGCAGGACGCGGTAAAACATATTCCCAATAATTTCTGGAGAACTTTAAATACGAAGCTCAGAAAAGAAGTGGAGATCCCGCAGCATAAAGAAGTGTTCCAGATGGGAGAAACATTCGGAAGCTATGCTCTCGTCAAATCATACGTTAACAACGGGCAGCTGCCCGCCCAGTTTAATTTTAACTTGTACGATGTCGCGATACCCGCTTTCCTGGAAAAGAACACTTCTTTCGAACAGTTGGATAAAGAAATCCGGAAGGGCCTTTACATCTTCGGCGATAATAACCTGATGGGGAATATTATGGACAGCCAGGACAAAGACCGGTATATGGCTTATGCCGACGGCGACCTCAAAATAAACGATGGAAACTCTATCGAAATAGGTTGGAACAATCCCCCTCAAGTCGATCATAAAAGCAGCTACGCCAAAGAAAGACTTTACCTTGCTTACCTTTTAACGATCCCCGGAATACCTACAATTTTTTACGGGGACGAGATTGGCATGACCGGCGCCGCCGACCCGGATAACAGACGTATGATGCGGTTCGGAAACCGGTTAGACGAAAACGAAAAGGAAAATTTAAGCAAGGTAAGCAGACTTATCCATCTCAGGGACGACCATTCGGCTTTGCGCTACGGCGATTACTATCCGCTGGAAGCCGATACGAATATTTTTGCATACGTCAGATCGGATATGAACGAAAGAGTTCTGGTCGTCCTGAATAAAAACGACGAATCCCAAAACGCAGTATTAAACTTCCCCGAAGTTTACGGAACAAAAACTCTAACGGACCTTTTAACCGGAGAAATAATAAAAGTCGAGAACGACAAAGCCGATATTAAGATTAACGGAACGGATTACAGGATATTCAATCTCAATAAATAAATGCCGGACTTGTTTTATCAGAAGATAGAATAAATAAACGGGGCCAGCGCAGAACCCTGCGTCAATACTATAAGCGCACCCAGCAGCAAAAGTAAAATCAGAATCGGTGCAAGCCACCACTTCTTCCTGACTTTTAGGAATTGCCACAGCTCGGAAATAATGGATAGTTTACTCATATATTTTTTCCAGTTTAAGATTGTTCTTATTTAAAAAACCTTTTCATTTGTCGGGGCCGTCTAATATGTTCGTAAAATCGAGCGTTGATCATG
>JBJKOY010000624.1:0-3625 GCA_046706945.1 Ignavibacteriaceae bacterium | reverse complement strand
TGGGGGAATCAGGCGGCAGATTAAGCTGATCGGCCGTTAATTCGTTCAATCCGCCCCCGTAAGTTCCTATCCAAAGGTTGCCCTTGCCGTCCTGATGGATCGAAATTACCCTGTTGTCGCTTAAACTGAACTGGTCTTCGGGATCATTGCCGAACCGGTAAAATTTGAATTTTTCATTTCCGCCGGATGCGTTTTTTGTTACGATTAGTTTGTTTAATCCTCCCCACGTACCGATCCAGAGATGCCCGTACTGATCTTCGATTATACACGATTGTACTTCATCGTTGCTTATGCTGTACGGATCCTTCGGATCGTTAATAAAATTGTGAAATGTATTGTTGCTTTTGTCGAAGAGACTCAAACCCAATTCCGTACCGATCCACATCCTGTTTTCCCTGTCTTCATAAATATCCTGGATGATATCGTTATTCAGACTTAAAGGATTTGAATGCTCATGTTTATAGTGGATGAACTTCGACTTGCCTGCGAGTTCTTCTTGAGGCGACCCCGTCATTTTATTTAAGCCGCCTCCCCAGGTCCCTATCCAGACTGAACCTTTATTATCTCTGAAAATAGATGAGACCGTATTATTGCTCAAGCTGTTCCCATCCGTAGCGTTATTTTTATAGTGGGTAAATTTCCCCGTTTTTTCATTATATATGTCAAGTCCGCCGTGAAGAGTTCCGATCCATAGAATTCCGTCCTTATCCTGATGTAATGATCTTATAGTATTGTAGCTGAGGCTGTTCGGATCGGAAGATTTATGGGCAATGTGCACAAACTTAAGTTTTTCCCTATCGAATTTTATTATACCGCCCTCTGCCGTACCTGCCCAGATTAATCCGGAATTATCCTGATAGATAGAAAGAATGTTATGCATATTAAAACTGCTGTTATCCATATAATAATAACGGCCGGTATTAATAAATTTCTGTTCTTTCAAATCAAAATGATAAATCCCGTTTCCGGTCGCTATCCACAAATATCCGCTGTTATCTTCTATAATATTATTTATCACATCACTATTCGGATTACTCTTATCGGTATAATTAAAATATCTGATAAACTTCCCGGTTTTTCTGTCCAGTTTGTTCAACCCGTTGAGCGTACCCACCCAAAGATTTCCTTCTTTATCCTCATATACGGATATAACTACATCGCTGCTGAGACTGAAAGGGTTGTTTGCTTCAAAACGAAAGTGGGTAAAATTATTTTTATTTTTATCAAACAAATTCAGTCCGCCGTTCCCGCCGATCCAAATCTCGCCTTCCCTATCGCCGTATATTACGAGTACCGTATTATCGCTTAAACTATTGGGATCGGTTTGAGAATGTGAAAAGTGGATAAATTTATTTTCACCGGGAATAAATTCATTAATTCCGGCCCGGTCCGTACCGATCCAGAGGATACCGTTATTGTCCTGATAGATTGATCGCACGTTATTGCTGCTTAACGAGTTGGGATCTTTCGGATTATAAACATATCTTGTGAATTTTTCCGAATCCTGATTAAATGAACATAAGCCGCCGTTATTTGTGCCGATCCAGAGTAATCCATCCTTTCCTTCTTTTATTGTCCAGATAAAATTATCTGAAATTGAGTTGGCGTCTAAAGGATTATCCTTATAAACCGTAAACTTATATCCGTCGTATTTATTGAGCCCGTCCTCTGTTGCAAACCAAAGAAATCCCCGGCTGTCCTGAAATATATCGTGAATAGTATTTTGAGAAAGCCCGTTCGCGCTTGTTAAAGTTGTGTAATTTATTTCATCTGTCTGCGGAAATGATATCGGCGAGATTGGAATTGACAAGATAAGGAGTGTTGAAAATGCTAATAATTTTATTTTAAAATTAAAAATTAGCATAAATTCAATATTTTGATTATTCGGACGCTTATTTAGAGTTTTAGTTTTAATCATTTTTTGATTAAACGAATATGCCCGGATACTTTTGGTACAAGGACTTATAAAATATATTAAAACTTTACGAATAATAATATAAATGTCAACGTTTATTTGATGCAGTTTCGGCCGAAGGATTTAAAGTCAATTAAGATATTTATTATAGCTTTCCGTAAGTGAAATTATCTGACGGATTTACGGAAATCATTTTACGAGGATCATTTTTTTAACGGAAATAAAATTATTTACTTTTATTCTGTAAAAATAAACGCCGCTTGCGAATCCGGAGGCGTTAAAAATAACGGAGTGGCTGCCGGCGGTCTGAAATCCGTCTACTAACTCCTTAACCTCGCCGCCGAGAATATTATAGACTCTTATGCTTACCGTGCCGGATTCGGGCAATTGATATTTAATCGTTGTTACGGGATTAAACGGATTCGGATAATTTTGTTTCAGCATATATTCTTTGACAACGGGATTTTCATTATTGATAATACCGGTAGGCACTTCCAAATCCGGAACGGGAAGTCTGGCTGTCGTATAAATATGAAATTCGCCTGGATTTAATTTTAGGGAGTCCCGGCTGTTCGCGGCGGTTATGCTGTCCCCGGTAAAATAATCGAACCAGGTACTGTTAACCGGGAATTGCGGATCGACGGTACGGGTGTTGACGTCGAAATTCCCGATGACCGCAACATCCATCGTCGAATCGACGATATATATTCTTTTAACGTAGTTTTTAAGATCGGTCCTAACGCTGTCGCTTTCGAATGCCGGATAATTTTCTTTTAAATGAATTAATGCCGAGGTGGTTTTATACAGGCTTAACCTTTCCGGCACGTTATAATAATCCCATTTGACGGGCTTATCGCCGGTTCTTGAATTGTAATCTATAGAGTAATCGTATCCGAGTTCTCCGAACTGCCAGAGCATTTTCGGCCCCGGTACAGTATAAAAAAACGCCTCGCACAGTTTGATCCGATTTAAAGCCGTTGACAGGTTCTTGATATTATAACCTGCGGAATTTGAGTTCCCGTACTGCAGGTTCTTGAACATTAATCTTTCTTCGTCGTGGCTTTCCATATAAGTTACCCGGCTCGGTCTGGGCCATCCGGCATTTTTATAATATATCCCGGATAAATCCCAGCTGTAATCGTCCCCCGAAGGCCCTACCCTGTAGCCCATGGCGGCCTGACTGTAATTATAGTTCAAATTGCCCCACGATAAAAACCCGAAGTCGGAGAGGACCTTCTCTTCCTGCAGCACCGCAAAATGTTCAAGTATCAGGATAGCCGTCGAATCAATACCCCAGATTTTTCTTCCGATCCTTTCAAGTATATTTATCCTGGATTGGTCGTACTGTCCCCATGCCGTTACATTGCTTCCGGTATAGGTCTGCGTAAATCCTTTTGAAAGGTCGAACCAGTAGCCGTCGATATGAAACTCCTTCAGCCAGTAACTCGTTACTCGGTCCACGTAATATTTTGTCTGAGGACTTTCGTGGTTGAAATCGTTGCCCACGTTATACGGATGTCTCGGGATAGGGTTAAGCCACGGGTTATCGGCGGCGGGACGGTTGTTCGCTGCATCCCAGTAGAGCCTCGCGAGCGGAGATGAGCCCATTATGTGGTTAAGGACTACATCCAGAATTACCGCGATGCCGTTCCCGTGGCAGACGTCTATAAAATGCTTCAGGTCGTTCTCGGTGCCGTAATATTTATCGAG
>JBJKOY010000623.1:0-13748 GCA_046706945.1 Ignavibacteriaceae bacterium | reverse complement strand
ATTAAAAGAGTTTTATATATATGGTAAAAGAAATAATAATCAATTCTTCCACGACTCAAACGCGCGTTGCGATCACGGAAGACGGGAATTTAGTCGACTTTTTTGTTGACTATCCCGAAAACCGCAGAATGGTCGGCGACATTTACCTCGGTAAGGTCGCCAGGGTTCTACCCGGTATTAAAGCGGCATTTGTAGACATAGGGATGAAGCACGATGCTTTTCTGCATTTCTCAGATATAGGGGCGAGGACACAGCAATTCCAAGACATGCTCGGTGAAGACGATTCCGATGTTGACGAAGAAGACGAAGAAGAGACGCAGGTAAAAAATACCAACGCACCGAGATCCGGGAACGGACATAATAATCAAAATGCCGGCAAAGACCTTCAAGTCAGCGAAGCTATCCCAAAATTATATAAAGGCCAGGATATTCTTGTCCAAATTACTAAAGAACCCGTAAATAACAAGGGAGTCCGCGTTACTTCATCCGTTTCTCTCCCCGGCCGCTTTTGCGTTCTGCTTCCGTACGATAATAAAATCGGCGTATCCAAGAAAATCTACGATTTCAAAGAAAGAAGAAGACTGCGTCATCTGGCCCGCGGGATCATCCCGAAAAATTTCGGCTTGATAATCAGAACGGTTGCAAGAAACCAGTCGGAAGAGTCTCTAAAAGAAGATTTAAAAGCATTGGTTCGGACGTGGGAGCAGATAGAAACTTCGGCAAAAGCCGAAACACCGCCGGCCCTTGTATATCAGGATTTAAATACCACTTCCAGCGTTATAAGGGATTTGTTTACTCCCGATATTTCCAAAGTGTTCATCGATTCCAAAAAACTTTATAAACAGATAAAAAATTACGTGCAGGTTGTTCAGCCCGGACTTGCCGATAAAATTGAGCCGTTCCGGTCCAGCAATTCCATATTCGATTCGTTTAAGATCGAGGAACAGATAAAAACATTAATGGGAAGAAAAGTCCCTTTGCCGAGCGGAGGATATTTAATCATCGAACATACCGAAGCTATGGTGGTAATAGACGTCAACAGCGGCAGGTATGCCAAAAGCAAGGAACAGGAATTAAATTCCCTTAAAACCGATCTCGAGTCCTCGAGGGAAATCGCCCGGCAGCTCAGGCTGCGGGATATCGGCGGAATAATCGTGGTGGACTTTATCGATCTGGAAGACGAAAAGAACAGGAAGAAAATCTACGATGAGCTGAAGAAAGAATTTAGAAAAGACCGCGCAAAAGTTTCTGTGCTCCCCATGTCGGATTTCGGACTGGTGCAGATTACAAGACAAAGAATAAGGCAGAACATAATGCAGGCGATGAAGGAAGTCTGCCCCTATTGTCTGGGAACTGGTTTATTGACCAAGCACTCGCACACGGTTTACGATCTGGAAGAAAGGCTGAGGAAACTTGTAAGGACTACCAAGGAAAGACGATTTATCTTAAAATGCCACCCGGTGGTAATGGCAAAGTTAAAGGAAAATAAATTCACTTCGCTGTTTAAACTGCAATTTAAATACTGGGTTTTGTTAAAACTTGAAGAGGACAACGGACTTCCTCTGGGGGAGGTTAAGTTCATATCGGTAAAAACTCAAAAAGAATTTTTAGATGAAACCAACTGACGCGGAAACTCGGGTTTTTATACCTTTTAACATACGGTATTTGAGAGGGTTTTGGGGTCAGGTATAATTAAATAGAAAAACACATTTTCAATAAAAGATGAGGAATAAAAATGAAATTTTTCATAGATACTGCCAACATTAACGAAATAAAAGAAGCAGCATCTCTTGGAATACTGGACGGCGTAACAACTAATCCTTCCCTTGTTTCCAAAGAAAAAAAGGATTTCAGGAAATTGCTTGACGAGATACTGGCGATTGTAGACGGCCCCGTCAGCGCGGAAGTAATATCAACAGATTACGACGGAATATTAAAAGAAGCCGGCGAGCTTGCCGGTATTAATAAAAATATCGTGGTAAAAGTTCCGTTAATCAAAGAAGGACTTAAAGCGGTTAAAACTTTAAGCGACGGCGGGATTAAAACGAACGTAACTCTATGCTTCTCTCCTTCCCAGGCATTATTGGCCGCAAAAGCAGGAGCAACATATATCAGTCCTTTTGTCGGGCGCCTGGATGATATTAGTCATTCCGGTATGGATTTAATTTCACAAATTGTTCAAATTTACCGAAATTACGATTATCAGACTCAGGTGCTTGTAGCAAGCATCCGCCATCCTCTTCATCTTGTCGACGCCGCTCTTATGGGCGCGGATGTTTGTACCATGCCTTTCGGAGTAATTAATAAATTATTTAATCATCCTTTAACGGATGTGGGTCTGGATAAGTTTTTATCCGACTGGAAAAAAATGGAAGCGAAGTGATAATAAACAATATAAACAACCGGATCGTTCAAAAGACGTTCCCGGCTGCCAACATATACAAAAATATATATTATGAAAAAGACTAAATTTTACGGTATTCACGAAAAATTAGGAGCAAAGATTGTAGAATTTGCGGACTATTTAATGCCAATTCAATACAGCTCAATAATTTCGGAACACAAGGCCGTACGTAACTCCGCAGGTGTTTTCGACGTTTCCCACATGGGCGAAATTTTTATTGCCGGAAACAACGCTCCTGAATTTGTCCAATACGTTACTGTCAACGATTCGTTTAAACTGTTCCCGGGAAGAGTCCAATATTCGGCTATGTGCTATGAAGACGGCGGCATAGTGGACGACCTTCTCGTTTACAAAATTTCCGAAAGAGAGTTCATGCTGGTGGTCAACGCATCCAATATTTCCAAGGATTTTAACTGGCTGACCGAGAATAACAAATTCGGAGTAGAGATTATAAACCGGAGCGACGAATATTCTTTGCTTGCTATTCAAGGACCTAATTCGCGCGAGTTGTTGCAAAATATTTGCACTGAAAAACTCAACATCGAGTATTATCATTTCTTCAATGCCGAAATAGAAGGACAGGAGACGATAATTTCGAGAACGGGCTATACCGGCGAACTGGGTTATGAAATTTATTTTAAAGGCAGCGAGGAAACTGCCGGGAAGATCTGGGATAAAATATTCGAAGCCGGCAGGCAATTCGACGTCAGGCCCGTGGGGCTCGGCGCGCGGGATACTTTGCGTCTGGAGATGGGCTTCTGTCTTTACGGCAACGATATAGACCGGACCACCAATCCCCTCGAGGCGGGCCTTGGCTGGATAACAAAGTTAAATAAAGATTCCTTTCTGGGAAAAGAAGCTTTGCTTAAGGCCAAGTCGGGAGGCTTGAAAAGAAAACTTGTTGCCTTGGGAAGCGATGAAAAAGTTTTCCCGAGGCACGGCTACGATCTTACGGCAGACGGACGCAAAGTTGGAACTATTACAAGCGGAACCGTCAGCCCGACCTTGGACAAACCGATTGCGCTGGGTTATGTGGAAGCAAGCCGGGCTTACGAGGGCAACACGATTAACTTTTCAATAAGAGGCAGAGAAGTTCCGGCAAAAATAGTAAATCTTCCTTTTGTAAAAAAGTAAGAATACGCATAGAAGGTAATCATGAAATTAAATGTTCTTTTTTCTCCCGTGGCTGCCGATGAGTTGTACTTTACGGGTAAAACTTCGGTTGCAATCGACGTACTGAGAGCAACCAGCACTATAGTTGCTGCCCTTCAAAACGGAGCTAAGGAGGTAATACCGGTAGCCGCGGTTGAATTCGCGGTAAAGGTATCCGGCGGTATGTTCGGCGGACAAACGTTATTGGGCGGCGAACGAAACACAAAAAAAATCGAAGGCTTTGCGCTGGGAAATTCACCGCTTGAATATACCGAAGATATAGTCTCCGGGAAATCAATTATACTATACACTACCAACGGCACAAAGGCCATTACAAAAGCCAAATTCTCCGAAACACTGGTTACTTGTTCTTTCAATAATATTTCGGCAATATCTTCTTTTTTAATTAATCTAAATAAAGACGTGGAAATTATATGCGCGGGCAAATCGAATAATTTTTCTATGGAAGATACGGTTTGCGCCGGCAAATTGTTGTCCGAAATGCTGAAGAACAAAGAAGATATAGTCCTGTCGGATTCCGCAAGAGTAAGTATCGCCCTCAGCAAGACTTTCGGGAAAAACATTCTCAAAATGCTGAAAGAAACCGAACACGGCCTGCTTCTCCTTGAAAACGGGTTTGAAGAAGATTTAAAATATTGCAGTAAACTTAACAGCTCCGAAGCAATTCCGTATTTTTCCGGAAATGTTCTTAAATTATATACGGACATTAAAAACTCTTCACAATTAGACAAAGAGAACCTGTAAATTAAAAATGGCAACGAAGAAAAAGGGAAAGACAAATTCGAACAAGTCCGCGAACAAGGATGCTTTATTTACGTTATCCGCAGAGAAAAAGAAAAAAATAATCGGCCTTCTGCTTATACTTTTTTCCGTTTTGCTCCTGCTCAGTATCGTTACTTATTCAAGATTCGATAAAGCAATTCTTAATTATCATGTTTCCGACCTCTTCAAACAAAAAGCCGATTCGGCAAGGAACTGGCTGGGGATTTTCGGGGCGTATATTTCGGATTTTTTTATAAATTCCACGATCGGGATCTTCTCGGTAATATTTCCGGTTATGTTTTTCACATGGGGACTGGCATTTTTTAAAAAGATCGGCTTCAGGAAGCTTATTCATACAACAAATTTTTTATTATTGAGCGGGTTAATTCTATCTTCCTTCTTCGGCATTCTTAGAATTCATTATAATATTTTTTTCGGTGCTTACGAACTTTCGGGGTCAGTTGGCGATTACCTCGGCGAATTGCTGAGCCGGCTTCTCGGCGGAATCGGCAGCATAATGTTCCTTTTTGCCTCGGGCGTTATTCTTTTGATAATTGCATTCGATATTAAAATAGAAAATATTTTCCGTTTCCTGAAGAATATATTCGCCGGCTCCGTAAATAAGGTGAAAGAAGAACTTGAAAACGGCAGAATAGAAGAAGAGGGCGATAATCTTAAAAAGATTAAAGAGCTTAGAAAGGATAAGAAAAAGAAAAAAATCAAACCGGCCGAAGATGCAGCTCTTTCCGCCGAAGAGTTGATGCTCGAAGAGGCCGGAAAAGAAGACGAGACGAGAATACGGATAATCAGGAAAAACGATCAGCCCGCTAAAACCGACGTGAACGAAGTCCAGAACGAGGAAAATAAAAAAGTAGACCTTGAAAAAACCGGGGAAATAAGCAGCAGGGATATCGACAGGGAAACGGAAGCCGGGCTTCCCGACAACTGGGACGAAAAGATTAATTATAAATGGCCCAGTCTTGATCTGCTCGAACCTACCCCGCCGGATGATTTCAAAGTAGCCGAAGAAGAATTAAAGCGCAATGCGGAGCTGCTGAAAGAAAAATTGAAATTATTCGATATTGATATTGAGGATATCTCAGTTACTCCCGGACCGGTAGTAACGCTTTACGAAATCGTTCCGGCGCCGGGTGTAAAGATCAGCAGGATAGTAGGACTTGAGCACGATATAGCGCTTGCTTTAGCCGCCCGCGGAATCAGGATAATTGCCCCGATACCCGGGAAAAGCGCCATCGGAGTGGAAATTCCGAATGCCGAAGCGTCGCTGGTCAATGCCAGGTCTGTTCTCGGCAAAATATCCGAATCAAAAGCGGAACTGCCGTTATCCCTGGGTAAAACGATCAACGGGGATGTTTATATAACCGACCTTGCCAAAATGCCGCATTTATTAATTGCCGGCTCCACCGGTTCCGGAAAGAGCGTCGGTATAAATATGATTATTGCCAGTCTTCTTTACACAAAACATCCTTCCGAAGTAAAGCTTATAATGATAGATCCTAAAAAAATAGAGCTTTCTTTCTATAACAAACTCAGAAAACACTATCTGGCGGTTTCTCCCGATCTCGAAGAGGAAATTATAACAAACCCGCAGAATGCCGTTCTTCTCCTTAAGTCCGTCGAATACGAAATGGAAAAGAGATACGACAAACTTGCCAAAGCCGGTGTAAGAAATATCGTAGACTACAACAATAAAGTTAAAGATCCCAAGAAGAAACCCAAAGACACCGATGAAATGAAGCATCACCCGGTTCCGTACCTTATAGTTATAATAGACGAACTGGCCGACCTGATGATAACTGCCGGAAAGGAAGTTGAAGAACCCATAGCCAGGCTGGCACAGCTTGCCAGGGCGGTGGGAATTCACCTTGTGCTGGCTACGCAAAGACCTTCCGTGAACGTTATTACCGGGGTAATTAAAGCAAACTTCAGCGCCAGGATAGCATACCAGGTCGCCACCAAGATCGACTCGCGGACGATCCTAGATATGAACGGTGCGGAACAATTGCTGGGAAAAGGAGATATGCTTTTCCTTCCTTCCGGCTCTCCCAAACCGATCAGAATTCAAAATGCCTTTATTTCTACCGACGAGGTCGAACGGGTAACGGAGTACATCAACAAACAGCCCTCTTATTCCAAACCTTATTTTCTGCCGTCGTTATACGATAAAAAGAAGGAAGCCGCCGGGAATTTCCTTTCCGATCTAGATCCTATGTTTGAAGACGCGGCCAGGGTTATCGTGAGGCATCAGCAGGGTTCCGTATCGCTGCTGCAAAGAAGACTTAAACTCGGTTATTCGAGAGCCGCAAGAATTGTGGATCAGCTTGAGGAAGCCGGGATAGTGGGTCCCAACGACGGAAGTAAAGCAAGAACGGTACTGGTGGAAAACGAAGAACAGCTTGAAACAATTTTAAGATCTCTTTGATTATACTTCGTATATGCCGCTATAAGTAAATTTTTATAAATTTTATATGTAGCGGAATATTCATAAATTAGCATTCAAATTTCAACGGGAAATATGAATACCCAAAAGTCCAGATGTTTTACGGTTCTGCCGGTAATATTATTTTTGATTTATTCGGTTAATGTGTGCGCCCAGGCCAAAGGAAAGGATCTGCTGCGCTCTCTCCAGATAAAATTTAATTCACTGAATAACGTAAGCGCCGATTTTGTTCAGTATACGGACGGCAGGAAAATTCTCAGCGGGAAATTCTATTATCAAAAAGAAAATAAGATAAGAATAAATCTTAATAATGACATACTGGTGACCGACGGGGTTTCAACCTGGAATTACGATAAAAAACAAAATAAAGTAATAATTAATAATTATGATTCCGGCAGTGTCTCGGTGCTTTCTCTTCGCAGCTTTATCGATGTAATTCCGTCCAAGTGCAGTGTTAAAGAGAAAAACGGAAGCGGCAATGCATTTGTATTAATTCCCGACTCTTCCGGTATTTCCTTCAAAGAAGCGGTAATCGAAGTTAATCCCCGGGATTTGATAGATAATTTATCGGTTCTAAACGGCGAAGGTCAAAATATAAAAATTGTATTCTCAAACTATAAATTAAATCAGGAATTACCTAAAACTTTATTTCATCTAAACGCGCCCAAAGGGAGCCATATTATTGACCTCAGATAAAACTAAAAGATTTTACCGGCTTAAACATAGTTTTAAGTATATCGTATCTTTCGGACTTAGCGGTGTCTTCCTGTATGCTGCTTTTTATAATGTTGATTTTAATAAGGTTTTAGAGATAATTGCCGACGCATCCGTATTCTGGATTATTATATTCATCCTCGTGTTCTTCTTTTCACATTATTTAAGAGCCTTAAGATGGAAATACATTCTAGGCTCAGTTAAACGAAATACTTCAATGTTTAATCTGTTCGGCGCATTAATGGTCGGTTACGGGGTTAACTGCGTCGTTCCGCGCCTGGGCGAAGTATCGAGGGCGGTCGTTTTCGGGCGGGCCGAAAAACTGTCCCGCTCATCAATGTTCGGAACCGTTATTGTTGAAAGAGTGATCGATATTTTATTCCTTGGGCTTGCCGTTTTTATTTCAGTTATATTATGGACGGAAAGTTTGTACGATAAATTTCCCTGGCTCAAGTCCGCGCTAATAATTACGATATTCTTTATGCTGGCGGTATTCGTGTTGTTTTTTCTTGTTATTAAGTACAAGGAAAAATTTTACAAAGTTATAATAAAGATGTTAAGCAGAGTTTCCGAAAAAGCGGCCAACAAAACCGCTTATATTTTTGATATGCTTGTTACCGGATTTACAAGTCTTAAAGGGACGAAAAATTACGTAATTACCTTTCTCTTAAGCACGCTGATCATGATTGTTTATGCCTTTAATGCATATATCGGCTTCTTTATGGTAGGTATGCAGAATGTTCATCATATCAGTTATGCAATGGCGTGGGTATTGATGAGCATAAGTGCAATAGGAATAGTCATCCCTACTCCCGGCGGTACCGGCTCATATCATATACTTACTATCAACGCACTTATGCTGCTGTTCGGTTTCGGGAGGAATATCAGTACTGCGTACGCGATACTTACACATATAATATCATATATATTGTTTATTGCCGCCGGCTTAATCTTTTTCTTCATAATGAACAAACAGCACGAAAATTTAATTAAGATGGTCGAAACCGAGATTGAGGAATTATGAGGAAAGTTATTACCGTTATTATCTTTTTAACAATAACCGGTACCGGTTTTTCGCAATTTGCGGTAAGAGGCGGTATGGGAATTACTTTTATAGACATCCCCTCCCTGGTTGATTATTTGAACAACCAGTCTATTGCTCCCGCTAACCAGCAGCTCGGTATCTTCAGTTCTGCAGTAATGTTTTCCGGCGAATTTGACTATGTTCTTAACCCAAGCCACGAGGTAGGAATTGAAGCCGCTTACCTGATCAACTCTTATACTTTCGGTCAGGATCTGGGGCTGTATAAACTTAACTACGGGATTTTTATGCCTTCCGTAATTTATTATTACGTTATAAGAAGGAAAGGCTTTAATATAAAATTCGGCGGCGGATTGGGATTAAGATTCGTAAATCTTAACCAGCAGTGGCCGGCAACTCCGAGCGGGCAGAATTACAGCTCTTCGGGATTCGGTTTTCTGCTGAGGGCAGACGGGAACACAATTTTAAGCGAGAACTTATTCGTGAACATAGGTTTTGATCTTAGGTATGATTTAAACGGCAAACCTTACGGAAGCGGCAGTTATCTGGTGAATAAAAACAATCAGCAGGACGTCAGCTTTAATTCGTTATCGGCCGGCGTGAGGCTGGGAATTACTAATTATTTCTAGGAGTATGTTTGAATATATTCGAAGCGGTGGTTTTAGGCATAATACAAGGATTGACCGAATTTTTACCGATCAGCAGCACCGGACATCTGACGGTGGCCGGCAAATTAATGCATTTAATTTCCGAAAACCGTCCCGAAGAATGGACGGCATTTATTGCGGTAATTCAGCTCGGCACGCTTCTGGCGGTAATAATTTATTTCAGGAAAGATCTTATTCTGATAGTAAAGGATTTTGTAAAGTATAATGTTAAAGAACGCGTTGGATATTCCCGGCAAAATTTTAATTCGAAGCTGGGCTGGCTTATAATTGTCGGCTCAATACCCGTAGGAGTAGTCGGATTATCTCTTAAAAAAGTTATAGAAGGCGCTTTGACCAAAGATTTGTACGTAATTGCCGGAAGTCTGATAATATTAGCCTTAATTTTGGCCGTTGCGGAAAAAACCGCAAAATTCGGAAAGGGCATGAAGGATATCACCGTGTTCGATGCTTTTATTGTCGGCATTGCACAATCGCTGGCTCTGATACCCGGCTCGTCAAGGTCGGGTACGACAATTACCGGAGGTTTATTTTTGGGTATGAACAGGGAAACGGCGGCACGGTTTTCCTTCCTGCTGAGCATTCCTGCCGTACTGGCAAGCGGCCTGCTTGAACTTTACGAATCTTTAAAATTCCTGAATGCATCCATGACAGTGAATTTAATTATTTCAACGGCTGCCGCGGCAGTTTTCGGATACCTTTCAATTGATTTTCTTTTAAGATATCTTAGAAAATACAGTACGTTTTTATTTATTTATTACCGTATAGCACTGGGTATTTTGATAATTATCCTTGTGAGTGCCCGAGTTATCACACCATAGGAGGATCGAAAATGAAAAGTACTTTTTTATATTTATTTATCATTACGTTATTAGGATTTTGCAGTGCATGTTCAAATACAAACAATAAGGATGACTTACAGATGAGCAATTCAGATAAGAAGGAAAACGTATCGAGCGATTCGACGAATGCCGCCGATACTTCATCGGTTGCCGTTATAAAAACAAATATGGGAACCATCGAAATTTCGTTCTTTCCGCGCTACGCGCCGAAGGCGGTGGAAAACTTTATCGGCCTCGCTAAAAAAGGTTATTACAACGGCGTAATTTTTCACCGGGTTATCCAGGGATTTATGATTCAGGGAGGCGACCCGACAGGCACCGGGATGGGCGGACAAAGCATATGGGGCGGAAGATTTAACGATGAGATTAGTCCAGATCTTGTATTCGACAAACCGGGCATAGTTGCAATGGCTAATGCGGGACCGAATACCAACGGAAGCCAGTTCTTTATTACCGTAGCCGCCACACCTTGGCTGAACGGCCACTATACCATTTTCGGCGAAGTAATTAAAGGAATGGATGTCGTTGACGCAATAAGTAAAGTGAAGACAAACCCTCAAAACGACAAGCCGCTCGAAAATGTCGTAATGGAGAAAGTTACCGTCGAGAAAGCTCCCGGCAGCGTTAAGTGACGGCTATTGCGGCGGCCTAATCTCCCGGTGATAAATGCAAAATTGCAGGATTACAAGATTTAAAGATTGATGAAACAGCAAGAATTTTTCTCTTCCCGCTGGTCCCTGATTATAGCAACAATCGGAATTGCGGTAGGCACGGGGAATATCTGGCGTTTTTCCAGAATTGTTGCTCAAAACGGGGGAGGCTCTTTTCTTATACCCTGGCTAATTTTTCTTCTAATCTGGTCTGTTCCTCTTATAATTGCCGAATTCGCGATAGGAAAATCGACCCGTATGGGCCCGGTAGGAGCCATAGCAAAAACAGCCGGCAGGAAATTCGGCTGGATGGGGGCCTTCATAGTCACAGTTTCTACGGCAATTATGTTCTATTATTCGGTTGTAACGGGATGGTGCCTCCGTTATTTTGTTTCGGCAATTTCAGGGAACCTGTTTAATACGGCCGATCATACGGCGTACTGGACGAAGTTTTCATCAAGCTACGAACCGCTGCTGTATCATTTCATTTCAATGGCATTCGTGGCATATATTATTTACAAGGGGGTCACCAAGGGAATAGAAAGAGTTACGAAACTGCTGGTTCCCGCATTGCTGATTATACTGGTAATTCTGTTTGTCAGGGCTATTACATTACCGAACGCTATCGAAGGAATAAAATATTTTTTTACTCCCAAGCTGAGCGTTATACTTAATTATAAAGTATGGCTAAACGCTCTTACTCAAAATGCATGGGACACGGGCGCGGGCTGGGGTTTGATAATGACTTACGCAATTTATATGCAGCAGAAAGAGGACATATCCCTGAATGCCGCCCTGATAGGATTCGGCAACAACAGCGTGTCTCTTTTAGCGGGAATTACTATTTTCTCCACCGTCTTCGCTTTAAGTTCGCAAAATGCTCTTCAGCAGATCTCTCAATCCGGACCGGCCAACACCGGACTCACGTTTATTTATCTCCCGCTTTTATTTTCGAAATTTTCATCCCATTATTTCGTAAACGTACTCTTTGCATCGATGTTTTTCATTGCGCTTTTTTTCGCCGCCGTTACTTCTTTAATGTCAATGGTGGAATTAACAACCCGTACCCTGATTGACTTCGGGATGAAGAGAAAGAAAGCCATTATTATCGTCGCAATCACCGGGTTTCTACTCGGTATTCCTTCCGCAGTCGATATAAATTTTCTGACGAACCAGGATTGGGTCTGGGGCGTCGGACTTATCATCAGCGGGGCGTTCATATCTTTCTCGATTATTAAATTCGGGGCAGACAAATTCCGTCGGGAGATAATCAACGGCTACGGAAGCGACGTTAAAATAAGCAGGTGGTATAATTTTATTATAGTCGTCCTGATTCCCGTTCAGGTTGTCCTGCTTGTTTCGTGGTGGCTTATATCTTCCGTTTCTTGGGATCCCGATTGGTGGAATCCTTTTCATTCGGCTAATGCCGGCACATGCATTTTCCAGTGGCTTATATTCATCGCAGTTTATATCTTCATAAATAAGATTATGGTGAACCAGGCATTAAAAGAATGAACAGCCGTTATAAGCTTTTAATAATTGTCTTTGATATATTGGGTATTAAATTATAAAAACCGATGAAAATTATAACTATTATCACTATTATTATCGTAGCCGGTACGGTTTGGGGAGGCTTGTCTTTCTTTCTTTCCAGGGCAATTAAATACGAAAAGTTAAAAGAGAAAAATGGCAAAGACTAAAACAAAATTCCCTTCGATCGGACTGGCATTGAAGGATATTTCGGCCGGTTCCCTTCTCCCGGTTTATTTTTTTTTCGGGGACGACAGTTAACATATTGAGAAATGCTTAAAATTGCTTGAGAAGAAAATCACCCCGCTTATCGATTCGGACTTCGACAGGGAAGTACTCTACGGCGAAGATAAAAATATGCTTGATATAATAAATTTTGCTTCCTCCTTTCCTTTCGGTTCGGGGAAAAAATATGTTCTGCTGAAAGATTTTGAAAAAATTAAAGATAAAAAAAACCTTATCAATTATATTGATTCTCCTGCGGAATTTACGGTTCTCGTAATTATAAATAACGGCGGTATTTCCAATCCGGATTCGGCGGTATTCCAAAAACTGGCCGAAAAAAAATGCATATTCGAAGCCAAAGAATTAAAGGGCGGTAACCTGGTCGAATGGCTCAGCGGGTACGCCGCATCGAAAGGGAAAGTACTTTCTCCCGATAACGCGCAGGTACTGATTGATATAACGGGAGAAAACAGGGCTATGCTGGAGGCCCAGATCGAAAAGATATCGGTTTTTTTAAATCAAGAAAAGGAGATTTCGTTAGGAGTTATACGCTCTTTATCAACCGCAATGAAGGAATATACCATCTTCGACCTTCAGAATGCGCTGTCCGTTAAAAATAAAACGGAATCGTTAAAAATTGCCTTCAGTCTCCTGGATAAAGGAGCCGAACCGACATATATAATATATATGCTGGCCAGGTATTTTACCGGTCTTTCGCGCATAAATGAATTAAAAGAAAAAAATATTCCCCAGCAGGCTGCGGCAAGGATAGTAGGTACGCATCAATATTATTACAAAGATTATTTGAAGGCGAGAAATGTTTATTCGGACGGCGATTTATATAATATCGCGGTATCTCTGCTAAAAGCCGATTTGTCCGTAAAGACAACAACAGCCGACGGCAAAACCGTTATATCCGTCCTAATGGCCGAAATATTAAAATAAAAATATGCAAGATAGACGGAACGCCGGGGGAATTCGGGGAATCTTTAAATTAAGCGGATTTTTTTTACTTTATAATTTTTAATAATTTAGGGTAAAATTCGTGAAACATTTCAAATCAGCGGAAGTATAAGCACATTGACTGATAAAAATATTAATGATTATACCGACGAAGAGCTTATTCTTGAATTCCAGAAACAAAATACGGAAAGGGCATTCGAGATTTTGGTGCAAAGATATAAAAATCCTTTGACCAATTTCGTTTTCAGGTTTCTCGGGGACTACGAAGCATGCGTCGACATTGTGCAGGAAACGTTCGTAAAGGTTTACAGATATAA
>JBJKOY010000622.1:0-4062 GCA_046706945.1 Ignavibacteriaceae bacterium | reverse complement strand
CCAGTCAATATCGTACCCGAAGCTTCCGTTTCCGCTTGCTTTATTTCCTTTTCCGGGGGAATTGACGTTGGAGTTGGCCGCTTCTTGGTCGGTGCTCTTTTCTTCCTTTACATTATCTTTTTTATTGTCGGCAGGTTTTATAATATTGTTGTCCGAAGAGTTCTTAGCTACCGGCAGATCCACTTTTTTCAATACTTCTTTCTTGTCTTTAACTTCTTTCGGCGGTTGAATTTTAGCTACCTGTTTCTGCACGTTATCGACTTGTTCTCCCGCGGCGCCGGAAGAGCCGGGTTTGCCCGTCTGACCGAAAGTTAGTTCCACGTATTTCCTGGGCGGATATGTAATCGATATATTAACCAGAAGAAAAACCGCCAGCAAGATTAAGTGCAGGAATATCGAAACCGCGTACGAAGTATTTTTTATCGAATTATATGTCATATTCAGAATCTTTTTTAAAAAATGCGTATCTCTAGTTTAAATATTTTCTCTTTGAGTTTGAATGGTAAATTTATCGATCCCCGAAGCACGCGCCGCATCTATTACTTTTATAACAAGATCTACGGGAACCGTTTTATCGGCCCTTATTATTAAATTTCCTTCCTGCAAATTGCCCTTTATCTGGTTCAATTTACCGGGCAATGCTTCCAAACTAACCTGTTCGGTACCGGCATAAATCGCACCGGCAGCCGTAAGGGTAACAACCAGTTTTGAAGGAGCGGTCTGTTCGTTTGTCTTTGAACTGGGTAATTTGACTTTTACGCCCGTCTGGATCACGAACTGTGAAGTCAACAGGAAAAAAATCAATAAAAGCATTACAATATCCGTAAGAGACGAATAACTGAAAATGCTCAACGGCTCGTTTTGTAGTTTGAATTTCATTTTTTTACCTAAATATCAATTTCAATTTCTTCTTCAATATCCGTCTTGCTGCCGGAAGTATCCTGGATAACATCAACGACGTCGTTCGCAACCGTTTCCATATCCTGGACAAGCTTCTTCACTTTATTCAGGAAGTAATTATAAAATGCAAGAGCTGGAATTCCGACCATCAGGCCGAAAGCCGTGGTTACAAGCGCTTCCCAGATACCTCCCGCCAGATCGCTCGGATTGGCGGCACCGGCCAGATCTTCTATCCTCATAAAAGCGGAAATCATTCCCGTTACCGTTCCAAGAAATCCTAGCAGAGGAGCTATACCGGCCACTGTTGCCAGAACAGACAGCCCTTTCTCCAGCTTCGCCACCTCCTGGGTGCCCGCGTTTTCTATGGCTTCCTTCACTCTTTCGTGCCCGAGTTTGTATTTTTTCAAACCCTTTCTGATTATATTCGCTACGGGGGATTTCTCTTCCATACAGTAACTGACCGCTCCAGAGACATCTCCTTTTTTCAACAGCCCCCTTATCCTAACCATAAATGCGGGTATATTTATTTTGGCTTTTCTGAGAACTATATACCTGTCTATTATTACAGCTAGCCCGAGTACCGAACATAACAATATGGGCCACATGATTATCCCGCCCTTTAAAAACATCGATAATAAGTTCATGATTTAACCTTTTTCTGTTTTAGTGATTCCTATTAAAAAATTGCTGGGCCGCTATTAATGTTTTAAAGTAACCGATTTTTACGCGGTACCATGTCCCTCTGCCCTTTAGATCGACCTTGTCTATAAAGCTCTGATAACCTTTCTCCTTAAATTTTTGCGCTTCTTTTTTTGCAACTGTTTCGGATTGCCAGGAAGAGACCTGGACTAAATACCCGCTGCCCGTTCTGGATATATAATCCATAATCTTGGGAGTTTCAATGCTCTTTCGCGGTGACGCAGACAAAGTTGTTGCGACATGATTATCATTACCTTTTTTTCCTTCACCGTTTGCCGATCCCGCACCCCCGCCATTATTTTCAACTTCCGGGTTCTTAGCCCCCGTTTTACCTCCGCCGGTTTCGTTTGATTCCGCTTTATTTCCCTGCGGGGGGTAGGGATATGTTACCGGGATCCTGTAACTTCTTTCTACTACCGCCGGTGTCGACGCATTTACTACCGCACCCGATTGTTTGTTTGCGGAAGTCCCGGACACTGCCTGGATATTTTTCCGTAAAAATAAAAACAAAGCTATTCCGATTACAATGATCGTTGAAAGTGCTGCTATAAATACCGCGGAAGTATTTCTTTTACTGTAATTTTTTCCCCGTCCCTTGTCCCGTATATTATTCCGTTTATCCGTTTGAACCGATTCCCCGATAATTTCTTTCTCTTCGCTGCTTGAGCCGGAAATTTCTTCACTTTTTTTCCCGCTAAATTCATTCCTTCCTGTTTCTACGTCTTTCTCTTTTTCGGTATCCGGCATTGAAGAATATCTATCTTCGGTATTACCCTCGCTTTTACCGGGGATTGTTTCACCGCCGGCATTTTTCTCGGGTTCAATTCCGGGAATGCCCGCCAGACTCTCGCCTTCTTCTTCCATGCCGGAGACGATAGATTTGACTCTTTCGAATTTGTTGAGTTCAGGATTTTCGATTTCTTTTATCTCTGCAGACGAAGGTTCTTCGGCGCCGGCACCGTCATATTCATTTCCGGAATCTTCCATTCCGGTATTCCCGGTGTCTTGATATTCTTCGTAGGAATCCGGGGTGCCGAAATTCCATTCCAAGTCCGATTCGTTGTCAAGGTTGTCCGTTATTGTTTCGCTTTCTATCGCGGAATCTATAATGGCCTCTTCCTCTATTTCTTTGGAAAGATCTTCCCCGAAATTCCAGGCCGTATGCTCCAATTCCGTTTTATCGCCCTGATCCGGGTGAGGATTTTGATCCCCGCTGTCCGGTACGAAGTTATCCTTTTTATCTACCCACTCAAATTCGAACTGATCGTTGCTGAACCTTTCCGGTTCGATCATTAATACTTCGTTCCCTTTTATATACTTATTTATAATTTCGGCAGACCGGAAAAACTTGTCCACTTTAGATTCAATAAGCTTTTTCAGTTCATGACCTGAAGGCGGGCTGAAATATTCCGAATCGTTGACCCCTTCCAGCGGTATTACCGGCTTCCCTATGCTTAAGCTGAAATAAGAATCCACTTCGTTATATTCGTCTACTTTAGGCACCGGCACATTGAATATTAAACTTTCGTCGGAATTTACATCATCGTTCCGCATCGGGAAAAAGACCATTAAGTCGGCGTATATTAAAGCTTCATCGGTACCGGCGAATATTTCCCTTATTATGCCCTGCCTAAGTTGAAAGTAACCTATCCCGCTTAATTTTACGGCTTCGCCTCTTTTAAGAGAAGTGGAAGCTTTTTGTAAAAATAGTTCGAAGAATATTTTCGTCTCGGAATCCGGGATACCGTTCCTTTTAGCCAGTTTCCTAATTAATTCTGCTTTTGTCATGACAAAACTTCTTATAAATAAAGTTTTTCAATTACGTTTTATAAATTATATAAATTTAACCTTTTATACATTCTACGTCCGTAAAATTTTCCTATCTTTACCATCTCACGCTGATTCCGCCCGAAATATCCAGGGGCAACTCGCGATAATTATTCCACAGATAATTTTTACTGTTCGTCAGGTTCTGCAACTTAAGAATCAAATCCAGGTTAGGCCTCCAAGTATACGTAAATTTTAATCCCAGATTTATATACGGATTCAAAGTATTATTATTTTGTATGTCGGTATATTCTTTGGAATAATACTGAAGATCCGCCTGGGCGCTCAAACCGAAATCAAAGTCATAGCCGTAGTTCAGCGTCAGTTTAACCTCGGGATAATAAGGAACTATTTTGTTTGCGGAATTTTTAACACTGCTCGCTTCGGCCGAACCGTAGAAAACTCCGTAAGGTCCCAAATGGAAAAGCATATTTATGAAGCCGGTTAAATATTTGCCGTTTACAGTAAGCAGTTCGAACCTTCCTTTTTGAAGGCTGTCCGAATAATAAGGCAAATTGTCTGATGAAAAATATTTAAATCCGCCGTCTATTTCGAAATACGTATAGTATTCGTATTTAAGAACGGCATTGAACGCGGTCTTCTTTTTTTCGAAAATATTGGTAAAATTCGGAGCTT
>JBJKOY010000621.1:0-27736 GCA_046706945.1 Ignavibacteriaceae bacterium | reverse complement strand
TAAAGATATTGCTACCTCGTTCTCGTAGACTTGCATGTGTTAAGCACGCCGCCAGCGTTCGTCCTGAGCCAGGATCAAACTCTCCGTAGTAGAGTTTTAATTTTGTGTAATCTTGGCGTTAGACGCTTAGTTGAAACCATTTAACTGACTGGTTAAATGCACTCACTCTTTCAAAGAACATATAAAACTTTTCAAAACCTTCATTTTAGAAGGGCTTCAAATTTACTGCCTCTTATATCTAAAGTCAAGAGACATTTCCATATTTTCAAGCTTTATTTTCGATTTTTTACAACTTTAAATGCGAATGTAAAATCAAATTCAGCCTTTCAAATATATTGTTTTATTACTCAATGTCAAGATTATGTAGGAAAATAATATCCTTTTATTGCAGTAATTTTAACAATCTGTTCAAAATTTCAAAAATATAAAAAAGCAGAGTCTCTAATTAAATACTTTTATAGAAAATAACCAAATTTATTTAATAGATTTTATTTTGCTTTCTTTTAAATATCCGGGAAATTGGGTTTTGGGATTGCTTTTCGCCTATGCGTTTCAATTTTAACGAATTTAAATAAGAAAAAACCGGAAGTATATAAATTACTTCCGGCTTTTCCGATAAGTGTCTATGTTTTAAGAAGATAAAAATTAGAGTTTTCTTAACGATACCAGCAATAAAACTACGGTTGCAACGCTGCTGACTATTCCAAGATATATCCCTACCATCCCTACTAACCAATTAAATGATCTTTGAGGATTTTTAGGAACGTATATATAATCTCCATCATCTATCTGCGGATTTTTTTCCGCGGCTATCCATTCATGGGTTCCCGATTTGATTATCATTACTTTATCATTTGCGTATGGACTCGTACCACCTGCCTTAGTTAAATAATATTTGTAACCTTCTCCTTTCGAATAAGGAATATATCCAGGATGTATGACCTGTCCGAATACATAAACCGCAAAGTGTTTTTGGGGAATTAATATTATGTCTCCGTTTTTTACAATATATTTTGATGCTTCAGAATTCTTTTCATTGATTTTTGTAAAATCTATCCCGCTTCCCTGATCAAGAACTCTTAACTGGTTTTCCAAAAAGAAATAACTCGTATCTTCTTCTGTTAAGTTAGATAACCGCCACATTATTAACTTTTCCTGCTGTATCAGCATGGTATTCAACTGGGTATTTATTAATTCCGGTTTGTCCTTAATGTTTATACCGTATTCTTTTTCGAGCAGAAGGGGAATCGTATTTCCCGAAAAAACGCGCGCCCTAACTAACGATGCATCGGATTTTAACCCTCCTGCGGCTTCTATGACTTCGGGTAAAGTCGTACTGTCCTTTGTGACGGGATAACTCCCGGGCAGGTTCACTTCTCCCAGTACCATAACTGAAAAGTCTTTACGCTGTGTTTCTTTGGCCAGCACCGTTATTCTGTCCCCCCGCTTTAACGGATAATCACTGTTAATATTTACGGTATCGGTATACATTGTGTTTCCGTCGTAGCTTAACCGGTCGACCCTCGCTTTGGTTACGCCTTCGTAAGCTTTATTTATGCCCTGCGCCAGCAATACGGCATCCGATAATTTATCGCCGGGAACGTATAAGAATTTCCCTGGATTATTTACCGCACCTCCGATTGTGAAGAAATCTCTTTCTTTGTCTGCGGGAGCAAATATAAGTACATCATTGTTTTTTAAATAAGGATTTTCTTTGAAATCTCCCGTAATACGGAATTTTAACAAATCGAGGTGCAGAACTTCCCCGTCATCCCTCTTTAAGGTTATGTTTCTCAAGGAGTATGCGTTTAGTTGTTTGTTTATTTTTTCAAGCAGCTGAGGATCCGTAATTGTCCGCAGCGCTTTTTCTCTTGCATCATTGTAGATTGTTGTGACAAACTGGTCTACTCTCTCCGTCGCCAGGGCAGGAAACGAACCGGTAATCGGAAAATCTCCTCCGATGGTGACCGAGATACCTGTCATTAGAAGAAGATTCTGATTAGCTGTTTTCGTATCCGTCTGAGAGTACGCTGAACGTATTAACAGAATCAATAATAAAGAAATCAGTCCTTTTTTCATCAGCATTAACCTTTAAGAGATTGTTTTTTACATTTTATATTGTTGGGCATAATAATTTAAATATTCGCCGGAAATTATTTTTTCCCACCATTCCCGGTTGTTTACGTACCATTCGATAGTCATGACAATGGCTTGTTCGAAAGAAAATTTGGGTTCCCATCCCAACTCTTTCCGGATTTTCGAAGAGTCGATAGCGTATCTTCTGTCGTGACCCGGGCGGTCCTTAACAAACTGAATTAAATCTAAGGGTTTACCCAGGTTCTTTAAAATTAGTTTTACTATCTCGATATTCGGCATTTCATTGCCGGCCCCGATATTATATACTTCACCCGCAATGCCTTTTTCAAAAACCAGATCTATTGCGATATTATGGTCGATTACGTATATCCAGTCCCGTACGTTCATTCCGTCCCCGTAAACGGGAAGTTTTTTGCCGTTTAACGAATTGATAATCATAAGCGGAATTAATTTTTCCGGGAATTGGAACGGGCCGTAATTGTTGGAACACCTTGTAACCACAACCGGGAGACCGTATGTGTGATAAAACGCCAGCGCTGCCATATCGGCCCCTGCTTTACTAGAAGAATACGGACTATTAGGCGATAATGGAGTTTTTTCCGTGAATAACCCTTGTTCTCCGAGACTTCCGTATACTTCATCCGTCGAAATCTGCAGAAATTTATCTACTTCAAATCTTTTAGCCGCTTCTAGAAGAACACTAGTACCAACCACATTTGTCCTGTAAAATATTTCCGCACCGAGAATACTCCTATCTACGTGCGATTCGGCCGCAAAATTTATAACATATTTAATGTCGAATTTTTCAAAAATATCGTTAACTAATTCCGGGACGCAAATGTCGCCTTTAATAAATTTATAGTTTTTGTGCCTTTCAGATTTTTTTAGATTTTCAAGATTCCCGGCATATGTCAATTTATCGAGATTTACAATAAAATAATCTTCCCGCTCCGTCAAGATGTGGTTTATAAAATTACTTCCTATAAACCCGGCTCCCCCCGTTATTAAAATATTCTTCATTTAACTCCTTGCTTAAAAAGAAAATAATCCTACAAATATTCCGGTCTGGATGAAAAAGGCCTTCCCGCTTATATCGGAAGGTACGCCGGTTAAATCCTGTCCGTTGTCGTATGTCCATTTGCTCCCCAGCGTAAACTGATAACCGATTCCGATCCTGAATGCAAGCATCCTGTAAGCGGGAATATCAACGTTTAGCGTCGGCGTAACGATCCAATACTTGTTTGCAACGGTTGCGTAAAAATCGTCGGAATTACCGGCGGCATCGGTCCACAGTTTATTCCAAGGCAAAGTCCCGCTGTTTTTATAAACGCTTATTTCAAGACTCCCCCGTCCGAGAATTACCCCTGGCGAAACCGCGACCGCATTTATAAAAGGCAGGGTATATTCTACGGTTAAACCGCCGCCGCTTAAAGAATAATCCACTTCTTTGTTAATACCTCCCGAAGCCGACGACCTAGAAGTTGTGCCTCCGAATCCCATGCCTCCTATTCTTAAATTATTTACGATCCCCAGATATATAAAACCGCTTCCGCCGGAAACGTAAAAACCTCCGTTTGAAAGTGCCGGTACGCCGAATGTTTTAATTTGCGTATTTATTGCCCCGGTATTCGGAATAAACCAGAAAGGAGTAAAACCTCCTCCCCCGCCGAAAGGCGCATCGTAAAATGAAGATTCCTGAGGGTAAACACAGAAAGCTGCTATTATTACAAGCGTAACGGCGACGGTTAGTTTTCTCATAATTTTCCGTGATTGTTAAATAAATTTACGAAGGACTTAAGAAAAAGCAAAGGAATCAAGTAAACAGAATTTATTTAAATAATTCGGCAAAAATAAAAAAAAGTCACGGATTTTAGAAGTCATATTTTCGGTATGAAGATTTTAGCCGCTGTAAATATTTTACGGGTAGTTTTTTATATGCTTCGTTCGATTTCATTTATTATATTAAAATGATTTAAATTTTTCCCAAAGACAAAACGCAATTATGAAAATTTTAATAACCGGAGGAAGCGGTTTACTCGGTCAATATCTGAATATAAGATTATCCGCCGATAACGATATCTTGACAATTTATAAATCGCAGCCCCGCAACTGCAAAAACTATAATTCGGCTCAGATTGATATTAATGAATTCGGAAAAGTAGAAGAATTATTTAAAAGCTTTTCACCCGAAGTTGCGGTTCACGCGGCGGCGGTTTCGAATGTCTTAACGGCCGATAAAACAACTCCCGCGCAAATATACCGGACCAACGTAACCGCAACTCAAAATCTTGCAAGGCTTTGCGAGTCTTACGGTACCAAATTAATTTATATTTCCACCGACCTTGTATACGCAGGCTATAGGGGTTCAATGCTGAAGGAAGACGCTAAAATAATTCCGGTTTCTATTTACGCCGAGACAAAATTAATGGGTGAGGTAAAGGTCCGTGAAGCAACCGATAATTACCTAGTTCTCAGGACCGCATTAATGTACGGGTTCGGACTTAACGGGACTGAAAATCATTTTCATCAAATGTACAATAAATTAAAAGGCGGCGAAAAAGTAAATTTATTCAGCGACCAATTCAGAACACCGATTTCTTTATTTGAGGCGGCAAGGATCATAGGCGAACTTTGCGGAATAGAACTAAAAGGCGAAGTCATAAACCTAGGAGGATCTGAAAGGATTTCGCGGCTGGAGCTGGGCTATAAGCTGTGCGAAATAACCGGTTTCGATAAGGATCTAATTGAAAGCGTGTCAATGGATGCCCTGCCAGATTATCCTCAAGTAGCCGATGTTTCCATGGATACAGGCAGACTGCGTTCTTTCGGAATAAGACAAAAATCGGTCGAGGAATCTTTGAACGAGATAATTAATTCTAATTAGCGTAACCTGCCTAACCGGTAAGCAGGTTCGTGTAGTTCGCGGCTTAAACTCTAGCCACGAATTTCACGAATAACACGAATTAAAGAACTACTCTTTTAAATTGCAAAGAACTTGATCCGAAGTTAGTTAAAACTCCTAATCTGGCTTTAGCTGCAGTCATATAATTCAAAATTAATTTTACGAAGTCTTCGACTAAGCCATTGACGGCTTTAACTTCTAATATTATGTTATCATATACAACAAAATCGGCAAAAAATTTATGAGGCAGGATTATGGTTTTATATTCTATCTTAAATTCTTTTTCTCTTTCATAAGGTATTTTATTTTTCTTAAACTCGAATTCCAAAGCATCCTTGTAAACAATCTCTAAAAATCCTTTTCCCAGAATCTTATGTACTTCCATACATAATCCTATTATTTTATAAAATTCTTCCCTTTTAATTATTTCTTTCATATTGTTTCCCCTTTAAAATTTATTAGTGAAATTAGTGTAATTCGTGGCTAGAGTTTTTACCTCGAATTACAAGAATTTCAAAAATTGAAGAAAATCATTTTAACATCGGGTGAGCCCGGTGCACAAATTGAATCGGTTCACCCCAGGGATCGCGCATCATCATAACCTGATCACCGCCGGGCGTCATTGTAATATCATCCACTAATTGTGCGCCGGCTGCTATCATTTCCTTTTTAACTGCCTGCAGATCTTCCGCCTCAAAAGCAAAATGAAAAGCCATGTGACTTATTTTCCAGAAATCAAACATAGGATAATCCTTGTTTTGGTTAAGTTCCATCATCACGTTGTGTCCCGGATCCGAAACAAATATATTATATGTAGGTGCTCCGCCCCTGCGCACAATTTCCATATGGAGTTTATCGGCATACCATTTTGCCTTAGCGCGGGTATCCGGTACGTTAAATTCAAGATGTTCAATTCTCAACCCTGTATACTTAAACATCGGATCCGCCCGCTCGACAAATTGAATGGGCAGCCCCCACGGATCGCGCAGAACCATTACCTGATCGCCGCCGGGTGTTTTAAATATGTCCTGAGCTACGACAGCCCCTGCACCCACCAATTTCTTTTTTACTTCTTTTATATTTTCGGTAACGAGAGCGAGATGCATAGTATTTATATCTACTTTGGAGAATTCCATTTTAGGGAAGTCCGCAAAATTTCCCAGCTCCAGCATCATATGATTGCCGGGATCGGATATAAATGTTGAGTATGTCGGCGCCTTCCCTTTGCTCATCGCAACCATGCCTAGATTTTTTTCATACCATTTTACCATTGCAACCGGGTCGGGTACGTTAAACATAATATGTTCAGGCCTGAATTCTTCCCCGGAATTAAATTCCTTCGAGTTCTTGGATCCGGTTTCTCGTAAGCTCCCGGGCCCGGCAAACATCGGCACCGTAAAAACAATAATTATCAGGTACAAAATCCCGGAGAAATTATTATGTAAAACTTTAGGTTTTATCATTGCTGACCTTTCTTCATTTAATTAAAAAAAGTTCACGAGAGCATTTAATATTTAAATTTAGATAATTGAACTCTCCTGCGACCTCTTTATTGATTATGAAAATTAAAATAATAAATTACATTCATTAAGAAAACACCGGATTAACATATGATAAAAAAAGCTAAATATGTCCATACTAATTTAATTTCCGAGAATTGGTGCAACCTGGCGGAATTCTACCGGAAAGTATTTGGATGCGAAATTGTCGGACCGGAAAGGGATCTGAAAGGCAGTGCGGTTGACGCCGGCACGGGCATCAAAGATGTTCAATTAAAAGGGGTTCATTTAAGACTACCCGGTTACGGGAACGACGGACCGACCCTCGAAATATTTACCTATCTTCCGCAGGAAAGACCGTATGATAAAAAGGTCAACCGGCCCGGTTTCGGTCATATTGCATTTCTTGTAGACGACGTCGGCGAAGCAAGAGGAGAAATCCTTGCCGCCGGCGGGAAACCGGTAGGTGAAATAGTCACGGTTCAGATTTCGGAGGGAATAAAGATAACGTGGTGCTACGTTACCGACCCGGAAGGCAATATTATCGAGCTGCAGACAAGACATTAGGGCGACCTGTAGGTGGTAGGTGGTTGGTTGTAGGTGGTATGTAGCACGGTTGGTGTTAGGTTTCAATTGTTCTGTATCCCGCACTTAATAATTTCGGATACAGAACAATTGAATTCCAAATAAAAACAGGGACCTTTTGTATTATCCGGAGATTTAGCTTGTATTTATAAAGTTTCTCCGGATTAAATCATGCAATCATGTCCGCATGCATTCATGCCTTTCTCCAATCATCAATCAACAATCCGACAATCATCAATCCGTATTGTCCTGTGTTTTGTTAAACAGCCAAAGGAACTGACCGTACCCTTCTTTTTTCATATCGTCTTTCGGGATGAACCTTAAAGCTGCGGAATCTATGCAGTACCGAAGATGAGTGGGTGCCGGTCCGTCGTCGAATACATGTCCGAGATGCGAATTACCGAATTTGCTTCTTACTTCGATTCTAACCATACCCATCGATTTATCTATGTCTTTTACCAGGTACCTCGGATCTATCGGCTGGGTAAAACTCGGCCACCCGGTACCGGAATTAAATTTATCGGTTGAACAGAAAAGCGGTTCGCCGGAAACTATGTCTACGTAAATACCTGCTTTGTGGTTGTCCCAGTATTTATTCTGAAAAGCCGGTTCCGTCGCGTCGTTCTGAGTTACGTCGTACTCAAGGGAGGTTAATTTCTTTTTAAGTTCCTCGTCGGACGGTTTTTTATATTTATCGATATTCATATCGCCCCAGACTCCCATAATGAAACTATCACGCCCGGACGCTTCCCTGTAGCTATAGTACCTTTGCGGATTCTTTTTATAAAAATGCTGCTGGTAAGATTCCGCCGGGTAAAACGAAGTAAACTTCTCGATCCTGGTAACGATGGGTTTCTTAAAAATACCCGATTCGTTAAGCAATTCCTTTGACTTCTCCGCCACTTCTTTTTGAGCTTCGTCTTTATAAAATATGGCCGATTCGTACTGCGAACCGCGGTCGTAAAATGATCCGCCCGGATCGGTCGGGTCGAATTGCTTCCAGTAAACGTCCAGGATTTCGGAATAGCTTATCACTACCGGATTAAAGACAACCTGCACCGCTTCTACGGCACCTGTTGTGCCGGTCTCGACTTCTTCGTAGCTCGGGTTTTTCACATGTCCGCCGGCGTAGCCCGATATAACCTGCACTACTCCCTGAAGGTGTTCGAACGGCGCATCCATACACCAGAAACAACCTCCGGCAAATGTCGCCGTTTCCATCCCGGCTTCGATTTTCGGCATACCGTCGCTGCCGTCTACTTTTGAATTCACCTCGGCGCAGCTTGCGAAAAACAGTGCGCTCAGTATAAATATTAATATTTGAATTTTCATTTCGTCACCTTATTCTATCAAAATGTGAATGGTTTACTTAAACTGCAACTCGAATATATTATTCAGATATCACGAAAGAGTCACAACAAAATAAATTAACCTTCAAATTAAAATTTGCCGCCGGTGCCGATAAATATGATAGCCCGTGGCCGGCAATACCGGAATAACCTTATTCACATGTTATTGCGAAGCAGATATTTTAATGAAAAAATATCTTTATTTTAAAAATTACAATGCCATATGACGGAATAGTGATCCCGCCTACATCTCAGACACTTTTCGGGACCTTATACTTTAATCCTACGGAAAAAAATAGTCAAAAAAAATTTTAAAGATTGTAAGAAATCGCATCTTAAATACTCTAAAGTATTGTAAATGTTAAACAGAATATAAAAATGGGCGGGAATTTTTTTAATATTAATAATTACTTAATTAGTTTGTTTGGATTCGGCTTATTCCCGGTATTCAATATCATATATATAGCGGGGAGACGGTAATCCTATCATTTAAAGGGAAGTAATTCATAATGACCGAAACTGAAAAAGAAAAAATGTTCACCGAAGTTTTTAACGATAATAAAAATAAAATCTTCAGGCTCTGTTATACTTCCCTGAATAATAAAGATGATGTCGACGATCTATTCCAGGAAGTTATGATCAACGTTTGGCGAAATCTTGAAAGCTTTAGAAACGAATCAAAAATAAGTACCTGGATTTACCGGATAACCGTAAATACCGGGCTGCTATACAACAAAAGATTTAAAACAAAGTCCGAAAGATTCAAGAATTTGGAACCTGTAGAAATGGACGAGAACCATTCGTCCGAAGATCCTTTTCCGGAAAATCAGAGTATGGATTTAAAAAATTTGCATCAGGCGATCTCGAAGCTGAAAAAGCAGGACAGAATTATTATCGGATTGTTTATGGAAGGAATGAATTATGAAGAGATTTCAGATGTTGTGGGTATAAGTATAAATTATGTAGGGGTGAAAATAAACCGTATTAAGACGGTCTTAGCCCGGATCATGGAGGGATTAAAATGATTGAACTCGACGAAATGAAAAAGAATTGGCAGAACCTAAAACCTGCGGCTAAAATAAAAAACGATATGAAACAATCCTCGGAAAAAGTTTTATCCAAACTCAGAAAGTTTGAAAATAGACAGTTAAGAATTAATCTGCTTAAAACTTCGATTGTTTCTATGATATTCTTATACCTGATTTGGTCTATGATTTTTGAAACCCAGGTATCGACCGTTAAAATAATCGGGATAGCATGGCTGGTTATTTCCGCAGTTACCTTTCTTACGGTTTATTGGAAAACGCAGCTTAAAGTAGATAATCTGAACGCAAACGAAAAAAGTCTGGATTTTATCGACAAGGTACTCGATAATTTCTCGGAGCAAAAGAAATTATTCAGTGAAAAATTCCGGGTCTTCGGTATTGCTTTAATAATCGGCATCAATATTTTATATCTTGATTTACTGAAGGACCTTCAATTGCCGTTGAGACTCGCGCTGCATGCATCGGCCAGCATTGTCCTAATAGCGGCGATTTTCGGAGGCATTAAATTCCGGATGCTTAGATTCAAAAGGGAGTACGACCCTCTAATTACCGAATTAAACGACATTAAAGAAGATTTATCAAATTGATGACTTCGCGAAAGGCAAAAAATGAATATGAAAAACGTTAAAATTGTTTCATCTGCATTAATAATCTCAGGATTATTTTTCATTGCATCCGGAATTTTTTCTAAAGATACCTATCCGGCATCAGACTATTACGATTTTATGAGGGGTATGCTTACGGGTATAAGCAGCGTTGCGGCTGTCGTCTGGTTAATATTTTTAATTAAAGTCGTTAATTACTCGCGAAACAAAATAATAATAATTCCGCGTACAATTAAAGCCGGACAAATTTTATCGAGTATAGGTTTGTTTTGTTTGTTCAGCACGGCAATTATTGCATCCCGGTTTTTGAATAACTATTTTTTAACCGCGGCCGGTATTATCGCGGCAGGGGCTTCCATTGTACTGAACAACGCATTATTGAGAAAAGCGAAAGTTAACATTTGTTAAAAAATTCGCTTTAATTTTTCAATAATATTTAATGAGACAAGACGGATGGTTCCATAAACGTGAGAATTATTCCGGAGGCAGGCGAAAGACGGTTAAACCGGTACGACATTTCTTTTTATTGCCGGGAAAGTTAAAATAAACGATGTTCCGACCGTGGGCATGCTTTCAACGGTAATCTCAAAGCCGTGCAGATCCATTATCTTTTTGACTATTGCCAGTCCCAAGCCTGTGCCGCTCGATTTAGGTGAAGAGACTCTTTTTACCTGATAAAAACGATCGAATATATGGGCGATTTCTTCTTCGGTGAGGCCGGGTCCGCTGTCCGATACGGAAGCAGTAAGAGAATCCGGATCTTTCGTACTAACTGTTAACGTTACCTGTCCGTCCGGGGGAGTAAACTTTAATGCGTTGTCTATAAGATTCTGAAATACTTTTTCGATCATACCGATATCGGCATTTATAAAAGGCGATGCACCGGATATGTCCAGATTAAAGGTAATATTCCTGGAACGAGCATTAATCAGATTCTTTTGATGAATATCCTGTATTAATTCCGTCAAGGAAAATATTTCAAGCGATGGAATTTTCTCTTTTGCTTCCAATTTCGACAGCTCGAACAGTTCTTCAACCAGATTCAACAGTCTGTCGGTACTTTTTAATATCGTTTCGAGGTACTGCTTCCTTTCGATTTGCGACAGTGTGTCTTCTTTAATAAGTACTGTCTCCACATAACCGCGGATAATGGAAATCGGGGTTCTCAGGTCGTGAGAAACATTAGCAACAAGTTCCCTTCTCTGGTCATCCATCTTCCTGATCTTTTCCATATTTTTAACGATCGTATCCGCCATACCGTTAAAAGAATCCGCAAATTCGCGGAGTTCGCCTTTACTTTTAAATTTTATCCGCGCGTGCAGGTTGCCGTCCTGGAATTCCCTGATTACGCTTACGATCTTTCGGATATTCCGGATTATAAAACCGATCGCCAAAAAACCGATTACCAAAGCCGCAACTAAGGCGATGATCATCGATCTTACGCCGAGCCTCAAGATATAACTCCCGTAAAACAACTGGCTGGCATTCTCATACTCCTGGCCGCCCAGGATTACGTATATATAGCCCATAAATTTCCCGCCTTCAAACACCTTTGCGGCCGAAAAGGCCTTCTGCGCCCCGGGGTTTTTAGGATCGACGCCCAGCAAAAAAGTTTCTTTTTTAGAAGCAATAAACTGCCGGATGGAATTCAGCGGGACTTTTTTTAACAGTACGGATTGGTTCGGAGCATAATAAGATAAAATCTTCCCCGCGGTATCGAGCAGGTAAACTTCTATACTCGGATTTATAACCATTACGTTGTGAAATACTTCCTTGAGCACGGCCTGGTTAATGGAATCACCGGAAAAGAAATTATTATAATCCGCAATATGCGAAGCAATGTTGATGTCAAGCTTCTGGCGGGTTTCCTGAAAATATAATTCGGCGGTGTTGATTGAAATAAGCATGTAGACGAAGGAAATTAAAATAAGCACCAGTAAAAATACGGCCGATATTTTCCAGAACAGCGAATTAAAAAAATTTTTCATTTTTCAGGCAATTTTTGTTCTTCAAACCGATCGTTAAACCTGTATCCCACGCCCCAGCTGGTTAAAATATAAACGGGGTTAGAGACGTCGTCTTCTATTTTACTCCTCAGCCTGTTAATATGAGAATTAACCGTATGTTCGTAGCCGGAGTACTGGGTACCCCAAATTAAATTTAAAAGATTCTCTCTTGTATAAGTCCTCCCAGGGTGCGAAGCCATTAAGTGCAGGAGGTCGAATTCTTTGGGTGTCAACTCGATGCGTTCGCTATTCAACAGCACTATTCTATTAAGAGAATCGATTCGAAGAGCTCCGTATTTCAGCTCGGTCCTGTCCTCTTTTTCCGTATGAAGGTTTTCAATCCGCCGGAAAATTGCCTTTACCCTTGCTATAAATTCTCTCACGCTGAAGGGTTTCGTGAGATAGTCGTCGGCGCCGAATTCCAATCCCAGGACTTTGTCCGTTTCCTCCGATTTTGCCGTAAGCATTATAATAGGCGTTAATATTTCCGCCTTCCTTAATTCTTTGCAGATTTCGAAGCCGTCCATTTCAGGGAGCATTATGTCGAGAATTATCAAATCATAATCGCCGGATCGCGCTTCTTTAAATCCGCTGCCGCCGTCGTATCGGCTGACAACCTCGCATCTCAGGTCTTTTAAATTAATATTCAACAGGTTGGAGATTTCCGTGTCGTCTTCGATTATCAGGATTTTTTTCATATTTATTCTTTTTAATGCGGAAGAAAGATACGGTAATAATGTAACAAAATTATCACGATTTATTTACAAATTTCACATCTTCTGAAGTCCCGTGTGATCTTTCGCGCCTTTAAACAATGGTATTTTATTATTTTAATTATTGTTATCGCGGTTGATTTATAAATGGAAAATATAATTTTTTATGCATATTTTCCGTTAAACGAGGCGGGAAAGAAAGGGCATGAGAACTAATTTCAAGGGTAATAAGATAGTATATTTATTTTTGCTTTTAATTATTACGACTTCATTAATAAAGGCGCAGGATATGCAACCCCCGGTTACGGTTGATTCAGTTGATTTGCAGAAGTATGCAGGGAAATGGTTTGAAATAGCCAGAATCCCCAACAGCTTTCAGAAAAAATGCGATCGAAATACCACGGCCACTTACATATTAAGGGACGACGGGAGAATCGACGTCATTAACAGGTGTATCGAGAAGGACGGAAGTATTAATGAAGCCAAGGGAATCGCCGAGGTTGTGGATCGTAAATCGAACTCGAAACTGGAAGTTAGTTTTGTAAGGATTCTGGGTATTCAATTATTCTGGGGAGACTATTGGATAATCGGGTTGGATAAGAATTACCGTTATGCGGTAGTAGGCAATCCTTCCAGAAAATACGGATGGATTTTAAGCCGGACACCCGGATTATCCAGGGAAGATATGGACACTGTTTTTGAAATTTTGAAAAAACAGGGCTATGATCCTAACGATTTTGTAATGACCGAACAAACGGAGTAACAATTTCCCTTTGCGGTTCTTGGCAGTTTGTTTTTAACCGCTAAGATCGCAAAGCGACGCGAAGTCTATTTGCCAGTCTTTACGTTCTATGCTTTAAATATTCTGTTTTAATTTTTAAAACTCAGTTTAAGATTTGATCCTCCCCCGATTTTTTGATCTTCCTTTGCGGTTCTTCGCGACCTTGGCGGTTTGTTTTTAACCTTATAAATTACGTCTGATAGCAATCACCGTGATATCGTCGAACTGATCGCTGCTTTCGGTACAATTCGTTATGTATTTTTCGAATTCTTTAAGAATAGCGCCCGTATTTTTTTCATAATTTGAAGAGACGATTTCTTTGAAGATATTCATCGCATCCTCTGCTCCGGCGTTGTTATTCAAATCGACCAAACCGTCCGTATAAATTAATATCGTGTCCTTCACTTTAATATTGACAGTCTGCTCTTCAAGATTATCGACAAGTTTGCTGCCTTTGTCAAGTCCGAGTCCGAGTCCCTTATTAACGTAACTTTTAAATTCGCCCGAACCGTACTCATATATAAGAAGCGGTTCATGACCCGCCCGCGAAAAAGTTAATGTGTTGTTCGAAGTATCCAGCACCGCATATATTGCAGTTATAAAAGATTTCTTATCCAGCATATTATAAATAAGCGAATTGGCTTTCTCAAACAATTCGACCGTAGAAGAGCTTTCGTACGCAAGGGTCTGGAAGATGCCTTTTATAAGCGTGGTATAAATAGCCGCTCCCAGTCCTTTTCCCGAGACATCGCCGATAATAATTCCCAGCTTATTTTCACCGAGTTCGAAAAAATCATAGAAATCTCCGCCTACGCGCTTAGCCGGTTTAAAAAACGCTGAAATTTCATAGTCCTTGTATTCGGGAAGCTTCTTAGGCAGCAGGCTCGATTGGATATCCTGTGCAATATTAAGTTCGTTTTCCAATCTCTTTTTTTCGAGTTCGTCTTCCAGGTCCTTAAACGTTATAAGCGTATATAGATTGTTTCTCAATTTAAATTTTGAAGCGAAAACGGATATGTTTTTTTCTTTTGGTCCAACATAAAATTTTGCCGTTTTTTCCCTTCCGATCTCAAGGTTCTCGAGCAGATATTTTAAATAATTCTTTTCCTCCTTTATCATGTTGATATTTCTCATATCGCCGATGTTAAGCAGACTCTTTGCGGTCTTATTTATTAATTCTATCTCTCCGTTCTCCTTATAGGATATTATTCCCGAAGGAACCTGTTCGATCAGTGTTTTCAAATACTGGAGATTCCCTTCGGCCCTTAATCTGTCAGAGGATAAATTACCGTATGTAGCAACGATGGAATTGTAAAGGTCTTTATAAGCCGAACCGAAATTCTTCTGCAGGTATGTTTGGGTAAAATCCGAATATTTTACGGACGTTAAAAATCTTTTCAAGTCCCTGTTGATTTTATCGATAAATTTGAAGAGCGAGTAGGTTATGTATGCCGCTGCCAGGAAGAATAACGAAGCAATGCTCCATAAATTATACCTGTTCAGAATAAATAATCCGCCCGCAACGAACGCGGCCATTAATAAAATTTTTAATATAACTACGGCTCTGAACCTGTTCATACCGTCAACCTCTACCAGGTACCAGGTGCATACGGGAATGAGAGACTCTCGTAATATTTCAAAGTCCTGTCCGGTTTTTCAAGTCCCGGCGGTATCGGCATTTTTGAAAAAGTCTGGAAATACAGAACGCACGCATTCCGCCACCAGACCGCTTCTTTCTCCTCGATCTTCAGATACATCTGCTCGTCATGCCATTCTTCGCGGTCAATTTTCCCTTCCAGGTTGTTCCATATTTTCTGCATTTTCCTGACTCCGTCTACTCCTTTATAGTAATGGTAACAGATCTCATCCCATAAAGTTTTTCCGGATTTCATTTTATAATCCCATCTTACATGATGAAACCAAAGAAGATATTTAGAAGGGCAATCGGCAAGCGAAGCGAATTTTTTTGCAACTGGAGGATAGTACTGGCTGACGGCGTCGCTGCCTGTTTTTGTCCGGTCGAACCCTACTCCTATGCTGTCGGCCCTGTGGTAATAAGTAGAGTTCCAGTCTTTGTGCGGCGAATAATCAATCCAGGGTCCGGGGCCGTAATGATTGTTGTAGCCGAATATCATGTTAAGCCCGAGCGGGTCCATATAATTTACTACGTTCTCCCTGGAGGACATCATGATCTTTTCGACGGGTTTAATTACCGCGGTATCGTTTGAAAAGGTCATTCTGATCCATTCGCCTGCTATTTGTTCTGATGTCAAAAACGGATTCCAAGCAAGCCGGCCGAATGCAAACCAGCTCGACTGACCGAAAATATTTCCCGTCCAGTCGCGGTCTGCGCCTATATTGGACACTCCGGCCATACCCGATATCGAATGGTGATCGAGAGAACCGTCGACAATTTTCGCACAGGTGGACCCTTCACCTTTGGCATAAGTATCGGAATCGAGGAACTCTTTAAACAAAGGAGCTAAATAAACAAGGCTTGTTCCCTGCCCCAAATATTCCATAGTTATTTGAAACTCTACCATTAACGGCGTTTTGGGCATGGCTCCGAATAAAGGACTGAAAGGCTCGCGGGGCTGAAAGTCGAGCGGACCATTTTTAATCTGCAGCAGTACGTTGTCCGCGAATTTGCCGTCCAGCGGTTTGAATATTTTATATGCCTGCTTCGCCCTGTCTTTTGCGTTAAAAGTATAAACGAAAGCTCTCCACATTACTATACCGTGATAGGGCTTCAAGGCGTCGGCCAGCAGGTTGGCGCCGTCGGCTTGAGTTCTGCCGTAATCTCTCGGGCCCGGTTCGCCTTCCGAATTCGCTTTAACTAGGAATCCGCCGAAATCCGGAATGAGTTCGTAGATTTCCTTGACTTTTTCTTTCCACCATTCTTTTACTTTCGGATCGAACGGGTCGGCCGTTTTAAGTCCGCCGATTTTAATCGGCGCATCGAAATTGGCGCATAGATATAAGTGAATTCCGTAGGGGCGGAAAACATCGGCCAGCGCAGCGGCTTTCACGAGGTAACGGTGAGTGAGTATCAGCGGGTCTGCATTTACGTTGTTCATTACCGCTCCGTTGATCCCTATCGACGCTTCAGCGCGGGCATAGTCCCTGTAGCGGGGATTAATATAGATCGGAAGCGTATGCCAGTTCCAAATAGAAAAACCTGCATAGCCTCGTTCTATGGTACCGTTAAGATTATCCCAATGGTCGAGTATTCTGAATTTTATTCTAGGATAAGATACAATATCGAGATTGGTAATTTCGCGGTTTGTCTGCAGCTGCCGGAGGAATCCGAAAACTCCGTACAATACGCCGATGTCGGTATTGCCGGTAACGATAATTACTTTCTTATTATTTATTTCGGAATTAAGGATAAGATATCCTTCCGTACCTATTTGTTTAAGCCTTCCGTTCAATTCGACGTTTTTGAGGATCGGTGAATTCTTATACGCTCCGATAATTAAGGTACCGTCATCTCTCAAACTGTTCACGACCGGTATTTCCTTGCCCAGTAGTCCGTCCAATCCCATTTTCAATTCATGCCTTGCGGCATCCATCGTTGCGGATTTTCCCTCAATTATCTGTTCTTTAATAAGTTGTGCGTATTCTTCCAGAATTTGCCGGTTTTCTATCAAATCGTATTTAAGCCATAACCTATATCCGTCGTCCGCGTAAGTGAAGCTTTCGAAAAATAATACAGATGCAAGCAGTGCCGTAAGAAAAAATATCTTATTCATCTTATTTCCGTAAAATTTTTCTTTAAACTTACCTATTTTAAACTAAACAGACCAAATTTTTATTTTATCTTCTTTAGGGCAAATTCGCCTCCCGTCTGGTATACGGTCATCGAATATTGACCGGTATTTTCGTCTTTATTGAAAGCCAGAGTTACGTTTATGGGAGGAATATAAAACTCATTTCCTGATACGGCCGTAAGTTCAAAAGATTGCGGACTTGGGGGCTGAGATGCTATAAGTTTACCGTTTTCCAGCGCTACCTTAATCTGCGGCCCGTTCTCCAACTGGTAAACACCGCCGTAAGCTTTTAACAGTTCTTCGGAAGGGCTTTCCGAACTTACTATTTTTGCCGAAAGGTCATTATTTAATTCCATATATGCGCATTTCGAACGAAGTTCATCTCTTCCTTTTTGATAATAAGCATCGTTCAATTTCCAGTTGTTGTCGAAGAACCCGGAAGCCACTAATATTTTTTCGTTTTTAGCTCCGGAGGAATAATTTGGAATTTTTCCGTCGGAGATGTAAAAATCATATTGATTAAGCTCGCCGTTGCGGGGATCGAAAAAGTAAAATCCCGTGCCTGAGTTTGCCGCAGCAATAACAACATATCTTTCGGCATTGAACGGATTGGGAAATATAGCATTTACAACGGCATTGCCGGCTTTGAAGGATTTGCCGGCAACAATTATTTGATCGGAAGTAATATCAATTGGGATTTTCCCGGTAATCCCGGCGGTTATTTCATTATCCTCCGGACCGCCCAAGAGGTAAAGAGTGTAATCTCTCATGTCGGATTCGGTCACGTCAATATCCTTCTTAAACCGCGGTTCATATTTCTGAACGGACTTCCAATCGTTCATCATCATTTCCGCCTTCATTGAAATTAATTTTCTCATTACCGAATCTTTCGATATTGTTCCGGCAACTATTAAGTACGGTGTATTCTGATAGTCCGCGATCGGACCTGCCAGTCGCGGATTTTTGCTCACCGCGGCAAATCCGGTACCTTCGGTACTTAATACGATTTTTCCGGACGGATTGTTTTCAACTGGAATGATTTTCCCGTTCCACACAACTTTAACGGTTTTCTTGTAATCGATTAATTTGGCAGGGACCGATAGGACCATCTCATCGGCATTCTTTGAATCAACTCTTATTATATTGCCTTGAAGCACTTCGGCGTCAACATCAATAAACTCCGCCGGTATTATTTTTTTCGTAACTTCGGCCCAGTAAGCCGATGCATTTCTCAGGTCAGCAGCGCGTATACGTACGTGATTAGGCGAATCGTTTCTCTTGTATTGAAGCAGCCAGTTTATAATCTGATCGTCCAACCCAAGATCCTCATGACCTTTGCCCGGGACTTCTATGTACCTTACGTTGTAATCCCATCGCTGAAGCATTCTTACGATATAACGAGAAAGATTAACATTGACCGATTGATCCTTGTCGCCGTGGGAGACCAAAACGGGCATATTCAGCAGCGATTCCATTTGAGAGGTAGTACTGAATTTATCGTCCAGATAAACCTCCCACCCGGATAATTTTGCCAGTTTATCTTTGGGAATGTTAACGTGATAATCGCCGCCTCCGAATATCGGAGCTATGGCCGCAAAGAGTTCGGGATGACGCGTGGCGACGTTCCAGGTACCGTATCCGCCCATCGAAGCTCCCGTTAAGTATATTCTTTCGCGGTCGACATTGAATTTTTGCTCGGCAAGTTCTATGCACTTTAAGACATCCCTGTCTCCAATTCCCGTGTATGATGTATTACCCCGCCCGTGAGGTTCGATATAAATAACGTCCTCCTTGTCGCTTGCGCCGGCATGTCTTCTGTCGATATCCCATATCCGGTAGTATTCGGGGATGTTCTGGATATAGCCGTGAAGGTATACGACCAAAGGCCATTTTTTTGCAGGATCGTAATTAAGCGGCAGATAACATTTGCAGAACTGAGGAGTATTATCTATATCGTCGATATAGGCCAGTCTGATAAAGCCGCCCGGTCTGATCTGTCCGCCGGACTCAATCTCCGCCAATTCCATTAAAGGGGAAAATAATGAAGACAGTTTTGCAGAATCCGGATCCTCAAGGTTGCTGCCCAGTCTGTCCATGATCATATCGGCGAGCATCCTGTGCAGGCATTTATCCGGTTCTCTAACGCTTTTATCCGGCGCGCTGTTTACGGCCACGCGCGCCGCAGCTAGGATATCTCCCTTAAACCATGTTGTATACTTAACAAACTTTGTTCCTCTCACATCGTTATAAGTAAATCTGAATTCGTAAGGGCCGTCGGGCCATCCTGAATAATTCAATATCACGGGATCGGGACATTCGTAAGTCTTTTCGCTGACAATCTTTCCGCCGGCCGTATAAACTTCCATTTTGACTTTTTGTCTCATTAAATTTTTATCGAGATTGCTATTTGATACTACATTAATCGTTTTTGCATCGGGATTGATCTCTGCCAGCGAGAACTCTATATTGCCGGTAATAAAATTAAGCTGATTATTGTCTTCCATCATCCTAACGGCAAATCCCCAGCCGCCTTTACTCTGCTGGATCTTCAGCAGCAAATGGTTTTCGCCCGCAGCCATATCCCCCTCGAAGAAATCCTCGTCCAATAGGAGCGCCCGGTCTTTGAGCACCCTGTGAACCGTTTTCCCGTTAAGCCGGACTTTAATTCCGTCGTCGCTGCCGAGATAAAAGTATACCTTACCGTCTTTCTTCATGTTTATTTTTGCATAAGCATAAGCAACGGCGTCTTCGTTTCTGCTTCTCTGATAATACTTCTGTAGATCAACAATATCTTTGCAGGTCACCTCAGTCCATTTGAACATATTTCCCGAAATACTTATGCTGTCTCCCGACGAAGGTTTTAAATTTTCTTCTCCTTTATATCCGGCAAGAAAATCCTTATCAAGTTCGCCGGCTGATTTTACCGGCACGGGTCCGAGAATAAGCCAGTCGGTTATAAACTTTGATCTGTCCGCTTTCCACGGATTACGCATAGTTTCTTCGAGATCGCTTTCATCCAGCTTAGTTGTCTGCGGATGGATACAGAAAAAGGGAAGAAAGGTAATAATCAAAAGAAAGGACATACTCTGCCTAAATCTTTGCCAGGAAATCATGGTTTTCTCCTTAGAAATGTTTTTTAATTCTTCATTAATGATGAATCCCCGCCCCTTTTATTCGGAGATCTGCAAAACGATAAGAGAATTAGGGCAAAAGTTCAAATTTATATCTTTATTAGACTATTCTCTGAAATTCCCGGTTACAAAAAAAGAATATTATAATTCTAACTATCCTGCCGGAAGTAATTATCAAAGGAATTGTTTAATTGCCTAATTGTTAAATTTTCGGAATGTTTAGGCAATTTATCAATAAAACAATTCAGCAATTTCAAAAAGTTTGACCTTTTTGCCTGAACAAAGCCTGAACGAATTTCGAATTTTCTTTCGGTTTAAATATTTGAATTAATTCCCAGGATTTATCGTAACTTTCCAAACCGTTCTGAAGCATTTTGATTTTTTCTTCTACCGTCAAATCTTTATCTTCCGGCTCCCATCTGAACGATTCGATTCTGTAATTGAACAATCTTTTCTTGCCGTTTATTTTCACTTCAATTTCGGCAATCTGTTTGTCCAGGAAATCAGGCAGAGGAATACTTATTTCTTTCATGTTTCACTTCCTTCTTTTAATGTTTTCGAACATATTTAAAGAGTTTTATATAATTATTCATACCTCAGGCTCTTGACCGGGTTTGTCGCTGCCGCTTTAATTGCCTGAAAACTTATGGTTAATATTGTTATAGAAACTGTCACTGCTGCCGTGATGACAAAGGTAAACGGACTGATATGAATTCTGTATGCGAAATCGTTCAGCCAGCCGTTCATTACATAGCCTGCAAGAGGCAAAGCGATAATATTTGCCGATAATGTAAGCATTAGAAATTCCCTTGAAAGCAGTCCCACAATTCCCGAAGTCGATGCTCCCAGAACTTTACGTATTCCTATTTCTTTTGTCCTCTGTTCTGCAGAAAATGCAACTAATCCGAACAACCCCAAACATGCGGTTAAAATGGCAATCCCGGAAAAGACTGCCACGATGCTCTCCTCTTTGACGTCACGTTTGTAAAGTTCGTCGACTGTCTCGTTGATGAACGAATATTGAAAGGGATACGCCTGAGAGAACTTTTCCCACACTGACTTAATTCCGGCAAGAGCGCCCGAAATATCCGCACTGTTGATCTTAACGGACAGCTGCCTCTGAAGACCGGGTAAGTCCATAAATGCAAACGGCGTAATCGCATTATGGAAAGAAGAAAAATGAAAGTCTTTTACCACGCCTATAATTTGCGGTCTCCAGTTATTGATTCCTATGCTGTATTTTCGCCCTACGGCTTCCTGCGGCTTGACGAAACCGAGGTTCCTCATTGCAGTCTCATTGATAATAATCGACGCCGAATCGCTCGGGTGTCCTGCTTCGAAATTTCTACCCGCAAGGAGTTTGATCCCGAAGAGCTTTATAAAATTCGCATCGACAAAATCGAAATTCATTGTGAAGGCTCCTTGCTGCCCGTGCCCGTTCGGGTATATATCGGTAGCGTAAATATAATGACTCACCGGGGCACAAAAACATTTTGAGGTTCCTTCAACACCCGGAACGGCGCTAACCTCGTTTTCAAAGGCTTTGAATTGATTGCGGACTTTCTGATCCCGAACGCTGATTTGTACGATGTCATTCCTGTTAAAGCCGAGATCAGAATCCTTGGCGTATTTCACCTGATCATTGATTACAATCGCGGCAACTATCAGGACGGACGATATGGAAAACTGCACAACAACAAGGGTCTTTCTCATTAGAGAATGCAACGAGCAGCCGCCTTTATTAGTCTTTCCCTTAACAGACGCAGAGGTCTTGATTCTTGAAAGCATCAATGCAGGATAGATTCCCGAGACCACGCCGATCAGACAGGTTGTAACGACTATTACAGTCAAAAGGAGAGGATTAGAAAACAAACCGGTTACTATTTTCTCCCCGACAAGGTTAGAGAACGCCGGCAGCATAACTTCGACGATCATCACCGCAAAAAGAAGGGATAATACGGAGGTTAAAAGAGACTCCCCTATGAACTGCATTACCAGACCGGATTTTTGCGCGCCGAGGGCCTTTCTGACTCCTATTTCCTTTAGTCTTTGTGAAGACCGCGCAGTTGTTATATTAATGAAATTAATGCAGGCAATTAACAGCGTGAACAGTCCGATAATTGCTACAACGAAAAGATTCCTTGAACTGTTAGTCAGTTCCGGCGTACTGACAAATCCGGAAAGCAGGTGTAGTTTTTTAAGCGGCTGGTAAACAAGCCATGAGGATACACCCGGAGGATTTGCGTTATGACCTTCCAAAAGCGGCTTTGTCCTTCGCTGAAAGGATGCCGCGTCAAATTTCGAAGGGACTAATATGTAAGTGAAATTATCGAAGAAAGCTCCCCACTGTTTTGACGGATCCCACCCCATGTAACCCGGCGTCAGAGAAGAGTATGATGCAACGAAACCAAAATGAAAATGTGTATTGACCGGGACATCCTCCATCACGCCGGTCACAAGGAAGTTCTGCTTGTTATTTATGCGGAGCGTCTTCCCGATTGCGTCGCCTCTCCCGAAATACTTATGCGCCATCGATTTCGTTAATACTATACTGTTCGGCGCGTTCAGTAAATTCTCCGGATCGCCGGAAAGAATCTTGAAGGGGAAAATTTTGAAGAACGTAGAATCGGCGAAGACAATATTGTATTCAAAGAATTTATTTTCGCGGTTTTCCACGAGAGAAGGACCGGCATAGTACATCCTTGTCCAGCTTCGTATCTCCGAATAATTCGCCGCAAGCGCCGGCCCGACCGGCATGGATGTCTGCGCATTTTTTTCAATGCCGTTAGGTGATTTCATCATGGTAGCGACCCTGTAAACTCTATCCGCGTCTTTGAAGAATGAATCATAACTCAATTCCTGATAAATATATTGGGAAATCAGTATACAGCTGGCCAGGCCTACAGCTAAACCGGCAAAATTTATAAAAGAATATCCCTTGTATTTTTTCAAGTTTCTAAAAGCAATTTTTAAATAATTTTTTAACATAAAAACTCCGGGTGTGTAGTGCGAAGAGTATAGCGAAAAGTATATTTGATAGATTTCTTAGAATTTTGAAACATTAAATTATTTCCCGTTATCTTAATTTTTTCAATCTCAAGTTAAAGTCATGTTTTTTTCTTTTAGCTCTTTGCACTTTGCTTATTCATACCTTAGCGACTCAACAGGGTTTGCCGCTGCCGATTTTATTGCTTGAAAGCTCACCGTAATTAATGCAATCAACAAAGCAACTCCGCCGGAAAAGACAAACACCCACAGACTTATATTTATCTTGTAAGCAAAATCTTCAAGCCACTTATTCATTAAAAAATATGCTACGGGCCAGGCAATTAGGTTTGCAACTAAAACCCATTTTGTGAAATCTTTTATCAGCATAAAAAGGATATTATACATCGAGGCTCCTACCACTTTTCGGATACCGATCTCCTTTGTACGCTGCAAATTCGTAAATGAAGCTAAACCGAATAATCCCAGACAACTTATAACAATTGCTAGGAAAGAAAATAGACCGAATACCTCACCGAATTGACGGTCGGATTTATACTGGGAATTGAAGACATCATCCAGGAAATTATATTCAAACGGCTGATCAGGGTATATTTCATCCCATTTATTTTTAACTTTTGCAATTATCTGTTTAATATTTTTACCGTTAATTTTAACAGAAAAATATTTTACCAGATTTAAATCTCTTGCATTGATCGGATTGAAAATAACAGGCAACACAGGATTTTTAAGTGATTCCTGGTGGTAATCTTTTGTAACACCAACTATCTTAATGCTTTGGCCGTCGAACCCGTCGAATACTAATTTTTTATTAATTGCATCTTCTGGATTTTTGAAGCCGTAGAATTTTACCGCTTTTTCATTCAAAATAATTTCAAGGTTAAATCTCGATTCTTCCGTGAAATACCTACCTGCAACTAAAGGCACTTTGTACAATTTGAAATAATTTTCATCTGCATCGATAAATAATCCCTGCGAGCCGTCTTCAGGTCTGCTTCCGAATTTTCTAACCCCGCTTGAAGCATTTGAATATCCTTTTCCCGGAATTGATGCGGAAGCGCAGACAATTTTAATACCCGGTACTGCCGACAAAGCATTCTTGAAATTTGTTGATGATGAAAAAGAACTTTCCTTTCCCAACGGCGCTTTCAGAACCAATATACGGTCAATATTTATCCCCAAATCCTTGTTCTGCATAAAAGATAATTGTTGATAAACTATAACGGTTGAAGCAATAAGAAGAATTGATACGGCAAACTGGAAGATTACCAAACCTTTGCGTAAATCAATTCTTCCGTTTGAAATTCGACCCGTTTTTACTTTAAAAACTGTCAATGGACTAAATGAAGATATAACCAATGCAGGGTAAATACCGGATAAAAAAGTACATGCCGCAAACATACCCGCCAGTGGTATCCAATTTTGTTTTAACAATTCTATCGAAAGAGGTTTACCCGTCAAATTGTTAAAATAAGGGAGCACTAATTCGTCGATCATTAGTGCAATAATTAATGCAGCCATATTCAGTATAAAGGATTCCGTCAAAAATTGTTTAATTAGGCTAAGCCTATTTGAGCCGAGAACCTTTCTGATGCCGACTTCTTTTGCGCGGATCAGCGACCGGCTGGCGGAAAGATTTATATAATTTACCCACGCAAGCAGCAGGACAAACAATGCAATGATAGATAAAAATTTTACGGTTTCTGCGCTTCCGTTTACTTCCGGTTCAAAACGCAAGTGAGAATACAAATGAATATCTTTTAACGGCTGCAAAATATAGACCCGTTTATAGCTTGGTCCGTAATCTTTATATTTCTCAATCATCGCGGGAAATTTTGCTTCAAGTTTTTTGGGATTTGTACCCGGCGCTAAAAGTACATAAGTATTAAAAGCATTCCAGCCCCAATAATATTCCGCCTGCTTGTTCTGGGTAATAAGTGTTTTATATGAAATAAGCATGTCGAACTTCACATGCGAATTTGGCGGGACGTCTTTAAATACTCCGGTTATTCTATAATTATGATTTCCATACTCATTGATCAAAGTAATTTCTTTATTAACCGGGTCATCATGACCGAAATATTTTTGAGCAAATGATTCAGAGATTATAATATTATAAGGTTCATTCAGTACATCCCCTTTTGAACCTTCTACTAAAGGAAATGAAAACATTTTGAGGAATGAAGGTTCTGTATAAAATACTTTTTCTACATTTTCGGTAACATTTTTTTCTCTATCAATAAAAGTTACGTCCGTACCGCGCAATCTTGCAGCTTCAATAACCTCGGGAAATTCCTTTTTTAAGGTAGGGGCCAATGCAGGCGGACAGCCTGCGCTTTTATCGTGTTTGTCGGAATAAATTCGATCATCTCTTATACGGTAAATCCTATCCGCATTTTTATTAAAACCATCGTAACTAAGTTCAAAGGCGACATATTGATAGATCAGGAAAAAAACGGAAATACCGATAGCCAATCCGGCAATATTTATTACCGTATTACCTTTAAAACGAAGGAAATTCCGGAAAGAGGTTTTCAAATAATTTTTTAACATTATAATGTCCCAAAAATATTTGAACGCCGGAAAGCCGCAAATTGGACAATCCGGCGCCCATGGCTAACGGAATATCTATTCATATCTCATACTTTCAATCCCGACCCGTCAGGTTCCTTCCATTACGATACTACTCGTAGCGCAATGCTCGGACAGGATTTGCAGATGCAGCCTTTATTGTCTGAAAACCGATTGTAGCCAGTGCTATCAGCAAAGCAATTCCGCCGGCAAGAGCAAATGTCCACCATATTAAATCAATTTTATAAGCAAAACTTTGCAGCCACTTACCCATAAAATAATATGCAGCCGGCAAAGCTATAAAGTTTGCAAGAATCACCCACTTTATAAACTCAAGCGAGAGAAGCATAACAACGCCGTGCACGGTAGCTCCTAGCGTCTTTCTTATACCTATCTCCTTTGTCCGCAGTTCAATCATGTACGATGCAAGACCGAAAAGTCCCAGACACGAAATCAGAATTGCCGTAAACGCAAATGCCTCGAACAAATACCAGGTATGTTCAATTGATTGATAAAGGTTATCAGCGGTTTTGTTTAAAAATTTGAAGTTGACAGGATAATCAGGCGCAAATTCTTTAGATACCTTTTCAATATATCCCACCGTACCTTTTACATCGTTTGAACGTATCTTAATTAATACGTACTGTAAAAAGTAATTATAAAACTTCGGATTGATCGTCAGTATAAGAGGATTAGATTCTTCCTCAAGGGGACGGTTAATAAAATTGTCTACTACGCCGATTACCTTTCCGCTCAGTCCCATGTAAGTAACCTCTTTATTCAGCGGATTTTTTAAATTCATCAACTGAGCGGTTTTTTTATTAATAATAAAGTTTGAAGCGTCGTCCGGAAAATCCTTCGAGAAATTCCGCCCGGCGGATAATTTCATCCGGAAGGTATTTAAATAATCTCTGTCCGTTACGACGAAGTGAATGAACACCGTCTTGCTGTCCTGCTTGCCTTCCCAATCAATCGGATTGACGTTGCCGACCTGGTTAGGCAGGCTCGAAGAAACGGTTACATCCTCTATATTTGAATTTTGGGTAAGAACATTTTTCACTGATTCTATTTTCTGTTCAAGCTCTTTGTTTACCGGGATGTAAACGATATGATCTTTGTTAAAACCCAGGTCTTTATTAATCATGTAGTCGTACTGCGTATAAATCACGATGGTCGACGCAATAAGAATAATCGCTATGGTGAATTGAGTAACTACAAGTACGGTTCTCAGCGGAGAGCTTTTGGAATTTGTTATTGCTTTTCCCTTAATTGCCGTCGCGGGCTGAAAAGAAGAAAGGAAAACCGCCGGATAACTGCCCGCAATAATCCCGGCGACAATTGCTAAGCCAAAGAGGCCGAAAATAATAGGTAAGCTGCCTGATGAAATTAATGATATGTTCTTGCCGGTTATCGTATTAAAAAACGGAAGCAATATTTCAACCAGCGCAACCGCAATAAACAATGCGAGGATCGACATCGATACGGATTCTCCTAAAAATTGCTTAACCAGCGATCCCCTCCGAGCACCTAAGACTTTTCGCAATCCTACTTCTCTTGTACGTTTGTTAAAACGTGCCGTGGAAAGGTTCATATAATTGATGCATGCTATAAGTAAAATGAAAATCGCAATCGATATAAATACATATAAAAGTTTGATGTCACCGGTTCCGTAATA
>JBJKOY010000620.1:0-9581 GCA_046706945.1 Ignavibacteriaceae bacterium | reverse complement strand
GGTTTTTTGAATTTTTTGTCAATCGTTTTATTTTTGCATAAATCATTTTAAAAACGCAGATCATGAAAATAACGATTAACGACAAAGTTAAATTAAACAACGGCGTAATGATGCCTTATTTCGGTTTGGGAACATATAAGATCGAGAACCCGAAAGAAGCCGTATCGGCAGTTCGTGCTTCGCTTGAAACGGGATACAGATTAATAGACACCGCAAGAATGTACATTAACGAGAGATATGTGGGCGAAGCCGTGTCGGCGTCCGGCATACCCAGGGAAGAAATTTTTATTACAAGCAAATTGTGGATAAGCGAGCACGGACGCGATAAAACTTTTTTCGCCGTCGACGACAGTTTAAGGCAGTTGCGAACGGATTATATCGATCTTTACCTTATTCACTGGCCCAGCGGAGGTAAAAGAATAGAAACGTGGAAAGCGCTGGAAACTCTAATTGATGAAGGCAAGTGCAGAGCTATCGGGGTAAGTAATTTTGCCTTTAAACATATTAACGAACTGCTTGATAATTGTAGGGTTGTACCGGCAGTTAACCAGGTGGAATTCAGTCCCTTTTTATATCAAAAGGATCTGCTTGAGTTCTGCAGGGAAAAAGGCATACAGCTTGAGGGCTACAGTCCGTTGGGAAGAGGCAACAAAGTCAAAGATCCCAAAATCGCGTCGACGGCCGAAAAGTATTCCAAGACACCGGCGCAGATATTAATCCGCTGGTCTTTGCAGCATAAAGTTATAGTAATACCGAAATCATCCGATAAAAACCGGATAAAAGAAAACGCGGACATTTTCGATTTTGAGATATCCGGGGATGACATGGAGTACCTCGATTCGCTCGACTGCAATTACCGTCTTGCAGACGACCCCGGAAAGATCGATTAAACCTCACCCTGTTTCCCTCTCCTTGGCAAGGAGAGGGACTAAGGGTGAGGTTCTTTAGTTTTAATTTCTTTCTTTAAGAAAGCACCGGTAAGACTTTTTTTATTCTTCATAATTTCCTCGGGAGTCCCGCACGCAATTATTTTGCCGCCGTCGTCCCCGCCTCCGGGGCCCATGTCGATAATCAGATCGGCCGTCTTAATTACATCGAGATTATGTTCAACAACAACAACCGTGTTGCCTTTATCCACCAGTTTATTCAGTACTTTCAGCAGAATATTTACGTCTTCAAAATGAAGCCCGGTTGTAGGTTCATCGAGTATGTACAGTGTTTTCCCTGTGCCGACTTTGCTGAGCTCAGTTGCCAGTTTAACGCGCTGGGCTTCACCCCCCGATAATGTTGTGGCCTGCTGCCCCAGTTTTATATATCCCAGGCCTACGTCGTTCAAAGCTTTTAATTTTCTTTTTATGCGCGGGAGCTCATCGAAAAAGCTTAATGCTTCGCTTACGGTCATTTCAAGAACGTCGGCAATAGATTTTGTTTTAAATAGGACTTCGAGCGTTTCCCTGTTGTATCTTTTCCCGCGGCAGACTTCGCATTCTACGTAAACATCCGGCAAAAAATTCATTTCGATTTTTCTTAATCCGTCGCCGCCGCATTCTTCGCATCTTCCGCCCGCAACGTTAAAACTGAAACGGCCTGTGCTGTAGCCTCTCATCTTTGATTCCGGGAGCTGCGAATAAAGATCCCGGATAAAGGTAAACAGTCCCGTATAAGTCGCGGGATTGGATCTCGGCGTACGCCCGATCGGGGTCTGGTCTATCTCTATTATCTTATCGATATTTTCGAGACCTTCTACGGATTTATACGGGAGCGGGACCAGCTTCGATTTGTATATCCTGTTCATTAAGATCCGCACCAGAGTCTCGTTAACCAGCGATGACTTGCCGGAACCGCTGACGCCGGTTATAAGAGTCAGCGTACCCAAAGGAATCTTTACATTTATATTCTTTAAGTTGTGCCCGGATGCTCCTTTTAATTCCAAAAATTTTCCGTTGCCGGGCCTTCGCTCCTTGGGGACATTGATCTCTTTTTTATACGTCAGGTACGAAAGGGTCAGCGAGTTTATTCCGTTCCGGGAATCTATAAGCTTTTGCGTTTCACCGACAAGGCAGATCTTCCCGCCGTGTTCGCCGGCGCCCGGACCGAGATCTATCATAAAATCCGAATTCTCTATCGTTTCCCTGTCGTGTTCCACTACAATAACCGTGTTGCCGAGATCTCTCAGGTTTTTCAGCGAATTAATCAGCTTCAGGTTATCGCTTTGATGCAGCCCGATGCTCGGTTCGTCAAGTACGTAGAGAACGCCCGCAAGCTGGGAGCCGATCTGCGTTGCGAGCCGGATCCGCTGGGATTCTCCGCCTGACAGGCTTCTCGCCGAACGGTCGAGGGTCAGATAATCAAGTCCCACATTAAGCAGAAAATCAAGCCGGGTACTTATTTCTTTAATAATCGGTTTTGCAATGATCGCATCCCTTCCGCTCACTTTTATATCTTTAAAAAATCCCTGCGCCTTTTTAATGGAAAGCTTCGTCACCTCGCTTATATTCCTATCCTGAAATTTAACGGCCAGAGATTCCTGCTTCAGTCTTCCTCCGCCGCACGTAGGGCATGTTACGGTGTTCATGTAAGCTTCCACCCACAGCCTGATGTTGTTGGAGCTTGTGGTGTTGTAATAATTTTTTAGATGATTTATAAGCCCGGAAAACCTGTGCATATACGTAACGGGTTTGCCCGAACCGTACGTATAAGTAAAGGGAATTTTTTCCTTCGTACCGTAAAGCAGAACTTCCTTCTGGTCTTCCTTAAGATCTCCCAGTTTCGTGTCGAACGTAAAGCCGTATTTTTCGGCTACGGCGGTCAGCTGATTAAAAAACCAGATGGACCTTGGTTTTCCGAGCGGCGCCAGCCCTTCTTCGTTAATTGATTTATCCCAATCCGGGATAATCAAATTAACGTCCAGTTCTTTCTTTTCGCCGAGTCCTTCGCAGTCAGGGCAGGAGCCGTACGGCGAGTTGAAGGAGAACGAATTGGGAGCAAGTTCCCTGTAGCTTATCCCGCAATCGATGCATGTTAAGTGCCTGCTGTAAACGTAATCCTGATTGCCGTCGTTCACTATAACGATCCCGTTGCCGTAATTCAGGCCGACCTCCATAGACTCGGTAAGCCTGCTCCTTGAATTTTCTCCAACGGTAAGTCTGTCGACCGCTATTTCTATGTTGTGAATTTTATACCTGTCTACCTGGAATCCTTTTGATATTTCGCAGAACTCGTTATCCACTCTTACCCTCAGAAATCCGTCGGACAATATCTCTTCGAATAGTTCGCGGTAGTGTCCCTTCCTACCTCTTACAACCGGCGCAAGGATAACAATCTTTTTTCCTTTCAGGGTCGAAAGCACCGAATCGATTATCTGCGCGGAAGACTGCCTTGTAACTGGTTTTCCGCAGTTATAGCAGTACGGCGTGCCCAGTCTTGCGTATAATAAACGCAGGTAATCGTAAATCTCCGTTACCGTTCCCACGGTGGACCTGGGGTTTCCGGAAGTTGATTTCTGTTCGATGGAAATAGCCGGGCTTAAACCTTCTATCAGATCGACATCCGGTTTTTCAAGCATATCCAGGAATTGACGGGCATACGCGGAAAGAGATTCTATATACCTTCTCTGTCCTTCCGCATAAATAGTATCGAATGCAAGCGACGATTTCCCGGATCCCGAAAGTCCGGTTATTACGGTAAATGAATCGCGGGGAATTTCGAGGTCGATATCCTTTAAGTTATGCTCCCTTGCTCCGCGAATTAAAATCGTTTCTTTTTCCAACGCTGCCAACAAATTTAAATTTTAAATATTTATATTACTTATACACAGTTTGAAAATCAATTTAATTTGATATGCATTACCTAACATTTTCATTAATTTTCGTCATATGAAGCAATCGGGATATATCAAATCAATAAATAAATTTTACCAGTCGAAATTCAAGGAAAAAGGCTCGCAATTCATCGGCCTGGCATACCCGGTTATTTCGGAAGATGAAATTAGCGGAATTTTGGAGAGAATTAAAAAACAATACTATGATGCAACTCACCGATGCTACGCCTATAAATTAAAAAACGGGATATTTAAATATTATGACGACGGAGAACCGAACGGCACTGCAGGTTTAAGAATCTTTAATGCCTTGGATCATTACGGGTTAACCGATATTATCGTCATTGTTGTGAGATATTTCGGGGGAGTAAAGCTGGGCGTAGGACCTTTGGGAAAGGCTTATTACAATTCAGCAGACATTACCCTGAAGGACGCCGAAATAATCGAAAAAAAACCATTTCAAAAAATAGAAATTACCGTTGATTTTCAAAATATCAGCCAAATTCACAGATTGATTTCAAACTATAATGCCGAAATTGTAGATACTTCATATGATGAGAAATCCCATTTTAGCTGTCTTGTGGAACCGGATAATGTTATCGAATTTCAAAGCGCACTTGCTGAGACCTTAAAAGGATCTTTTACCATAACAATATCAGACGAAATTATTTATAAGTAAAAAATATTAATTTTTACTTGCATAATACGTGATTATTGACGAATTTTGATAAACGCAAATATTTTTAATATTAAATGCAAAACCAAGAAACATTAGTAAAAAATGCCAGTAAGCTGGCAGATTTAACATTTACCCTTCTGGGAAAATGCCAGGAAAAAGAAACCAGGCTGGCCGATCAATACGGCCTAACCCAGGCGGAGTTCAGGTGTTTACGTTTGTTCAATGCAGACGAAACTTTAAATAACAAGCAAATTGCCGAAAGGATGAGTCTGAGTCCCAGCAGATTAACGCGCATCATCGACGGTCTTGTTAAAAAAGAATATATTATAAGAGAAATCGACAATACCGACAGAAGGAACATGCGCGTATCTTTATCCCCCAAAGGAATTGATATCGTCCGGCTTCTGAATAAATCCTACCTCGATATACACGAGGAGATTCTGCAGGACATAGACGATAATCAGCATCAGCCCTTAATTTCGGCAATGACCAATCTCCTTACCGCATTGGAGAAGTGGATAACAAAACCTTAAGTGCGGCAATAAAATCAAGGCGAAGCGGGACTTGATTCGGAGGAGTCCCGTTTTATTCTTCCCTTTTAACGCTGTTGACATATTTCTTGGCTTGTTCAAGGTCCGACAAAAGCTCTGAAATATGAATAAAATTCTCCTGGGTCAATTTGAAATAGGTATCTTCGAAATATCGGGAGAGATCAGGCGAAGCCGATTTAATGATTTCCTTTAATTGATTTATGACCTTCTCCATATTTTCGGAGAAATCTTTTTTGATTTGTTCGATATTCTTTATATCCTCCAAGCTAGCGCTGCTTTGAACAACCCTTAACAGACCCATCACATATTTTGCGTTAAAAAGAAGTTCCTCGAAAAGCTTTATATTGTCGTGAAGCTGTGCTTCTTCGTAAAGTCTTAGAAGATCTATTTTTCTTCTAAGCTTCGAGCGGGTAAATTCTTCTATGCCGGCGACAAAGTCGACCGGTTTCGTGTTATAATTAAAGATCATTTCTTATCCGGTTATTTAATTTTAATACCAATTCCTATACCGTCGCCTACCGGCAGGATGGATGACTTCAATCCCGGCGACGACATAAACATCTCGTTAAATTCGCGAATTACCTGCGCCGATTCCTTATATGAACCCGGGACCTCAGCAGCCGCCGCAAACCCGTGCCACAAGAGATTATCGACAAAGATAACGCCGTTTTTTTTAAGGCGCGCAAGTGAATATTTAAACAGTACCTTATAGTCGGTTTTATCCGCATCGAGAAAAATAAAATCGTATTTTTTATCCAGCCCGGGAAGTATCTCCAGCGCATTTCCTTCAACTACTTTTATCTTATCTTCCAGGCCGGCTTTCCTAATATTCTTCCGCGCTATTTTAATATTGTCTTTACTTTTTTCGATTGTGTGTACTTTTCCGTTTTTACCCAGGCAATTGGCCATCCTAATTGAAGAATAAGCAATTGCGGTCCCAAGTTCAAGGACCTTTCCCGGTCTCAGCATAATAATCATTTGTTCGAGCAAAAGAGCGGAATCTTTCGAAAGTATGGGGACATTATTTTCTTTTGCGTAAGCTTCAATTTCAAGAATTAAAGAACTGCCGTTTTTTAAGAATTTTTCGAGATATTCGGATTGTTCCTTTAAAAGTATTGCGCTCATGTCTAAACTTTCATTTTGTCGAAGATTAAAGTAATAATAAATTTGATGGATGTATATAACCTGAATAACAATTAGACGTAAAATATTGCAAAGCCTTATGCTTTTATGTTACGTATTGTAAAAATGCTTTTTAATTAAATATTCCTTATAATTATCCGTATATAAATTTTTAAGTTTGCTGGTCCGATTCTTTTGCAGATCTTAAAATTAAAAGAGGGAAATATTCTGCATTCTTGCCTATGATGACCGGTTTTGGCAAAACCCTTTTTAGGTATTCTAAATTGTTAAAAATTTCCATGTATTTATCGTTTCGTAATTTCGTACGACTATAAAATAATAAATACGTAAACAGGAGGGAAAATGAAAAAGTTTGCCGGTTTTACAATCGCTATCCTATTTGCAGTTATTCTTATATCCTGCAACAAGGTAAATTCGAGCGACGAGAAAAATGACCCGAATGTTATAGGCGGAGACACGAATATTCCGCTGGCGCAGACCGGCAACACGGCCAGTACGGGCAGCGTTAATGTCGGCGGCGATTATTACAATATAAATTCCTCTTTCGAGATAACAAAGAACGAGAACGGGATAGCTACCATAAAAGTATCGGCCGACTTATCGCAGGTTCCGGGTTTGGCGGCGTTTAATACTTTGATACCGTCAGAAATGAAAGATTCGTCGGGTAAAATTAATACCGAAGTCAGGTTGAAAATTACTTCGGAAGGGATCCAGGACTTCTTCAACAAAGATCAAAAATTACATACGCTGGTTAAGTACGACTGCAACGTGGGAGATCAATATAAATTAACCAAATCCGACGGCAAAACGATCACCAGAACGGTAACGGCAAAATCGACGACAGACGACACTCCTTACGGCATTATGTATATTAAAACCATAACCATAGAACAGGATTCGAGGGTGCCGGGCATAAAAAAATTCATATACAAAGCCAACCACAGGTTCGGGCTTGTGTATTTTGAGATTGTAGCCGAAGACGGGAGTTCTGCAAGCACAAACATTTATGCCCAAAATTATTAGAACGGAATAGTATACTTGGAGAGGAAAAACTTTGTTAAAGGAGATCTTCCCCTTCTGCCCCGGAGTTTTAAACCGGCAGGGTGGGTTCTGCTGATACCGGGAGCGGTACTTTCCTTTTTAAGATTTTACCTGGACATAAAAATCGCCGCGCTTGACCTGAAAGTATTCGCTGTTTACTCCTCTTTTTTCGAATCCAAATATTTTACTTTCATTCAAAATAATTTTACCGAAGAGGCGGCGGGAGTGCTTTTGATGCTCGGTCTTTTTTTTATTGCCTTCTCGAAAGAAAAGATCGAAAACGAAACGGTAATGTTGTTGAGACTGCGTTCTTTGTTTACTGCTACATATTTATTCCTGTCGCTTATCCTGCTTACTATTTTATTTGTTTTCGGTTTTGCTTTCTTAAAGCTGCTGATTGCGGATGTTTTTATATTCCCGGCGGCATATATAATAATATTCAAATATAATTACCGCAGATATATATCCGGCTGGGGTACTTAGATGTCTGCTTACTTTTGAAAAAGGCAATAACAAAAATTCATTATTGCTTAGGATCGTTTAAAACTTTTATTTTTTCTTTAAGAAAGTTCCGTCCTGAAGTTCTTTAAAAGCTCTTTTCAATTCTTCCTGGGTATTCATAACAATCGGTCCGTACCAGGCTACGGGTTCTTTAAGAGGTTTTCCGGAAATAAGCAGAAAACGGATGCCTTCGTCGCCTGCTTGAACCGTAATCTCATCCCCGCCGTCGAAAAGGATAAGCGACCTGTTTTCGGCTTCCGAAGGCGGCGCGGTATCCATCCAGCCTACGCTTTCGGTAGGAACCGCAAGCGGTCCGGATGCGTTGCAGAAATTTCCTGTTCCCGCGAAGATGTACGCAAAGGCGTTGTTCCTGGTATCAATCGGCAGCGTCTTTCTTTTTCCCGGAGGGACGGAGACGTCGATATAAACCGGGTTTGCCGCAATACCGTCAACAGGACCTTTCTTTCCCCAGAAATTGCCGCATACTACCCTGGCCACGGTGCCGTCGTCCTCCGCAGCTTCCGGGATTTCGTTCGACTTTATTTCCTGGTATCTCGGCGAAGTCATTTTAAGCGATGACGGCAGGTTTGCCCAGAGCTGGAACCCGTGCATCCTTCCGATGCCGTCGCCTTTCGGCATTTCCTGGTGTATAATACCGCTTCCCGCAGTCATCCATTGAACGTCGCCCGAAGAGATTACTCCCTTGTTTCCCATGCTGTCGCCGTGCTCTACGCTGCCGGCCAGCACATAGGTTATGGTTTCGATGCCGCGGTGAGGATGCCACGGGAAACCCGCCAGGTAGTCTTCAGGCCGCTCGTTGCGGAAATCGTCCAGGAGCAAAAAAGGATCCGACTCTTCCGGATCCCCGAACCCGATGGCACGGCGAAGATTTACTCCCGCTCCCTCGATAGTGGGCCGGGCTTTTATTATTTTTTTAACCGGGCGCAGCGACATAATATTCTCCTTTCTTCTAATCCGTCCGCTGAAGCGGACGGTAATTGAAAATACTGCAATTCTATAATACTCTCTTAATTCGTTGGATTAATTTTGACGCTGAGTAATTAATATCAGAAATTTACCGCTATCAGTTTAATTATCGACAGCAGGCCGGTCGGATAGACGCCGTACCAGACGAGCATAATCGTAAGAACGAAGACAGCCGTACTGGCAGGTAAAGAAAATCCGGGTTTAAGCTGCTTTTCCGGCGAGACTTCAGTTCCCTTGGAAAACATTGCCGTTATGATCCTCAGGTAATAGTACAAACCTATAACGCTGCTCAACACCAGAATTATAACAAGCAGCCATTCCGAATTATTTACGCCGGCAGACAGTAAAAAATATTTACCTATAAAGCCTACGGTAAGAGGAATGCCCGCAAGCGAAAAAAGCATTGCTGTAAAAACGCCGGCAACAAGCGGTCTCTTCCAGAACAGGCCGCGGTAATCTTCAATTGAATCCGCTTCCCTGTTTTCGTCGGACATCATCGTAACGATCCCGAATGCGCCCAGGGTAGTGATAAAATAAGCTACCAGGTAGAAAGTCACCGCCTGGATCGCATTCGACCCTCCCGCGATAAAAGCCACCAGCAAATAACCCAGGTGAGCTATCGAAGAATAGGCGAGTATTCGTTTTACGTTGTTCTGTGTAATCGCAAGCCAGTTTCCTATAAGCATAGATGCAATTGCGATTACCGAAAAGAGCACAATCAGCGAATGATGGCTGTAGCCGTTTACATCGAAGAAAAACCTCAGCAGAACGGCAAACATGCCGCCTTTCGAAATAGTAGCGATAAACCCGCTCACGGGCGCGGAAGCTCCTTCGTAAACATCCGGCGTCCACATATGAA
>JBJKOY010000619.1:0-4019 GCA_046706945.1 Ignavibacteriaceae bacterium | reverse complement strand
TTTTATCTCCGAAAAAAAGCGGATTTAAGAATATCAGGAAAAGGATGATAATCAATAATATTACGGCCAGTACATGGTATTTCTGCGGCAGAATTTCTTCCAAATTAAATTTGGCTAAAAAGCCCTGGGGTTCTTTTTTCTGCTGCCTGCTGCCTTTTTTTGTTTTTGCCATTTAATCACCGTTAATTTTTAGAGTTTTACTTCCTTACTATATAATTAATACCGGCGCCTACCTTATTCTCCGAATGAAAATCGAGGTACATCATTCCGAACGTAAATAATAAAGTTAACAGATAATAAAAAGGTAATACAATAAAGAATAATTTCGAAATATTTAACATCTGCATCGGATATTTTATTCCGAGCCTCCATGCTTTGTCGCCCCAGAACCCGTAGGTATACCTTGACCTGAATACCGAGAACCCGACGGGTTTTAATTTATTTTCGAGGTCCTCGAACGAATAACCGTCGCGCGCATGCTCGCTTATAAAGCTCTCGCCTTCTTCTTCGTGCACGTCGCTTCCGCCGTATATCGAAGGGGTGTTTATTAATAAAAACCCCCCCGGCTTCAAGGCTCTGTAAAAATTCTTAAATACTTTTACGTCGTCCTCAATATGCTCCATAACGTCCACAGATACTATTAAATCGAAACGGTTATCGTGCTCGATCCCGGTAAGGTCTTCTATTCCGAAACTTACGTTGTTCAACTTCCGTTTCCCGAAAAATTTTTGTCCGTCGCGTATCCACTCATCTTTTACGTCGACGGCATATATTTTATTCGGACGCAATTTCCCTGCCATGAAATACGAATACTGCCCGTACCCGGCTCCCGCGTCGTATATGGAAATTTCTTTATCTCCGAAAATCCTGCGCAGATTTTTCAGTTCCCTCCTTACATACCATGATCTCAGGAACATAATATCCAGGAGTTTATAAAAACAAACCCTCAGCGTTGGGTACTTCCTTAAAACCGAGGCAAACACGTCTTTAATTGGGTCGTAATACATGAAGACAATTAAAAATTATAAATGAAAAATTAAAAATTATTTTTTAAATGAATAAGTTCATTAATTCCGTTTACGAAATTTTCCCAGGAATATTTTTCCGCTTCTTTTTCAACGTTCTCCGAAAATCTTTTTTCGTCGCTTTCCGTGTAAAACTTTATAATGGCTTCCGCCAGCGCAGGCGGATTTTCCTTCGGGACGATGAATCCAGTCTCTCCTTCACGGATCACCTCGCTCAATCCTCCGACGTCGGTTGCGATTACCGGCTTTTTAAAATTAACGGCAATCTGCACTATCCCGCTCTGCGTTGCGTCCCTGTAAGGCAAAATTACGGAATCCGCGGCGGAAAAATAATATTTAACATCGGAAGTAGGAATAAAATCGGTAAATAAATATGTTCTTCCGGCCAGATCCAAATCTTTTATAAGATTAAGGTATTTTTCTTTATTCGAATAAAATTCGCCTGCTACTATTAATTTTACGTCAAGCCTGTTTTTCAGGAACGACATTGCCGACAGCAGTACGTCCAATCCTTTGTAATCCCTTATAAATCCGAAAAATAAAATCAATCTGTCGTCGTTTAATTTTAAATATTTTCTAGCTTCCTCTTTCGGAACGGGCTGTCCGAAATTGGAATAAACCGGGTGCGGCAGAAATTTGCTTACGGCGGAAGGCTTTAATAAAAGCAAATCGGCCCTGACTTTTTCCGACAGAAGTACGAAGTAATCCGCCGAGTTAAAAAAATATCTCGTAAATGCTATATCGCCTGGTTTTTTTTCGTGGGGAATGACGTTGTCGCATATAACAAGCACCTTCGTTCTGCGGTTCCGTCTTGCGATCTTCGAGATAGTGCCGAAGCAAGGGCCGAAAAAAGGCATCCAGTACTTGAATATTAATAAATCGGGGGCATCTTTTTTTATTTTTATTCCGGTCCGTATCCAGTTAAAAGGATTAACCGAATCCACCGAAATTTCCGAGGGAATTTTTTCCGAAGTCTCTCCCCCTTCAAGCTGGGACTTTCCCGGGAAAAAAATAGAAGGATACTGTCTTTTAAATGTAACAACTTTAACTTCGTGCTGTTTGATCAATTCTTTATAAAGCAATCCGATAAAGTGTGCGATGCCTCCCCTCAGGGGATAAGCTGTAGAAAGAATTGTAATTTTCATTAAGCCAGTAATCTCTTATATTTCTTCTTGAGTTTGACGGGTAGGAATTCAGCTGCCGGTTTTTCGGCCTGTGGCCTCGGACATTTCTCTTTCAGCCTTCGACCTTTATCCTTTATCCTTAACAATATACTCTTTTTCGTTTATTGAACTTTTTACCAGCATTTCCCCAAGCAGGCCGAATACAAAAAACTGTACTCCGACAATAATAAGCAGCATGCCCAGAAACAGCATCGGTCTGTTGCTTAACGCATGTCCGTTCATCCAATCGATAGACAAATATAAAAGTACGAAAAACCCGACAAGGAAAGATAAGGCTCCGAAAAAACCGAAAAAGTGCATCGGCCGTTTAATATATCTAGTCGAGAACAAGACCGTAATCAGATCGACAAATCCCTTGAAGAATCTTGATATACCGAACTTAGTTTTCCCGTATCTCCTCGGGTGATGCACAACCGGGATTTCGGCAACGGAAAAACCTTCCCAGTCAGCCAGTACCGGCATATAACGGTGCAATTCCCCGTAAACTTTTATAACATCGGTTACTTCCCTTTTGTACGCTTTCAGACCGCAGTTAAAATCGTGTATTTTAATACCGGTCATCAATCTGGTTACGAAATTAAAAAACCTGGAGGAATATTTTTTAACGAACGGATCGTGTCTCTTCTTTTTCCAGCCGGAAACAAGATCGAAACCTTCCTCCAATTTTTTCAATAAATTGGATATTTCGCCGGGGTCGTCCTGCAGATCGGCATCCATGGTGATGACGGCGTCGCCGGTAACGTTGCTGAAACCTACCTGAAGAGCGGCCGATTTACCGTAATTTTTCCTGAAACTGAAATACCGGAACCTTCTGTCCTGCTTGCAGATATCTTTTATTATACTTAACGATTTATCCGTGCTGCCGTCGTCGATCAAAAGCACCTCGAAGCTTAGATCCAGAGACCGCATGGCTTTTTTTATTTCATTTGACAGTGGGCGTAAGGATTCCTCCTCGTTAAATAACGGCACTACAATAGATAATTTCTTAAAAGATGATTTTATCTGCTGCTGCCGGTAACTTTGATGATAAAATTTCTTTCTCCTCCCGTAATACCCTCTGCGTTTCGAAGCGTTGTTTGAAAAGCCGGATTCCTGCGCGTTTTCTTTTTTTATTTCCGCAGGGTTGTTTTCGCTGATGTTATCTTTTTTATTATCTTCCAAAATTAGACCTTTGTAAAACTAAATTGAAAATTAATGGAATAATTGCATAAAAACAATTATATGAAGTATAAGCCTGAAAAATTAGGGAACCGCATCTTTACCGCCTAAAAAATTTCTGAAATATATTTATAAGTGATAAACGTTAATTTTTATCGTTAAACTCAACCCCCTACCCCCTTTCTCTTGCCAAGAGAAGGGGGAATAAAGGGGGATGAGTTTGTTTTATAAGGAAAAGATTAATAGACTTGTTTTAGCTATTGAAGAAGTGATTATTTCTATTCTCCTAGAATCTTCGAAACATATAAAAATGTGTTCAAAAATAAAGCTTCAAAGTATATTAGAACGATGTAAATTTTCGCATTATTAAATTTTAACCCGTCCTGCCAGTGTTCATGAACCGCTTTCAAAATTGTGATTTCTAACCTTAAAGGGAAACTTAATCTTGACTATTTTGTATAGATTATTTAGGTTTGAATCGTGATTCTTAAATAATTGCACGCTTCAACAAAGGTTGAAAAGATAGCCAGTTAGGAGAAATAATGAGTTCTACGGAAGTAAATCAAATAGAAGAATTAGCCAATAAAGATTACAAGTACGGATTTGTAAGCAAAATAGAAGCGGACAGTCTTCCCAAAGGTTTAAATGAGGA
>JBJKOY010000618.1:0-2465 GCA_046706945.1 Ignavibacteriaceae bacterium | reverse complement strand
CGCTTGAGGTTAATTTGACTCTTTGATCTTCAATCGCTAAAATTACATATACAATCAAAACAGGTGGCAGGTTTTAGTGGCCCTGACTGGCTGGTTTTGATGGTCCTCGACACTTCATTCCTCGAGTTTATACCGTTTAATTGATTTTTGACAGTATGGAATTCTTTCTTTGTCGAAGTTTAATCTTTTCCCTGCTTCGCTTACCCGGCCGATTATTTTAGCAGGCACGCCGACTACCAGGGCGAAATCGGGAATGTTTTTTGTTACTACGGAACCCGCCCCCACAATTGCAGCCTTGCCGACGGTATTACCGCAGACAATAGTGCAGTTAGCCCTTAATGAAGCTCCTTCCTTACTTTTAATAATAATTTTTCTCTGAAAAAACGGTTTTAATTATTAATTCTAAAATAAATTTTTTCCGATTGTGATCGATAGTATAAATAGGAATCTTCCGAAATAATATGTTAATAAAATTAATAATAGGTAAATTAGTATTTTAAAGTCTGGATTATTTATTTAAATCTTGTCTTAAAAAAAGAAAATGTATTAATTTGAAATGATAATTAAACATACCAATTAGAATTATTCCTATAAAATTTAAAAATATCGAACCTTAGTATATAATTATTCATTTAGAATTAAATTTATAATTATTGAAAATTTGGTATGGAGTTTGAGCTAGTTTAATATTACAAATATGAAAGACAAAGAGAAAATGAAAAAGTTTTTACTCGTCATTTGGGTGTTTTTAATATTCGGCGTATCGTTTGCACAAACGAATTACTATGTCGATAATAATTTGGGAAGCGATAAAGCCGGTCAAGGTTCCGGAAGCGGGACGGCCGCCTGGAAAACAATAGAATATGCATTAAATCATGTCGAAAATCCTACCGTCGATTCAATAATAATATATATTGCGAACGGTACGTACAATTTATCAAATAATCCAATTGACATATCGAGAGGTTTCTTAAATGTTTCGGTGGTCGGTGAAAACTCGGATAGTACAATTGTTGAAGCAAACTCCGATATTACATCTGGGGCATCAAGGATATTTCAAATTCACGCAGGCAATAACGTTAAATTAAGCAATCTAACCGTTCAATACGGCCATTCTGATTCATACGGTTGCGCAATTTCTAACGACAGCTCTTATTTAATGATTCAGCACTGTCTTATTACTCAAAATTTCGGAGGCGCAATAGGTTACGGCGGCGCGGTTTCGAATATTAACGGAACATGTATAATAAAAAATTCAACAATCAGTTATAATATCGAAGGTGATAGTTCCTACGGCGGCGGTGTCTGTTCCTTAAACGGTGATTGCGAAATAATTAATTCCACAATTGCGTACAATAATGCCGCCGGGGGCGGCGGGATAGCCATCTGTTCTTACGGCGACAATGCAACCTTTAGCATCACCAACTCTACAATATCCGAAAATACGGCTTCCTATTTCTGCGGCGGCATCCGGATAAGTAAATTTGATTCAACAAATTTTACGATAACCGGGACAATAAGCAATTCTACGATCTTCCATAATGTATCTACGGGAAAGTACGGCATGGGCGGAATAGGGATATTATCCAACGTACAATTAGGTCCTCATGTAACCATTAAGAATACCATAATTGCCGGTAACGTAGCAGCATCAAAATCTGATATATCCGGAAATATTATATCCGGTGATTATAATTTAATTCAGGATACGCTGGGTGCGGTGATAAGCGGGAACACAACCAATAATATATACGGAGTGTCTCCCATGTGTTCTACTTTGGCACTAAACAATTCGCTCAACGGAACTATGACTTGCGCAATCTCCGCAAATAGCCCTGCCAGGGACGTAATCCCTTCAAATTCACCTAACGGTTCCCCTTTATATGATCAGCGCGGTGCGCCGAGAAACGGTAATTACGACATAGGAGCTTATGAGTATTGGAACGGTATGTTCCCTCTGGCTGTAATTCAAAACCGGGCTTTAAGTCCGGGGACATTTGAATTATTACAGAATTATCCTAATCCTTTTAATCCATCGACTATTATAAAATACAATATTGTCAAAGCAGGATATATCGAGTTATCCGTATATAATATCCTAGGTCAGAAAGTTGCGGTGCTGGTAAACGGTTTTAAAAATGCCGGTTCACATGCCACCGAATTTAACGCCGCGAGCCTTTCAAGCGGTATTTATTTTTATACTTTACGGGAAGGCAGCAATTTATTAACCCGGAAGATGGTGCTTCTCAAATAATGAAAAGTAGCCGGAAGTTAGTAGCTAGTAGTCCGGTAGCTGATACCGGATAATATTAGTTTGAAATTGCGAGTTTTTGTCCGCGAGAATTTTCAGGCGACAAATGTTGTAATTGAAAATAGAATCATGTGACAACATTAGTTACTCTTATATTGACAAATTAATATAAAAAGACTTTTAAGGATAAAATTCCTTAAAAGTCTTTTTTATT
>JBJKOY010000617.1:0-6870 GCA_046706945.1 Ignavibacteriaceae bacterium | reverse complement strand
TCCTGCTTATACTTGGGCCTATCTCGCGAATTGCCGATATTTCTTCTTCGGAAGCATTCATTAGTTTATCAATCGAATTGAAATAATCGGAAATTTTTCGTGCTGCGCCGGCGCCGACATACCTTATCCCAATAGCAAACAAAACTTTAAAGAACGGCTGTTTCTTACTTTCTTCAATAGCCTTTAGCAGATTGTCCACGCTTTTTTCACCGAGTCTTTCTATAGAAATAAGCTCTCCGCGCTTTTCCTTCAATTCATATATATCGGTATACGTGCGTAAAAATCCTTTTTCCACAAACATGTCGATCAACGCTTCTCCCAAACCCTCGATATCCATAGCGCCTCTTGCCGCAAAATGTTCCAGTCGGCCTTTTATCTGATCCGGGCACTCGGTATTCTCGCAGTAATACGCAACTTCGCCTTCGGGCTTGAATAAAGAAGTTCCGCAGGCAGGGCACACTTCGGGCGGCTTGGCAGGCCTGCTTCTCGGTTTTCTTTCGCTCAAAACTACCGCAACAACCTTAGGAATTACGTCGCCGCCTTTTTCAATTACGACTTTATCTCCCTCCCTGATATCTTTCCTTGTAATCTCATCAAAATTATGCAGAGTTGCACGGCTGATAGTGGAACCGGACAAAAATACCGGTTCAAGCTCGGCTACCGGGGTAACGGTGCCGGTACGGCCGACCTGCCATTTTATTTTATTAATGGTTGTGTATGCCTGTTTTGCCTTGAACTTAAAAGCAACCGCCCATCTCGGCGATTTTGCAATGCTTCCCAGAATTCTCTGCTGGCGGATTGAGTTGACTTTTATAACCGCGCCGTCTATTTCGTACTCAAGTTTTTCTCTTTTAGCCTCGAGTTCCATGCAAACTTTAAGCGCCTCGTCCATATTTCCGCACAGCTTAAATTCTGAATTAACATTAAAGCCGAGACTTTTTATCAAAAGCAGGTTCTCGTACTGCGAATCGAATTCCTCTTCGCCACTGATCAACTGGTAAAGGAAAATGTTGAGAGGCCTCTTTGCAACAACCTTCGGGTCCTGCAGTTTTAAAGTGCCCGCCGACGAATTGCGCGGATTGGCAAAAAGCTTCTCGCCCAGTTTTTCCCGTTCGACGTTAAGTTTTTTGAAATCGGCAATCTTCATGAAAATTTCCCCGCGTACCTCAATATCAGAAAGCGAGTATTTAATTTTATTATTCTTTTTAAGTTTTAAAGGAACCGACCTGATGGTTTTAACGTTGGGCGTTATCTCTTCCCCTACGGTTCCGTCGCCCCGCGTTGCGGCCGTCAGCAGTAAGCCGTTCAGGTAATGTAGACTCACTGACGCGCCGTCTATTTTCGGCTCTACCACGTATTCAATTTTTTCATTCTCCGGCAATCCGCCTCTGACCCTCCTGTCAAAATCAAATAATTCTTCTTCGCTGTATGTGTTTGCAAGGCTGAGCATCGGCACTTTATGAGTTACCGGTTTAAAATCTTTTGTTAAATCCTTTCCAACGCGCTGAGTAGGCGAATCCGACGTAATTAGTCCGGGATTTTCTTCTTCAAGTTTTTCGAGCTCTTTTACAAGTGCGTCGTATTCCTGGTCGGATATTACCGGTTCCGCAAGCACGTAGTACTTATAATCATTATCCCTGATTATATCTCTTAATTCTTCGATTCGCTTTTCAATTTTACCGGGCATTTATTGATTCCCGAAATTTGGCGGCTCGGACAAATATTTTAATCCGGTTCTGTCTATAGAAATATACTTAACTTCTTTTTTCTTGCCTGAAAAATTAAGGGGTTTTTTATCCAGAATGAAATGAGTAACCGCGGCGTTCCCCACGATAATTTGATAATTTTTAGCGGCTTTAATATCTTTTCTGGAACCCGGAAACAGAGTAAACTCTTCCGTTTTTGAGTCATCCAGCAGCAACTTTACCCAAGATGTGTCGGACACATCTATTTCGAGAGACAGGCTGTCGATTTTTACGCCTGCTGTTTTCAGAGAATCCGACGGCGACGTAACGGTTTTTTTTTCAGTATATCTTTCTTTACTGTTATTTTTAACTTCGTTGTAAGGTTTCTCGGCCACAATTATATCAGAACTGCTCTTGAAAAACATAAAATAAATCGCGGCAAATATAATAACCGCTGCAGCGGCAATTATAATTATAAGTTTTTGGTTCCGGCTTTTTGCGGCAGAAGAAGATTCCGTATTTTCCGTCGGAGTTAAAGTAGCATTAAACTCAGGCTTTACGGTTTTCTCGGGAGCGGGCGTTGCTTTTTCCTGTTTTAATTTTTTGGACTGCAGTTCTTCTTCTGGCTCGCCTTTTTCATCGTAGGCCTTTCCCTTTTTTGCCGCTTCGAATTTTTTTACCATTATGTTTTCATCAAGGTCGACCATTCTGCAGTATTCGCGGATAAAAGCTTTTACGTAAATCTCGGGCAGAAAAGAAAAATTGCCCTTTTCCATTTCTTCAAGAAATTTCTGATCGACGCGCGTTTTGGCGGCGATTTGATAAATAGGAATGCCTTTGGCTCTTCTTGCTTCTCTTAGTTCTTCTGCAAATTTTTCCAACATAACGGTTTAAAATTTTAATTTTTAATAAAATATAACCGGACAATTAAACTGTCATTTTATTTTTACGAGTTTTGCCGCAAAAGCTCCGTCCATGCGGTCTCTTTGGGGATAAGTCTGAACAAAGCCGAACTCATCTACAATATCAGGAGGAAAAATACCGGCAGCGCTTTCGGTTTTAAATTCCGTGTGTTTTTCCAGAAATTTTAATACTACTTCGACATTTTCTTCCGGTTCGATCGAACACGTACTATACACCAATACGCCGCCCGGTTTCACAAGCTCGGCGGCTTTTTCAATAAGATCGTACTGGGTACTGCTTATCTTTCTGAGATCGAAAATATCTTTTTTCCATTTAATGTCCGGTTTCTTGGAAAGAGTTCCCGAACCCAGGCAGGGAACGTCGGCGAGTACTCTGTCGAAACCCGAGTCTTTGTATTCAAGCGCATTGGTTTCTATTGTCTTTTCGCATGTTACTCCCAGCCTGTCCATATTTTTCCGCATAATCTTTAACCGGCTCTCATACCTGTCCAAAGCAATTATCTCACCCCGGTTTTCCATCTGTTCGGCAAGGTAAGCGGTTTTACCTCCCGGGGCAGCGCATAAATCGAGTACCCTCATGCCGGGCTGAGGTCCCAAAAGTTTGCACGGGAGTCCGGCGCTTTCATCCTGAATATTGAAATATCCTTTTGAAAAATATTCCCATGCGGTAATGTTTGTCAAATTATGCAGCTGGAAAAATTCGGGAATGAATTTCCCCGGCGTATTTCTAAGGTTAACCGAGTTGAGTAGATTTATAAATTCATCGGGACTCGTCTTCAACGCGTTTAATTTAAGAGTAAGATAAGGTTTTTCGTTGTTAGCCGCCAAAAGTTTTTCCGTTTCGTCCCTGCCGAATCTTTCCAGGTATCTTTTAACCATCCACGAAGGATGGGAATAAAAGGCGCTCAAATATCCCGGCAGGTCTTCGGCAGGATCCGGATACCTGATTTGAGCTTTGCTCCTGATTATGTTTCTCAGAACGGCGTTTGTAAGATCGGCGGGTTTTTGACCCTGTAGTTTTTTTACAAATTCAACGGCTTCGTTCACTACAGCGTGGTCGGGTATTCTGTCAAGAAACAGTATCTGGTACAATGCTACCCGCAATCCGTTCTTTAGATTCGGAATGGCTTTGGAGAATTGTCCCTTATAAAAGCCGTTGAGCACCCAGTCAAGCCGGCCCATCCATCTTATGACGCCGTGAACAATCTCGAACAGCAGTGCTTTATCCGGGCCGTTCAGCTCGCTGTTTCTCATTTCGTGATCCAAAAGCTTATCCAGGTACGCATCGGTACGTTCTACCCTGTTAAGAATCTTAACGGCAATTCCTCTTACTCCTTCGTATAAACCTATAACTTTGTGTTCTTCAAATTCACCCATAACTTGATCCGGTTATTCCCGGATTCTCCTTTCGTCTTTTGTAATTTCAAAAATGTGTGAAAACAGTTTTTCTTCTTCTTCCGACATTTGCTTGTTTCTTCTGCACATAACCTTTTTAGCCGTTTCCAGTGCCTTGTCCAATTTGTATATCTCCGAAGTTCTATTGCCGTTCCATGAAAAAGAAGGTACAAATTTTTCCGGGAAACCTTCGCCGAATATATTGGAAGAAAATCCCACATTCGTACCGGTATTGAACATGGTATTTATCGCGCTCTTGGAATGATCTCCCATTATCAATCCCAAAAACTGAGAACCCGTATTTACGGATTTTCCGTTGACGAATGCAGTAATGCTGCCGTAATTATTTTTTAGATCGCTGCAATTAGTATCCGCGCCAAGGTTCACCCAGCTTCCTATATAGGCATGACCTATAAAACCGGCATGCTGTTTGTTCGAAAAAGGAAGGAAGACCGAGTCTTCTACTTCTCCGCCTATTTTACAGGTTTCACATACACTTATATTATCGTGCAAATAGGCTCCGCTCTTTACCTGTGAGTTTTGTCCGATAAAAGCCGGACCGATAATAACCGCATTATGATAAACGACGGAATTTTTCGCAATATATACGGGTCCTGCGGTTGCATCTATAACCGCGCCAGGTTTTATTTCCGCGCCTTTATCGATTAAAATATTCTTTTTCCCTGCAAGATGAACTCCTTCGCATAATTTCCCGTTTATTCTTTTTTTCCCCTTGACGCCTGCCGAGAGATAGGCAAAATCGTTTTTTATCTCTTCGCCGTTTGCGTTTATAAGGTCCCAGACATAGGAAGCAAGTTTGACCTGTAAATCTTTAACCGGAATACCGTCGAAGACCGAACCGTCCAGCGGGCCGGTTATAAAGGATTTTATTTTTGCGAATGTTTCGACTGTTATAAAAGCGGCAATTACCGTATCGCCCGATTTATAGACCATATCGTTTTTATGCTTTAACGGTACTTTTTTCCTTAATTCGTCGGACGATATGACCGATCCGTTAATAAAAAGATATGAATCGTCTTCCAGAAAGTTCACGTTTATGCCAGGATTTTGATACCTTACAACGGGAGCGAGGTAGTCTCTGCATATAAGATTATATTTGATTTTGGGATATTCTCTTAATATCTTTTCTTTAAGCGTATTTATTCCGCAAACGAGATCGAAAACTGGACGCGAATAAGCAATCGGTTCAAAGTTCATGCAATGCTTATCTTCGAATATACAGAGCTGCATATGAATTCTTCTAAATTAAAATTTAAGTAATAATTTAATATTTTTTGATATAATATTCTTAATATATTTGGAAGACTGCTGGATTACATTACGTTCATAAAATTTAAAAATTATCCCGATTTACAAATAATTCTCGGATTATTTTTCAAGACTTAGCCGTATTACCGAATCAATAGTTATTATGAATAACAGGGAAGATTCATTTATTATTAGATTTTTGCGGCAGGAATCTGCGGGAGGAATTTTACTTGTAGGCGCCGCTCTCCTTGCCGTATTGTCGGCAAACTCGCCGCTTTACCCGTTTTACAAATTATTAATAGACACTCCTTTAGCAGTTATTGCCGGTCATTTTAAAATAGTAAAACCTTTTCTGCTCTGGGTTAACGACGGCTTGATGGCGGTTTTTTTCCTTATGGTAGGTCTTGAGTTAAAAAGAGAGTTTTTAGAAGGAGAATTATCCGAGAAGAGACAAATTATTTTACCCGGCCTGGGAGCTTTGGGTGGAATGGCCGTTCCGGCTTTAATTTATATTATACTGAATGCCGGTAATCCCGCTGCTTTAAAAGGGTGGGCAATTCCGACGGCCACTGATATTGCTTTTGCCCTCGGTGTTATTTCTCTGCTAGGTTCCCGAGTTCCTACCGGTTTAAGGATCTTTCTTACTTCCCTGGCAATTTTCGACGATATCGGCGCAATTTTAATAATAGCTATGTTTTACACTGCAAATATTTCCGCAACTGCTCTGATCATAGCTTTGTTGTGTATTCTTATCCTTTTTATATTAAACAGAAAAGGTGTTGTTGAAAAAAGCCCGTATGTTATTGCAGGCATCGTCATGTGGACTGCAATGCTTAAATCCGGAGTGCATGCTACTCTGGCAGGAGTAATTCTAGCAATGTTTATTCCGATAAGTTCCCCTAAAAATTTAGATGAGTCGCCCTTAAAAAGTATGGAACGCGGCCTGCACCCTGCAGTAGCTTTTTTCATATTGCCGCTTTTTGCATTTTGCAATGCCGGAATAAGTTTTGCTGATACGGGCGCCGATATGTTGCTCCACAGCGTATCGCTCGGTACCGCGGCCGGACTTTTTATCGGCAAACAGGCCGGCGTATTTATTTTTTGCTGGCTGGGAATTATGCTTGGGCTGGCAGAATTGCCGAAGGGAATGTCATGGACCTCTCTATACGGCACTGCCGTAATCTGCGGTATCGGATTTACTATGAGCCTTTTTATCGGGACGCTCGCTTTTGAAGAAACGGGGGTTGACCTGGTATTTGACGAACGTTTCGGAATCATTTCCGGGTCATTATTATCGGGTATCCTCGGCTACTTAATCCTCCGCTCGAGCTTGCGCCGCGACAGCTGATGCGGCCGATTCAAAATAACAAAACTGAATGTAGACTATTTTTATTAAAAAATTAAAAGGGTAGAATCATGGAACAGCCCGTATTAACCGACAGGGATCAATTCCCTACGGATGAAATAATTTATTCGCACCTCGGTAAAACCAAATCGCTGTGGCTCGAGATTTTTAAATACATTCGTGAAAACCACCCGAATTTTATCGAACAATGGAGGTATTATAACGACGGAAAAAGCTGGCTGTTAAAAGTAAC
>JBJKOY010000616.1:0-2977 GCA_046706945.1 Ignavibacteriaceae bacterium | reverse complement strand
ATAAAGTAAAAGAAGAGAAGAGCACCGACGAAGAAGCGGCCAATTCCAACGTAAATTCGCCCGGCAAGGGAAATAAAGCAAGCGGAAACGGAAGCTTCGGGTACGATATCGACTGGGGCGGCAAAGGACAGCGGAAAATTTACAGTTATATTCTTCCGACCTATCCTCAAGGCGTGGAAAAGGAAATAGACATAAGGCTGAAGTTTTCTATAATGCCTGACGGAACGGTCGGCACTATAATTCCCCTGATAAAGGCCGACACTAGATTGGAAAATGCCGCAATAAATTCGTTGAGGCAGTGGAGATTCGAACCGCTGGATCCGGATCAAAAACAGATGCCCCAGACTGCGGTTATTGTTTTTCCTTACCGTCTTCAGTAAAAATATCGCTGTAGTAAATTCTGTAAAAGAAAAACTCGGAGGCGGTTAATAAAGTAAGAGAGAAAGCATCCCTGTCGAAATAAAACCCGAAACCCCTGGGACTCATAACCGCCTGGGAGATCATCCCCGTTATAGTCCATCCCACGGAAAATAATATTGCTATAAGTCCGATGTTTAAGAAAGCCGCCGACAATTTTTCATCCTGCCATTTTTTCGTGAAAACAATAAGAGCAAAAATAATATGAATCGCAAAGATGAAAGCGGGAACCATAAATAATTTTTCCCCTAAAGATTAGCTCTTTTATTTAAATAGGCCATTCCTATTATTCCTCCCAAAAGGCCGAATACAGAGTTTATAACGAGATTGCTCGTAAATATCCCCGCGGTGTAAAGCAGCGAGAATCCGTTTGCTTTGATTTCATCGACCATTTGATGCATTACCGACATTGTCTGATCGAACAGCACGCCAAGTTTATAATGGCGGATCAGCATTTCGGTCTGCGGCAAAGCTTCTACAAAATCGTTTGTTCTGGTTATAAACGTTATCAGCACTTCGAAAAATGTGGAGAAGAGCGTTACGAACAGCCCAGTTAAAATTCCGAATATGAGCGCGGTCTTTAAATCAAGCGGCAGCCTTGACCTGTTTATCCTGTAATCCAGAAACATGGCCAACATTACGGCAAGCGGTACAATTAAACAACAGCCCAGGTTTTTTATTCCCGGTATCGTATTCAATACCGATGCCCCGAAACCGCAAACCAGCGCCGGGAGCACTCTTTTTTTATCCATCATCCTTTATTCGGTCTTTGGTAAAATAATTTTCAACGGATTCCAAAATATAAAGAAATACCACCGAACCAAAAAATAATCCGGTTAAAAAAGCCGCAAACTTTGAATAATTATAGACATCGAAGCTTGACATTACGACGTCGATGACTATCGGAAGAACGGCGATATAAAGAAGCTTTAACCCCAGATTTAATCTCCTGAAAAATATAATCGATACGAGCGACGTGATTAAAGCGCCCAGGTAAATCCCCGTGCAGCGCGCGCAGACAAACAGCTTGTGCCCGAGAAAATCAAAAGTCTTCTTGTCAAGCTGATGACATACGATTCCGTAAGTATGTTTTAGAAAGGGGTAGGAAATAACCGCAAACCCGGTACCGGGAAACAGCGATTGCGAAGAGAATCCTATGCACCAGAGTAATGCCGCAGCAAAAAAAATAATTCTGAAAGTTCTTTTCCTTAAAGAGGTCTTTAGGGACATAAAAACTATCCGGCTTTCAATATCAGGATTCTTTCCGGCGTCAGTAAATAGAGTTTCCCGTTAAATATGAGAGAATTTACCAGTGTTACGTTATCTTTTATTCCTTCCGTGTTTAATTTACTGATTCCGAAATCCGGGTTATTCAGATTTGCATAATAAACGCCCCCGGATGAAGTGAGCGTCATATTGTTGAAAATAATTCTTATGCCTTCAAAATTCCGGCCCGTATTAAATGACGTTATATTATTGCCGTACTGGTCGAATATCAGTATTCTGTCCGCATCAAGGACATAAATCTTATTGTCCGTGGAAATTGCAAGCTGTTTCGGCTTCGAAAGTGAAAAAGATCCAGCATCGTAGCCTCCGAAATTTTGAACGAAAATTCCGAAAAGGTCGAACTTTACTATCCTCTTATTTTCGGAATCAAGTATATAGAGATCGCCCTGCTGCGAAAGAGCGCAGCTTATAGGGTACCCGAATCTTTCGGATTTATTGTCGCTGTTGCGCGTATACAAGGAAGAAATATAATTCAGGTCTTTATTGAACCTTTCTATTCTGCTGTTGTTTTTATCGCAAACATAAACCGAAAGAGGGTTTGCAAAGACATCCGAAGGAGTATCGAACTGGCTTTCGTCCCACCCGAAACCCCCGGTATATTTCAATACATTTCCAAGCGTATCCAGTTTGTAAACCTCATTTGTGCCTTCGTCGGTAACATATAAAATTCCCGCCGGAGTAATATAGAAGGAAGAAGCCTGTTTAAAGCTGCCGATGCTGCGTTCGAATATGAAGGTCTGCGGTAAAACCGGGGTGCTGAAAATAATCAAAGATAACAGGGCCGTATATAACGTTTTCATTTTTTCTTAAAATATTATAACGGAAATTAAAATGAAGTTTAATAAAATAAAAAGATAAAAATGTATTATTTAATTATTTTTATCATATTGTAACTGCAAAATATTAATTAATCCGCCGGCAGGGGGATTTAATTGGAATTTTACGGGTTTTATAAAATTTGTTATTTTAGAATGCATATTATAAATTTATGGGTAATAGGCTAATTTATTGTGATAATATTTGTACAGTTGTTGATGAAAAATATTATTCTCTCCTGTTGTTTTCCGTTTAAACCGGTTAAATTAAAAACCTCGAGATAAAGATATGAAAGACTTGTACCGCAGTGTAAATATTGCGGGCCGTATTTTTATGATACTTCTTGTTCTGTCTTTGTGCAGTACGAAAAGAATATATGCGCAGGACAATAAGAAAATATACCATCCATTGAGCGGATCTCTGCTTCTGTCGCTTGAATATACCGAAACGATAAGTC
>JBJKOY010000615.1:0-8490 GCA_046706945.1 Ignavibacteriaceae bacterium | reverse complement strand
GTGAATGTTTGTTAATCAAATTGATGGTCCGGATCACGTCCCGGTTTATTGCTATCGTTTTTACGTCGGTGAAATATTTTTCTAGAGCGATTCTTATATTTCTTATCTCTTTTGAAAATGCGGTTTCGGATAGATCGTTTGAAGATACCTCTTTCCTAGCGGGTCTACCGTTATAAATGGGGAAAATGCTTACGGGAGAATTATAGCATATTAAAATTTTAGAACTATTCTTCATATTAACTTATGTCTTTTCGCAGAAACGTAAAGAACTTTGTTTATCATGTCGTTATAATTAAGACCGGCGGAACGGGCCGCTTTGGGAAAGCACGAATTCTCTTCGGGATTCGGTAAAATTCCCGGCAGCGGGTTTATTTCTATGACGTTGGGCTCGTTATTTTCGTCGAGCCTTATGTCTATCCTGCTCCAATCCCTGCAGCGGAGAACATTAAACGTACGTAAAGCCGTATTTTTAATCTTCTCTTCCAGCGCGGAAGAAATATCCGCGGGGCAGGTAAATACGTCCAGCGGATTTTCTTTCGTATCCAAAATCCATTTGGCTTCGTAAGAATATATGGGAACAAAATCTTTCGGGAACTCGGAATATTTTATTTCAACAACGGGTAATACTTCGGCTTCCTTTCCGTTGCCGAGTATTGCCACGGTGAATTCTCTTCCGGGTAAAAACTCTTCGATTAACGCCGGCTGATCGTATTCCGTCAAAATTCTTTCTACTTCCTTTGTAAGTTCCTTTTCATCCCTAACGAACGAAGTAGAAAAAATACCCTTGCTGGATCCTTCGGAAACGGGTTTTACAATCAATGGGAATTTAAGATCGGCGTTCCCCGCTAGGTCCGTGCTGTCCGCAACGACAAATCTCGCGTTCGGAATCCTGTGATAAGACAAAATCTCTTTTGTTCTTGCTTTATCAAGACAAGTTGTCAAAGTCAGAGCGTCGGAACCCGTATAAGGTATCCGGAGCATATCGAGGACTGCGGGTATCTGCGCTTCCCTGCTTACTCCGTAATACCCTTCCGCTATGTTGAACACTATATCGGGATTGCTGTTTTTCAGTTTTTCGAATGCCGACGTATCGGCTTCTATCAAAGTAACGTCGTGAAAGCATTCGATCGCTTCTTTAACGGCATTAATTGTATCCCATGAATCCCATTCGGCATATGTATCCGCGGCCTTTTCTTCGCCGCCCGATGCTAAGTTCGAATTTGGGGATACTTCTTCGAGGAAAGTTTGTCCTTCCGGTAGGCAGGTTTGACTTTCTGGTTTGACATTAAAAGTTAATGCAACGTTCAATCTAACATTGAACACAGGGGATAAAATAATTTCTCCTAAATAATTTTTTAGCAAATATAATTAATAAAATTTTTAAGTCAAGATTTTTCGATCACTATAAAAAATTTTTTTTCGAAAATATTTCTTCAAAAATTTTTTTTACGAACAAAAAAAATTTTTGCACGTCAAATTTATAACAAAAAAAAATTATAAATCAAATTTTATTCGTCCTTCCGAAAAAAAATTTTTTGTCCGGCGAAGTTTTAAATTCGTACTTTTAAATTTTATCAGGCGATCTTGGCATACTGTATGCCTTCGGAATGATAGGCAATAAGATTTTTTCTTATCAACTCGTTGGATTTTTTCTTTAGGCGGGGGTCTTTTTCGACGATTGAAAATGCCGCCTGCTTGGCCTCGGAAATTAATTCGATGTCTTCGGCTATATCTACGTATTTAAGTTCCGGGAAGCCGCTCTGCTGGGTGCCGAATATGTCTCCGGGACCCCTCAACTTTAAATCCGCCTCGGCAATTTTAAAACCGTCAAGATATTTTACCATGGTAGCAAGTCTCACCGACGCCTTATATTTCTCAAGCTGCGAAGACGACAGGTATTCGATATCCCGGAAGAACTTATTGTTTGCCTCGGCCAGTTCGTCCTTGGTCACAAGTATGCAGTACGCCTGCTTATTGCTCCGTCCTACCCTTCCCCTTAGCTGATGCAGCTGCGAAAGACCGAACCTGTGAGCATCGTTGATTAAAATAATGTTTGAGTCCGGAACGTCTATCCCGACTTCGATAACCGTGGTTGCTATCAAAACGTCGTATTCCTTGGATGAAAACAACTGCATTGCTTCTTCTTTTTCCTGCCACGGCATCTTACCGTGGATAAGTCCGACTTTTAATTCCTTCAAATAACCCGTCTTTAGATCGTTGTAATATGTTTCGGCGGCTTTTAATTCAAGTTTATCCGACTCTTCAACAAGCGGATAGACAATATACGACTGGTAACCTTCCCTGGCCTTGTCGATTATAAACCTGTAGATGGCAGGCAATTTATTTTCGCCGCGCAGTATAGTTTTTATTGCTTTCCGGTTACCCGGCATTTCGTCAATTACGGAAACGTCGAGATCACCGTACAAAGTCATCGATAATGTCCTGGGAATGGGAGTTGCGCTCATTACTATTGCGTCCGGCGAATATCCTTTGCCTTTTAATTTTGCTCTCTGAGCCACGCCGAAACGGTGCTGCTCATCCACTATAATCAATCCCGGGTTGTTAAAGTTTATATCTTCCTCGAACAGGGCATGGGTGCCGATTATTATATCCGCTTCCCGTAATTCGATCCCGGTCAGAGCTTTCTGCCTGCCGGATTTTCTTTGTCCACCCAGGAGCAGACTTAACTTTACCGTCCTTTCTTTGTGTACCGAGGATAGCTTTATAAGCATGCCTGAAATATTCTTTGCGTGCTGGCCGGCAAGAATTTCGGTAGGAACCATCATAACGGCCTGGAACCCGTTGTCCACCGCTATCAGCATCGCTATAAGCGCAACGATGGTCTTCCCGCTGCCGACGTCGCCTTGAAGCAGCCTGTTCATGGGAAAAGGCGTCTCCATGTCCTTTCTTATCTCGCTTAAAACTTTCAACTGTGCTCCGGTAAGTTCAAACGGAAGTATCTTCAGGAAGTCATGCACCAGGCCTGTTTTGATTTTCATGGAATTTCCGGGCAGCAGCGTTCTGTAATTATACTTCTTCGCTGCTATTAGAACTTCGAGGAAAAATATTTCTTCGAATTTCATACGCTTTACCGCCTTGTTCAGAGCTTCTTTGTTTTCAGGGAAATGAAAATTCCTTACGGCATCTTTTAAAGGAAGAAGTTTGTGATCCTTGACGATCTCTTCCGGAAGTGTTTCTTCCAGGTAATCCGAATAATTCTCGACGGCATTGCTTATTATTTTTCTTAAACCGAAATCCCCGATATTCTTCTCGCGCAGTTCCTTCGGCACCCGGTAGAAAGGAATGATCTTGCCGGTATTTATAAAGCTGTTAGATTCGTCGGCTGTTATCTTGTCGTAATCCGGGTGGACAAACTGCAGGTTGCCGTATTTGGTAATTGCCGGTTTCCCGGAAAGTGCGAAGATGTCGCCTTCGTTAAAAACGGAGTTAAAAAAACTTACTCCATGAAACCATACGCATTCGAAGAAACCGGAATTGTCGCGGAACTGAACTTTTAATATCTCTTTTTTACCGTACCTTCTTTTTTCTTTATCCGCTACGGCGGCAATAATCGTCAGCTCCCCGTCGAATCCGTTAACGGCGTAGCCGTATGCTTTTACGGCCGGAAGTGTTGTCGTCCTGTCCAAGTGTCTTGACGGAAAATAAAATAAAAGGTCGCGAACGGTTTTAATGCCCAGCTTCGAGAATGATTCTGCGCGTTTGGGTCCGACGGACTTAATATATTGAACCGAACCGTTTAAAATATTTTCTTTTTCCGAATTCATAATTGTTAAAATAAAGTAAGGATAAAGAAATTACAATAACTTCCCTTAGAGGAGAGAATAACATCCGGGAGATTTGCGAAATGTTCACCTTGGGAGAAAATCAGGAGGCCGAAAGCTGATCCAGATCTATCTTCTGGACTTCATTAATCGTTTTTCCGAGAAAAAGCTCGGCAATCTCTTTGAACTTTACCTGGATATCGCTTACGTAATATTCCTGGTGGCCGACCGAGTACGAATTTGTGTTCAGATCGACCCTGTCAAGCTCCTTTCTAACGGCATCGGCAGACGCTACCCCGGAATCGATCAGGGTTACTTCATCGCCGATCACTTCCTGAATTACCCCTGAAAGTATGGGATAATGGGTACAGCCGAGAACAAGGGTATCTATTTCCAGTTCCCGCAGTTCTTTTAAATACTCTTCCGCGATATCGTACGTCGCCTTGTGATTTATCCAGCCTTCTTCGGCAAGCGGAACAAACAAGGGACATGCTCTCTCAAATACTTCGGCAGAAGGATTAATTTTTTTTACCGCATCCGCATATGCATGGTTGTTTACGGTAGCCCTGGTCCCTATTACGCCGATCCTTTGTTTCTTTGATATTTTAACAGCCTGCTCCGCGCCGGGTTCAATCATACCGATTACGGGAACGTTGAAGCTTTTTTTAATATTGTCCAACGCAACTGAGGAAACGGTATTGCAGGCTACAACTATGGCTTTTACGTTTTTGCCGATTAAAAACCTGGCGTCCTGGAGCCCGTACTCTATAACAGTGGAATTGGATTTAGATCCGTACGGAACCCGCGCGGTATCTCCGAAATAAATTATATTTTCGCCGGGTAGAGTGGAAGCTATTCTTTTTACAACCGTTAAGCCGCCGATACCCGAATCGAAGACTCCTATCGGTTTTTCCTTTTCCATGAAATTCAAACTGAAAGTCCTTATAACATTTGATTTATGGTACCCGTTAATTCGGAAATAATAAATTCGTAATCGTTCGGGGAAATTTTATTGCCGTGGCGGTCAAGGACGTAAAAAGAATCCACGATATCGTCCGCTTTGGTGGAGATTTTCGCGAAGTAAATGCTTAATCCGAGTTCGTTCATCTTACCTGTAACCTGGTAAAGGAATCCCAGCCTGTCCGGCGAGAAGATATCGATGATCGTATATCTTTCGTGCTGTTCGAATTCCACTTTTACCTTGCCCGAACGTTTAAAGAATTTGCTTTCGATCCTCCACCATTTCGATTTCATCCGCGCGAATTCCTGGTTTAACTGCAGAAGTCCGGCAACTACTGCTTTGAAGTCTTTCTTAATTTTCTGATATCTTTCCTGTTCGATCTTATTGTGAGTCCTAAAGTCGGTAACGTTAAAGGTGTCTATTACTATGCCGTCTTTCCTGGTAAAGATTTTGGCGTCGTGAATGTTTGCGTCGTTTATTGAAAGCACGCCGCAAAGTTTGGAAAGCAGGGCGGGAAGGTCTTTAGTTATTACGGTAATATTCGTAAAATCTTCAAATTCTTTGAACAGTACGGAAACCGTGACTCCCTTCTGTATTTCTTCCACGTGCTTGGCTATTTCTTTCTCGGTAAACTGATGCGCGTAGCCGATATCGTTAATGGATTCTATATGTTCCTGCACGTGCGACTCGGAAATTATAGGCGAATGTTTGCTTATTTCTTCGGGGGTCAGGTAAATACTCGTAATCAATAATTCTTCCCCGGTTATTTTTTCTTCGATCATGGCTTTGGCTTTTTGATATAATTCCGCAAGCAAATCGCTCTTCCATGACGTCCAGACGGCAGGATTGACTGCCGACAAATCGGCGTACGTTACAAGATAAAGCAAGTCAAGCTCTTTTGTGGAATTGAATCTTACAACGAAATTGTTAAGGGTTTCAGGATCGTTTAAATTTCTTCGGAATGCAACTTGTTCCATTACCAGGTGGTTCCTTACCAGGAACATAACCGGTTCTATTTCCTCCTCGCCGTAACCGAGCCTGTGCATTATTGAAGAAGCCATCTCGGCCCCTATTATTTCATGACCCGAAATATTTATCGGCTTTGCAATATCGTGAAAGAGCAGGCCCAGATGAAGTATCTCCCGGTCTTTCAGGTTTTTGTATATTTTTCCCAGCGGAGAAGTATCTTTTTCGAGCTTTTCCAGGTTTTGAATCGTAATCAAGGTATGTTCGTCGGCGGTATAACAGTGATAAACGCCGTGCTGCAGAAAACCTATAAGGTCGTTGAATTCGGGCATGAATGCTTTTAAAACGCCGAGCTCGTTCATTGCGGAAAGCGTCTGCCCTACGTTTTTCGGCAGCCTTAGTATCTCTCTGAAGAATACGGAAGATTCGACTTCGTGATTGATTGTGCTTTCCGTATCTTCGACAATTTCGATTATGGTAGAACGGAGGCTTTCGTCGAAATGCCCGCTGTAAACTCCTCTGTAGTAAAACGCTCTCAGAATATCCGACATGGAAAGAGATTGGTTTTTGCTTAGTGTTATCGTCTTGCCTTTCAGGATAAAATCATCGTCCAGTTCTATTCCGAGCGAATCCGGGAAAGGATTTGAAAAATCTTCCTGGAACTTTTTAATCATCGACTTGGAAAAACGGTTTATAACGTTCGAGGCTTTGAAATATTCGTGCATAAACGAAGCGAGGGCATCTTTTTTCTGAATAAACATTGAGGAAATTTTTTTCTGCGAGCTGAACTCGAACCTGTCGTTTTTCTGGTGCGAGGTAAGATGCAGGAGATTTCTTACCGCCATTATCATTTTATAACTTGATAATAAGCGGTTGCATTCGTTTTGAGTCGTGTAATTATATTCGCGCAGAAGATTGATGAAAATTTCGGCCTGGGTGACTTCTTCCTGTTTATTGAGGGTAATGCCGGTTTTAAGTATAAACATCCACTCGATAGTCTGAAAGTCCCTTAATCCGCCTGCTGAGTTTTTGACGTTCGGCTCGAGCACTTTGGGCGAATCGCCGTACTTCTCGTAGCGTGCGTGTATGTCGGCGGCAAGGTCATTAATAAGACTGATTCTCACTTCATCGGTTATCTGCGAAAACAAAATCTCGTTCCATTTTTTGAAAAGGCTTTCGCTGCCGAGCAGGAAGCGCGTCTCGAAAAATTGAGTGAAAGTATGAAGGTCTTCTTTCAGATATTTCGTAATGTCGGAAAAGTCCCTAACCGTGTGCGATGCTTCGAGACCGTTGTCCCAGAATTTCGTAACAAGCTCGGCAATTTTGCTTTTGTTTTCATCGACCGAATCGGTAATGAACATCAGGTCGATATCAGAGTAAGGAGACAATTCCCGGCGGCTGAAGCTTCCGGCAGAAGCGAGGACAAAATCGAATTTTGATTTGCCGGATATGTTCCTTATAAATTCCTCCACAAGCAGGCTGTATTCAAGACTGAATTTCAAGGAGTTCTGCTGGCGGTGATTATCCTGGAAAAGTTTTTCCCTGTTCTTTAAGAATTCTCTTTTTAAATCAACGATTGAAGTCATATTATCCGGTCCGGATTGTTACTTAATACTTAATCTGTTCTTATAATTTTCGCTCATGAATTCGGCTTCGATCACCGACGAAATTCCGCCTCTTACGTTGAATTCCGCCGTCAAGTGCATTAACCTGGGCCGGCACACGCTAACAAGATCATCCAGAATTTTGTTTGTTACGCTTTCAAAGTAAATACCGTCGTTTCTGTAGGAATTTAGATAAAATTTAAGCGACTTAAGTTCAATACAAAATTTATCGGGTATGTATTCTATTTTTATCGTGGCAAAATCAGGCTGACCGGTTTTAGGGCAAACTGACGTAAATTCCGGAGCCGTATGAATAACCTTGTAATCCCTATCGGGATAAGCATTTTCAAAAACTTCCAATATTTTGACTTTTTCGCTCATTTTTTCCTCTTTTAATTACAGCAAGCCGTGTTTCTATCTTATATATATACTGGTTTTGTTTTGTACGGGATAGGGTCTTCCAGCCCGGCTTTTTGAAAACCCCTTAAACGCAATGCACAGCTGTCGCATATTCCGCACGCTTCGTCCCCGCTGCTGTAGCAGGACCATGTCAAATTCAGAGGTGCGCCCAGTTCGGTTCCTTTTTTAACGATTTCTTCTTTCGAAAACTTAATAATAGGGGTCATAATTTTAATATTTGTATCCGGTTTAGTGCCCAAATCGGCCATTTTTTCAAATGCGGCAAAGAAATCGGGGCGGCAATCGGGGTAGCCGGAAGAATCCTCGTAAACGGCGCCTATAAAAACAGCTTTCGCGTTCAGTACTTCAGCCCAGCTTACACAGGCAGACAGAATATTTGCATTTCTGAACGGCACGTAGGAGGAGGGTATTTCCTTATTGGTCAGGTCCGCGGCCGTAACTTCCATACTAAAATCGGTTAAAGAGGAACCGCCGATTTTAGCAAGATGTGTATAATCGATGATAAGTCTTTTTTCAATTTCATAATAATCGGCAATATCGTTGAATGCTTTTAGTTCCCGTTTTTCAGTTCTTTGCCCGTAATTAATATGAGCGAATGCCAGATTATAACTTTTTCCGGCAATCGCCGCAGTTACGCAGCTATCCAATCCCCCGCTTAAGGCAACAACCGCCGTTTCTTTAAAATGACTCATTTCATAACCGTAAATTAAGGAAAGAAAGATAAGAAATAGATAGGATACATTGAAGTGAGAATTTG
>JBJKOY010000614.1:0-4473 GCA_046706945.1 Ignavibacteriaceae bacterium | reverse complement strand
GATATATACCAACGGCCTTTTTTATTTTTTACCTTAGTAGCAAAATGTTGTCCAATGAAACAGACCTTATTAGTTTATTTTAATGAATACCCCGTATCATTTAATTAATTCAAACGACGTCGTAATTACACTGTCTGAACTGCCTCCGGCCATCACGTTGAACTTCCCCGGTTCGATAATTCTCTTCATACCTATGCCGTAAAACTTCAGCATGTCCGGAGTTATTTTAAATTCCACTCTCTTCGACTCCCCGGGTTTAAGGGACACTCTTTTAAAACCCTTTAACTCTTTAACCGGGCGCGTAACGCTGGCAACCAAATCTCTTATATATAACTGGGCTATTTCCGTTCCAGCGACCGCGCCCGTATTCTTAACGTTTACCGATACGGTGAGCGAACCGTTCTCATGCATTTTTTCCTTGTCGGTTCTTATCCCGTCGTATTCAAAAGTAGTGTAGCTCAGTCCGTATCCGAAAGGATACAGCGGCGTAACGGGCGAGTCGATGTATTTCGAAGTATATTTAAAATCCGTAGGCGGCCTGCCCGTATTCATATGATCGTAGAAGATAGGTATCTGCCCGACGGACCTCGGGAAAGTTGCGGTAAGTTTACCCGAAGGGTTGTAATCGCCGAAGAGAACGTTCGCGATTGCATTGCCGGCCTGATCTCCCAGGTACCATGTTTCCAAAACCGCCGGGATGTGTTCCGAGATCCAGTCAATGGTCAGCGGCCTGCCGTTCATTAAGACTACGACAACCGGTACTCCGGTTTTATAAATTTGTTTCACCAGGTCTACCTGTATGCCCGGTACGTCGATGTTCGTCCTGCTGGCTGCCTCTCCGCTCATGTCTCTCGATTCCCCGATTACCATGACGACGATATCCGATTCCTTAGCAGCGCTGATGGCTTTTTCAAATCCGGCACGGCTTGAATCCAAAATGCCGCACCCTTTTGCATAATTAATTTTTACGCCCGGAATTTTATTTCTAATTCCCTGCAATACCGGGACAACGTTTTCCGGACTTCCTTCCCCAGACCACGGACCGAGCAGATCTTCTTTGTCGTCTGCGAGCGGACCTATCAAGGCAATAGAATGTATATCTTTTTTTAAAGGCAGCAGGTTATTTCCGTTTTTTAAAAGGACGATGGATTCTTCCGCCAGTCTTAAAGCCACCGAGTCTCTTTCGCTCTGCGGAGGCATATTCTTTTTGAAGAACATTGTATCCGTAAAAGGGTGACTGAACAAACCGAGTCTGAATTTAAGCCTCAGCACTCTCCGTGCCGAACGGTCGATCAGTTTTTCCGGGATAATATTTTTCTCAACAAGAGTTTCGAGATAAGGAGAATACACGTCACCGGTCAAAGTATCTCCGGCCAAATCAACATCGACCCCGGCTGTTATGCCTTCCCTTGCCGCGTCTTCCTTATCTTTTGCTGTTCCCTGGTTAACCAGCTCGCCTATCGAATTATAATCGCTTATCACGACCCCTTTGAATTTCCATTCATCCCTCAGGATTTTTGTTAAGGTAAAATAATTAGCAGATGCCGGAACTCCGTTCAGGTCGTCGAAGCCGCTCATAATCGAAGCGACACCGGCATTTACCGCCGCGTGAAAAGGAGGCAAATAAATTTCCCGCAGAGTTCTTTCCGAAATATCAACGGTATTGTAATCCCTTCCGGCCTGAGCCGCGCCGTAAGCGACGTAATGTTTTGCCGTGGCTGCAATGGATCCTTTATCGCTCAAACTTTTTCCCTGGTACCCTTTAACATAAGCCGCCGCCATTACGCTGCCCAGGTAGGGATCTTCACCCGCGCCTTCCACAATTCTTCCCCACCTCGGATCGCGGGCAATGTCCACCATGGGGGCAAAGGTCCAGTTTACGCCGTCCGAAGCCGCTTCGAGCGCGGCTATTCTCGCCGCCTTTTCGGCAAGCGCCGGATCCCAGCTGCACGACTGTGCGAGCGGAACCGGAAACTCAGTGTGATACCCGTGAATTACATCGGCTGCAAATGCAAGAGGAATATGAAGACGCGACTGCGTAACGGCAATATTCTGAAGGCTGTCTCTTATCAACCGGCCTCTGTCTCCCATTTCGCCGATTTTTCCTTCTTTAATTAATTCTCCGGTCTTATCGTTAAGATCTGTTTTTCTGACCAGCTGACCGATCTTCTCCTGCAGCGTCATCTTTGCCAGCAGGCTGTCGACTTTTTTTTCAATTGAAATATCCTGGGCAAACGAAGAACCCGCAATGCAGAGAAGAATAATAAAGAAAGTAAATTTTATTAATATATGTCTCATCGAATTATGCTCAATTTTTTTGTACTAATGTTTTTTCTTTATTTAAGTAGACATCATACCATCCGGCAAACAGCGGCGAATAGGGAAATGCAAGTATTCTTCCGCCGAAGCCGATCATTTTAACCGTTACGTTGTTTATCCTCAACACAGGAACGGAATTAAAAACGTTCCAGTTTATATCAACGCCGTATTTAACGGCAAGATTTGCCGTATAATCTTTTAATTTTTGTTCCAGCCGGATTCTCTTAATCACTTCCATTATCTCGTCTTTATTTCTTGCAAAAGAAGTATCGCGGGGCGTATCCGCTTTCCTTGTATCGATCAGTTTAATTAATGCATAACCTCTTTCTACTTTCATTGGACCGCGGATTTCTCCTTTTTTCATCTTGAGAACAGTCTCCCCTATTTTCCCGAGCTTGTTGACCGGCAGATACCCGAGCCGGCCGCCCCGCCGTTTTAACGAATCAACGCTGCAGTATTTTTCGGCCGCCTCGACAAAGGGCATCCCCTTTTCAATATTATCCAGAGCTTCCGAAACCGCATCCAGGTTGTCCGCAATTATTTCTTCGAGATCGACTTCTTCGGGTTTGAATATTACATCGCGGTTCTTTGCAAAAAATTCGTACGCTTCCTCATCGCTTATGTTTATAGAATCGTAAATTTCCTTTTCAAGTTTCTGCGCCAGGAAATAGGTTTTCCAAACGCTTATATCTCTTTTAACTCTGGCAGTTTTTTCCAACCCCAGTTTATAACCCTCCCTCGTTAAGAGCTGGCTATCCAGATAATTCTTAACCGTTCCGTCTAAGACATTTCCGACGGCATTTATATTTCGCGGTTCAATTTTAAAATTCAGATACTTTAGCTGTTCCAGAAATTGCCTGAGTGTTTCCGGATTTGTTTTAAATTTTATAAAAACCGAATTCAACGCCCTGCTTCCCAGAGAGTCCTCAATTGAATTTATATCCCCTGCAAGCAGGTATAAAAATTTAGGATCGCCTTCTTTCTCAACGCGGATCTTTTTTGCGGATAAATATTTTTTTACCGTTTCCGCTGTTAGGGTAAATAATCGTCTATCTACGTTTATATTGAATTTACCGAGGAAATCCCTTAAGTATTTTTTCTCCAAAGAGCTCGATTTATTCCTTTCGACGATCCTCTTTATTTTAACAAGGTTGTCCGGCGTATTGAAATACGGCTTTCTCCGTATCCCGTACAATTTAAATATGTACCACCGGCTGCCGGCGTAAATGGGTGCGGTAAATTGCCCGGGTTTTAAATGATACAGCGAATCTTCAACAAAACCGTCGAGAGAACCGTAAGTGACCTTTCCCGGAGTCTTTTGCCCGGCGGCTTCAGGCCGGCCTGCAAGCAAAGAATCCAGCCTTGCTCCTTTCTTAAGTTCAGAAAATATAGTAGCTATTTTTATAACGTCTGCGGAGTACAAATATTTTACAAGCAGAATTTCCGTAGACCGTTTTTTTGCTTCAGCCATTTCCGCGGGAGTGATTTTTATTTTATCCGACACTTCCTTTTTATATAAAGCATCTCTTATATAGAGATTCTCCAGGTGGTTTAACTGTCCCGACACATCCCGCGCCGTATCCAGTTTAAGCGACTCGGCCTAACGCGCAAGAAGTTTTTCGGCTATTAAAGTATAAAGAAATTCCTTTTTAACCAGAGCGGTGTCGAGCGCTCCTGTAGAGCGGGGGTGAGGGCTGAACTCAAGTCTGTCTTTAAATTCTTCCGCGGTAATTTTGTAACTCCCGGCTTTTGCGACAATGCGGTTATCCTGCCCTGCGTTCTGAGCGAATGATAAATTAAAAGCTAAAATTATAAATGCCGGTATAAAGGACAATATTTCCATAATCCGTAATAAAAAAGTAAAAATAACATCTCCGTCGTAGTTCCGCAGCCTCATGCAAAACAGTGCCGTAATTTAAACAATTCATAGGGAGAGTATCCAGTCTGCTATTTCAGGATTAATCGGTTTTTTCGAAGCCAAGTCTTTTCAAACCTCTCTTTATAACGGGGTCTCTCATCATATATTTCCAAATTAATCCTGATCTATAATTTTCCAGCATTAAAACGAGAGGACCTTCATCAATCCCGAGATCTTCCGTATCAAACCAATTTGCGGTCAGATTAAATGCATCTACAAACCCGTATTTTCCCCAT
>JBJKOY010000613.1:0-1798 GCA_046706945.1 Ignavibacteriaceae bacterium | reverse complement strand
AAAACCACATTAACAATTACATGCACTCATGCAGCCATGTTTTCAATATCCTAAATTCCTAGTCCGGCTCGAATCAATTAAGCAATTAAACAATTCAACAATTTAATTATCATTTCAGAAGCATAAGCTTCTTTGTCTCTACATAACTTCCCGCCTTTATCCGGTAGAAGTAGACGCCGCTTGCCAGACCGGAGCCGTTGAAATTAACCCGGTAAGATCCAGCCGCTGTCTGTCCGTCAACTAAAGTTTTTACTTCACTTCCGAGAATGTCGTACACTTTTATTGTAACGAACTCTGACCTCGGGATTGAATATTCTATTGTAGTAGTCGGATTAAACGGATTCGGATAATTTTGACTCAGCTTAAACGTTTCGACCGCGGCTTTTTGATTTTCTACGGCCGTTGTTCCGCCGTTATAATTTAATACTTTCCAGCCTATATCATTGCTTTTGTGTATTTCATCTATCTTATTGTCAGGATTGAGCACTATATAAATTCTAGGATCTAAAGGAGCGTTCGACGGTAATTTCCAGTTAAGATTTATAATTTTGCTCCCCCTGGCCGGGATAAAATCGCCCGTACTGAACGTGGTCGCTCCGTCTATGCTTTGAATTAATGTCCCTCCGTTGGAAGGATCACCCATATAAAACCTTGCTTCAACCGGTCCGGGCGTATTTACCAGGCTGAAGTTATGCACTCTGGCTTGAATATTAATGGTATCGCCCGGCTGCGGGTCCGGAGGATTGAATATCAATTCCTTAGTCTGCTGGAGCTTATCGGCAGGCTCGTTGTAGCCTTTGTAGTTATCCAGTCGCCAGGGAAGAATTAAAGCGGGATCCGACTTATGGCCGTATCTCTGCTGCCACCATGTTTCGGGCACATTGATACCGGAAGGCTGGGGGTTGACGGCATAATCAAGTACTAGTGCGCCGTCCTTTGCCCAATACGAATAGGGAGTAACGGAATAATAAGTCTCTCCTATTCCCAGATCAATCGGACCCAAATGTACATCCAATCCTTTTGTATATGTTGCAGTATTAGTAACCGTCGACAGCGATTCATTCGAATAATTCCCGCTGATTTTAAAATTAGGAATTATCTTAAAAGGCACATTGAACGAAGCAGAACCGCTGATGCTCCAGTGGTTTGAATTTGTAGTTGTAACCTCCGTTTGATTTTGATTTTCCAGCGACCAGTCGTAGCTGAAATTGGGCGATCCGTCTAAGGTTATTTCGTCGGAAGTATTCCATTTGACCGCTTCTTGAAAAGCCGAATTATCGCTCGGCTGGGCTATTTCGTTATACGAAAGGATATTCCCTACTTCATGGTCGGGTATATAATCTTCGCCCTGCGGACTTTTACTTGGGAACCATGCGTTTTGAGTGATAACAGGCGAAGCGACAAGAGTATAACCCGTAACAGTATCGTTTACAATTATCGGGTATTCCCAGACGTCGTAATCGGATATCGTCGCATATATGTAATCGTCGTTGCTGGCCGTAATGTTCTGGCTTACTTTATAAGTATGAGAATTAAATTTCTGTTTCGAAAAATCCTTACCGTATTCCCCTTTGATTTTAATTTTCACGCCGACATTTACCAAAGGGATATGAAATCCTCCGCTTACTTCCGTGCCTACCGCCCAGCTGCTGTGCGTTTCGGTTTCTACGTTTATTTCACTTGCCGAAGAAGTGTAGTAGCTGGAATAAAAATCGCTTTTCTGTTCGTTGTAACTTCTGTCGATATCAAAGGTCGTGTCGTTAAAAACGTCAAAGTGCGTCGGAGGGGCATTTAGTAT
>JBJKOY010000612.1:0-2624 GCA_046706945.1 Ignavibacteriaceae bacterium | reverse complement strand
CATTGCAGCATTCGAAAATACCGGACAAACTATATACCGGCTTTGCCGGCCAGGAGCGCGATGCGGTCGATAAAATTCGATATTATATCGGCGAAAATTATCCCCCCTCCTCTCCGAGCGTTGCGTTGTTCAAGGACGGTTCGCTTATTTACTTCATGCAGAGGTACGAAATAGAAGGAAGGAGAGCGGAGCAAATCGCGGAAGAATTGACGGAAGTCTTTGACGAACTGTGTTCGGCCGAAGGTCCGTCTATAAGCCATGAAAAATATTCCCAGGTAATATATGCAAAACAATGCGGATCCAAGATTCCTATATTTAAAGGATAAGTTATAAAATGAAATTCAGTTCTCAGGAAGAATACGGTTTAAGATGCTTATTGCGAATCGGACAATCCAAATCGCCGACAGGCTTGACTATTCCGGAAATAAGCCAGTTGGAGGGTTTGTCGACTGCTAACGTGGGAAAAATACTTCGTGCTCTGCGTATGGGAGGATTTATAGAAAGTACCAGGGGGCAGACAGGCGGGTATAAACTGGCCCGCTCTCCCGACGATATAGTAATCGGCGAAGTACTTGCAATCCTCGGAGGCAGGCTGTATGAGGACGGTTTCTGCAGCGATCATTCCGGAACGGAAATGATTTGTACCCATACGATTGACTGTTCTCTAAGATCCCTTTGGCGTACCATCCAGTCGCTTCTCGACAGCGTTCTCGGCAAAATGACCTTAAGGAACCTGCTGGGAAACGAACAGCAGGTTTCGGCTCTTGCTTCTAATTTCGCCGACGATGCCGAACGCCCGGCACTTAATTAAAGCTTCATCCCGGGAGAATGAGATTATTCTTCTCCCGGCAGTTTTAACTTTTTATTTTTCAGGTACCCGTCCTTCGTCAAACTTTCAACGGATCTGTATATTCTTATGTTTACCTCGGTAGTATTTTCAAATCCGCTGGATTCTATTTTTACGCCGTTTATTTCAACATCCAGCCTGACGGTAGATATCAGCCTGTCGTCGGATATTAAGTCGTGACCGAATCGCGTTTTGTTTTCCGGGATATTCGAAAGCATCCAGATAATTCCTTTCTCCGCGTTTTGAAACGCCTTGGAAACCAGGGTGTCGGAATGCACCTGAGGAAGACCGTTGCTTAAAGATATTAAAATAATAAATACGGTTAAATAATTTTTCATTTTTTCCCCTTTTAATTTTGACGTTATGATTATGACTATTCGGAAGATACGCTAATATAAAATTTTTAATTAAATTAATAAACCCGCCGACCGAAAGATTGCGGACATCGCTTATCCCCGCATACGGGAAGGATAAAACGGAACTTGTAAGTCGCCCGCCCGGAAGGCCTGTATGTAAACAATTCCGGCCGGGCAGATAGGTTTTCGCGGATTCTTATTTGCTTTATTAAACTTCGTTCTGCTTTATAAACTCAGTCTCCCTCTCCTTACCAAGGAGAGGGACAAAGGGTGAGGTTATTAACTATACAAACGCAATTTTATTAATCTTAACTTTTACTTTTTACGATTAAAATTCCCAATCCGGTTTTCCATAATTTTTTTCGATTCCAAAGTTTCAAAATTTACAGCACCCGGAGCCGAAATATTGCCCGGTTTGTTTTTGTTTTAGGCGGCTCCATTAACTATTTTTGTAGGTAACTTTTAACATCATGTTCAAAACAAAAACAATGGAGTTAATTAATGAAACACAAAGTAGTATTATTGAGACACGGTGAAAGTAAATGGAATAAAGAGAACCGGTTTACCGGATGGACCGATGTGGATTTATCCGAGCAGGGGATAAAAGAAGCAAAGAATGCGGGAATAATCTTAAAAGAAGAGGGTTACGCTTTTGATTTGGCTTTTACTTCCGTTTTAAAAAGAGCTATAAGAACTCTCTGGCTTACACTCGACGAACTCGATCTGATGTGGATACCCGTTGAGCGTTCATGGCGGCTTAACGAGAGGCACTACGGAGCACTGCAGGGATTAAACAAAGCGGAAACCGCCGCAAAATACGGCGACGAACAGGTGCATATTTGGAGAAGAAGCTACGATACTCAGCCGCCGGCCCTGGAAACAACGGACAATAGGTATCCGGGAAATGATCCGAGGTACAAAGACCTTACAAAATCCGAACTGCCTTTGACAGAATGCCTGAAAGACACGGTTGCAAGGTTTGTTCCTTACTGGGAAAAGACAATTGCTCCCTGCGTCAAGGAAGGCAAGAGAGTTATAATTGCAGCCCACGGAAACAGCCTGAGGGCGTTGGTAAAATATCTGGACAATGTATCCGATAATGACATCGTAGGGCTAAATATACCGACCGGCACGCCGCTGGTATACGAACTAGACGAAAACCTGAAATCATTAAAGCACTATTACCTGGGAAATCCGGAAGACATAGCGAAAAAAGCGCAGGCTGTGGCGAACCAAGGTAAAGCCAAATAAGGACAAATCGTAAATATTAATTATTTTACGGAATAACTTCGTCAATTAAGAAAATTAGCCTTGATTTTAAGAATCATTTTACCAATTTTTTAATTCAATTTTATAATGTCATGCATCTTTTAAGGGAGTCTCTTTAATGTCCAAAAGATTTTCGGGCCTATTCTTACTTG
>JBJKOY010000611.1:0-2871 GCA_046706945.1 Ignavibacteriaceae bacterium | reverse complement strand
AAGGCATTTCTACCTTTTTTGTGTTCCCGTATTGCATTCTTTGCTATCTCCTATTTAAATAATTTTCCAAAACCTGCTGCTGTTTTACTCCTACGAACACGTCGTCGATAATTCCGTTTTTTATCGCAACCGTCGTCGGCGTCGCCTTTATACCGAACAGCCTGGCCGTTTGAAAATCTTTTGAAATATCGACGTCGAAGACATTCTTATATTTTCTCTGAAGCGATTTAATTACCGGCGTCTGCATTGTACAGGCTCTGCAGGAAGGACTGAAAAAATATACCATACCTTTCGATCCGTTCTTTTCAAGCGATTTTAAGTTTCCCTGCAGTCCGGATATTTTTTTGCCTCTCGCACGCTTTGCGGAAAATATCATATAAAACTGCAAGCCTACAAACAAAGCAACAATACTTAGAATTATATATACGAAAGTCATTGTTAAATCTCCAGTTATTACATAACATTATTTCAGAAGTTCCACCTGGTTATACCGCCGCGCATATCTGCGCTATTAAAACCCATTTTATGATTATTCGATACAAAAAAAATCAAAAGGATTCACATTTTTTAAGGATTTTTAGATGTATTTGTGACGGGAGTACGGAGAAGTTTCAACGGAATTTGATTCTCGAAACTTGATTTTATAGACCTCAAGGCCCGGAATTTTATCGCAACAAATCTATTCCGTTCATATATTGTAACAATTTACGTACTTTACCCGTCAATAGTTGAAAGATTCGGGGAAAAAGCTGACGGGGAAATGAAACAAATTGCACTGATATTTCTATTTCTGTCCGGCATAGTCTTCGCCCAAAGCTGGAACGTAAAAGGCACCGTCGTCGATTCGGCCACTAACGAACCGCTTCCTTATGCTTCAATCCTGCTGGGCGGAACCAATTCGGGCGCAGTATCGAACCGCGACGGAGAATTTATATTCAAGCTCGGCAAAGGCGGGTACCGCCTGATTACCCGCTATGTGGGCTACAGGACCGATACGGTGGAAATATTTGTACGGGGAAATAAAAGTCTATTATTGCAATTGGTAAAACAGCCGGTCCTTCTCCCGGAAGTATTGGTTACCGGCGAGGATCCCGCTTACCGGATTATCAGGGAAGCAATAAAGAGAAAGCGCATCAATAAAAGAGGACTGAATAACTACGTATATCATTCGTACCTGAAGAACGTGATAAAATCCGAAGGCGAAATTGCGCTGGTCCAGGAAATGATTATAAAAGGATTCAAACAAAAAGACGAAAAAGCAAAGGAATTTATACTTGAAACCCACCGGACGGTGAATCAAAAAAAACTGCCGAACTTAAATCTTGCAGCTGATCTTACCGATAAACACCTGCCGGATTTTTCGGAAGACACGCTTAAGCTTCTGATGAATACGGTTTATCTGCCGATCGCGGACAATGCGTTCGATTATTACGATTATAAACTTCTTAATATTATTAAAACGACCGGAGCTCCTGTTTATGAGATAAAGGTTATTCCCCGCTCTTCTATTCAGCCCCTTCTGGAAGGCACAATAGATATCGAAGGCGAAAATTATACAATCGTAAAAGTTGATCTGAAAGCAAGCAAAGGGGTGAGATTTCCCTACGTCCACGACTTAAAAATAAGCTTCAATCAAGCACTTGCAAATTACGGCGGGTACCGTCTGCCGTATTACTTTGAGATGAATGCCTCGCTGAGCTTTAGCTTCGGGGGATTAATAGGCATCGCTCCTTTCTCTTTGCATGAAGTAAACAGCGTTACAGAATATAAAATAAATCAGCAGCTGCCTGATTCGGTTAAAAATGCCGTTAAGTCGAGTTACGGCGGGTTTGTAGCCGATACTTCCGAAAAGAAAATTCCTCCCAAAGAAATCTCGGCCGAGGAAATGAAAACTTTGCGTCCCGTGCCCCTGACCTCAGCGGAAACAAAAGCCTTTGCGACCATAGACACCACTATGACGCTGGAAAAGAGTTTTAAAATTACCGGCGCGTTATCGGGTCTGGTGCCTAAAAATTCGGACGGCGGCAGCGGTTCCGGTAAAAGTACATTCGGTAAGATTTCGGAATTCGTATTTAATTATATATACATCGATAACAACAGGGCCGGGAAGATTACTTTCGGCGCAAGATATAAATCCGTTTTGCCCGGAGGTAAATTTTATACCGATAATTTTGCCGCGTATTCTTCCGGGATTAAAAAAGGCGTCGGCTCGTTTTCCGCCGGCTACAGGTTTCATAAATTTTTCTTATCGGCGATCGATTTTGAATTATATTATAAAATTCGCGAATGGCAGTCGTTTAATCCGTATTCAAGATTAATTAATTCCGCATCGATATTATTCGGCTACGAAGACTATTTTAATTATTATCTTGCGTCCGGCTTCAGGGCAGGAATATCAGAAAGTCCTGACCGCGATTTTTCGGCCGGCCTGGATTTTATTTCGGAGAAAGAATCTTCTTTGAATGAGAACCGGTATTTAAGTATTATAAATCCCGGGAGAGTAGTCAGGATAAATCCGCATATTAACGAAGGGTTCGACAGGAAAATCAGGCTTTCTCTGAATCTGGGCCAATCGCCCCTAGCGGTACAGATACTGCCCTCAAACGGTTTAACGGCAGTCGCTGATTTCTCAAAACCCGTGCTGAAGAGCGATTATAATTATGTAAAATTTTTATTCGCCGGCCAGCTAAGAATGAACACGCTTTACCGAGAACTCTTCCTTTCGCCGTATCTTCAGATCAACCTTGAAGCCGAATATATCCGGGGGAATTACGGTATACAGCAGATACTTTCCCCGGTTTCGGCAATGGGCTTTTATGCGCCGGCTACGGCATTCAAGGGACTTAAACCCTACACCTTTGCGGGCGACAA
>JBJKOY010000610.1:0-10825 GCA_046706945.1 Ignavibacteriaceae bacterium | reverse complement strand
GCGAATTTATTCCTTTCAGAAAGAAGGTTTAAAAATGAGAAAAATAATCTATGGGATGAATATAACAATCGACGGCTTTGCCGATCATACCGTAATGAGTGCGGACAACCAGCTGCACGACTTTTTTGCGGACTTGCTGGAAGATGTCGACGTTGTTTTGATGGGCCGTAAAACGTACGAACTGATGGCCGATTTCTGGCCTCACGCGGCGGAAGATCCCGGAAGCACAAAAAGCGAGATCCGTTTCGCGAATATATATAACGCCGTTCCGAAGGTTGTATTTTCAAAAACTTTGAAAGAAGTAAACTGGAGCAATACCAGGTTATTCAAAGGCAATATGATCGAAGAAGTGCGGAGGTTAAAGCAGTCGCCTTCCGGAGACGGTAAGAAAATCTCCGCCGGCAGTCTGAGCATAGCTTCCGCCCTGGCGGAAAAGGATTTGATCGACGAGTACTGGTTTTTATTTCATCCGGTATTTGTAGGTAAAGGGAAGCAGTTGTTCGAGGGACTCGATAAAAAGGTAAACTTGAAATTATTAGAGACAAAAACTCTGGAATCGGGAGTTATCGCCGCGCATTATCTGAAAAAGTAGGAATGACTTATGAAACCGTCAATTAAGAGAACTTCGGAAATAGACGAGTATATCGGCAAGTTTCCGGAAGAGATCCGGGATATGCTGGAACAAATTAGAAGTGCCGTAAAGAAAGCAGCGCCGGGCGCGAAGGAAGTAATCAGCTATAAGATGCCGGCGTTTAAGTTAAACGGGATCATTGTATGGTTTGCGGCGTTTAAAGATCATATAGGGTTTTTCCCCACTGCATCCGGCGTTAAGGAGTTCGAAAAGGAATTAATAAAATACGAAACGTCAAAAGGGACAATCAGGTTCCCTCTCGATAAAAAAATTCCTCTTAGCCTGATTTCCCGGATTACAAAATTTAGAGTAAAAGAAGATTTTAAAAAAGGAAGAAGCCGAAAAATTATTTAACGGCCTATCCAAAGGCGGAAAGGTGACAATGCCGATGCCGTGTGGGGCGATTATTTCGGAATGTTGACGGACAAGTTCGGAATTCAATGGATGATAAACTACGCTTACCCCGGACAAAAGTAATCCTTTCGATGAAAAGGATGAATTTGTATTTAACGGTTCCCCAGGTATTCGATTAAACCTCCTCCGTATGTGGATATCCACAAGTTGCCTTTTGAATCGGATGCCACTCCAGTCGCATCGTCAATATGCACACCGGTATTATTATAATTAAATAGCGTAGCGTCGGAACCGGTAGTAAATCTAACCAAACCCTGGTCGGTCGCTACCCACTTCGTATTATTTTTATCTATATAAATTGCGTTAGTCTGACTTGTTGCCGGTATTGGGGTTAAATTCTGCCACGTTATGCCGTTATAATACGATAGTCCTCCGCCGTAAATTACGTTGGCCGCGAATCCTACCCATATTTCTCCGTTCGGTGATTCAGCCAGTGCTCTTACATTATCGCTGATTATATGACTGTTATTATGGGTTGTCCAATCCCAGCCGCCGCCGGCTTTTTTCTCGACCAGCCCTTTGCTGTTCAAACCGATCCACGCATTATTCTTGCTGTCGCACAATATGCAGGAAATTACCGGATCCGGAACGTTGGTATCGGGATATACCTGCCAATATCTCGTACCGGATAACTCGAATGACCTCGTCAATCCTCCTTTAGTACCGATATACCAATTGCCCAAATTATCGCATCCTATGGCTTCTATAAAAAAATCCGGCAGTCCGGACGACATAAAGCCGTACAGAAATTTATTGACGCCGTCATAAAATAAAAACCCTTTATTCGTTCCGAACAGCTTCACATTATTATTGTCCACCGCAATACAATTAATATTCTTGTCGTCAAGCATAGAATAAAGTTCTTTCCCTCCCCAGATATTGCCGTCATAACTTATAATACCGTAGCCGGCGGTTCCCATCCAAACGACATCGTTTTTATCGACTTTCACGCAGGTAAGGTTATTCGTTTCAATGGGCGAATTTGCCGTGGTAAAATCGCGCCAGATTGTTGTATCGATAAGGAACGCATAAACTTTGGAAAAGGCCCTGCTTCTTACCGTAACCGTGTCAAGGTAGTCCCTATGGTTGGACAATTGCAATTTAACGGTGTACGTACCCGGCAGCAGACCGTAGATGGACGCGGGAGTTTTACTGCCGGTACTAGAATCGTTTACAAAAATCTCGGCGCCTTGGGGATTGCTGTTGCAGGAAATGCTTCCCAGCATTGCCCCGGAATGCGCAAAGTCTATAAAAACATTTACCTTCTTGTCTTCAACGGCATTAACCGTAAAAGTGGAATCGTTAAATAAATCTTTTTTCAATGTAACTGTGTACACACCCGTCTGCAGCCATTTAAGGCTGTCGGGCGTTAATCTTCTTTGGGGTTTACCGTCCAGGTAAATTTGAAATCCCTTCGGATCGGAATTTATAAAAATAATTCCGTTCGGCGGGGGAGCATCGGGCGGCGTTACGGATACCTGGCGGTTGCATGAAGGACCGGTAATACCCGCAATTAAAATCGCAATTAAATAACCTATTGAAATAATATATTTTTTATTCGTCGACATAATAAATTATTCAAACCCCTGAGATTGCAAATATTGGTACGTAAATCTTATTTGATAGTCGGTCTTTGAATACGAACAGAATATGCCGTAACCTCCGTCGACATTTGAAAAATCGGGCGCGTCCAATTTAACCGTATAAGAATCGGCGCCTGTTTGCAGCGATAAATAATACCTGGAAAGATACTGATCGTATACCGTTACTTCAACGTCAAAGCCGCCTATGGAATAATTCTTTTTATAATCGCCCTGCGGTATTTCGTTCAGCGCCTGCGTTATTGTTGCCATGCTTATATTTACGAAATTTATTCTGGTTTCCCGGGGATAAATAGGCACCTGCTTGCCGTTTTCCGTATCGTAATACAACGGGACGGGCCATTCTTTTTTTACCGAAGAGTTTTTAACGTAATATATTATATAAATTTTCGGGACATATATTATACCGGGCATCGATGCCCATTCCACCGTAACATAATCTTTTCCGGGATCAGGAGGCGGCACCGATTTATCGTCGAATTGATTGAAGAAGCTGCCGGGGTCTGCTTCGGGCAGTTGTGTGCTCGACTTAAGTAAAATCCCGTTAGGCATTACCGCCTGGATATCCAAATACTCGTTCTGCTCCGGCTTTAAATTTTTAACGTAATAACAATGGACCGAATCTTTGTAACGCGAGGTGTCTTGCCTAACGATTGTAGTATCCCTCATTGGATAAAGAGTATCCCTGTAATATAAGTTTACCTGCGCCCCTATAACCGCCGGGTCTACGGTGTTAGTTAAAGGGTTGAATTTATCGCCTGGTATGTAGCTTTTAGATATTGTAACAACCTGCAGCGACGTATCGCTTCTCATAATTCCCGTTAAGATGTATCTTGCCCTGAACGGAGCGTTAGGTTCGAAAGCATTATTACACGCATAAAATAATAATGCGGAAATTACCAAGGACAATATGACGGCCGTTCTTTTCATAAATTATTATTAAGATATTTTTTTATTTCGTTAAGCGCTCCGATTAACATTTCCGTGCTTTAGTGATTACCTTTATATTCAACCAAGCCTCCCCCGTACGTGGAGATCCATATATTACCCTTTGAATCCTCCGCGACACCGGTAACATCATTAATATTTAGTCCGGTATTTTGTTTATTAAAAATCGTAACATCGGCGCCCGAATTAAATTTTACCAATCCCTGATCGGTTGCAACCCATTTGGTATTATTCTTATCTATATGTATTTCATTAGTCTGACTTGTACTCGGTATAAAATTAACATTCTGCCAATTGACGCCGTTATAATATGAAAGTCCTCCGCCGTACACCACGTTGGATGCGAACCCGACCCATATTTCTCCGGTCGGCGATTCCGCAATAGCGCGGACATTATCGCTGATAATGGGGCTGTTTTCCTTTCTTGTCCAATCCCACGTCCCGTCGGTTCTCACTTCAACGACGCCCATGCTGTTCATTCCCACCCAGACATTATTTTCGGCGTCGCATAAGATTGCCGAAATTATCGGGTCCGGGATTACGGAATCCGGATATGAGTAAAAATAATTTCTATTGTTCGCGAAGTACTGCTTAGTCAACCCTGCTTTTGAACCTATATACAATGCGCCGGTTTTATCGAAGCATGCGGATTCGATATAGGTTGCGGGGTTTCCCTCCGTATTTTCGCCGGACGCCGCTATGTTGACGCCGTCATATGTTAATATGCCGGCTTTAGTACCGACAAACTTTTTATTATCGGGGTCGACTGCGATACAGGTGACGGATTTATTGGGCAGCCATGTAAACAAATTTTGCCCCCCTATCACGCTTCCGTCCCAGCTTATGACGCCGTATCCGTCGGTTCCCGCCCAGACAACGTCGTTTTTATCTACGTTTATACATGTAAAATCATTAGTTCGAAGCGACGAATTGCTCGTTGTGAAATCGCGCCATATCGTTGTATCTATGAGAAAAGCATAAACCTGGGAAACGGATCTGCTGCTTACCGTAACCGTATCGACGTAATCCCCGTGATTTTGCAGGCGCAGGCTTACATTGTAAACGCCTGGTACAAGTCCGTAAATAGTTGCAGGGGTATGTCTGCCGGTACTCGAATCGTTCACAAATATATCTGCTTTTTCGGGATTGCTGTCGCAGTAAATGCTGCCCTGCATCGAACCGGAATGCGCAAAGTCTATAAAAACATTTACCCTCCGGCCTTCAACGGCTTTAACGGTTATAGTAGAGTCGTCAAACAAATCCTTTTTCAATGTAACCGCGTACGTTCCGGTTTGCAGCCATTTGATGCTGTCGGGAGTTGCTCTTCTTTTCGGTTTGCCGTTAAGATAAATTTCGAATCCTTCCGGATCGGAATTGACAAAAATCATTCCGGTCGGCGGCAGCGCGTCAGGCGGAGTTACCGAGACCTGCCTGTTGCACGAATAAAAAATTACTCCCGCAAATAAATCCGTAATTAGATACCCTGCCGCAATCAGATATTTCACCTTTCTTTTCATAATTAAATATTAAAATCCCAGCGATCTTATATAATCCGGGACAAATCTAATATGGTATTCGGTTTTTGCGTAAGAACAAAATATTCCGAAACCTCCCTGAACATTGGAAAAATCAGGCGCATCAAGTTTAACGGTATACTCGTCCAAGCCGGTTTGCAACGACAAATAATATTTGGATAGATAGGGATCGAATACCGTTACTTCAACATTAAAACTCGCAATGGAATAGTTCTTTATATAATCTCCCTGAGGAATTTCAAAAAGAGCCTGCTTTATTGTCTTCATGCTGATATCTACAAAGTTGACGTAGGTTTTCTGAGCGTAAAAAGGTACCTGCTTGCCGTTTTGGGTATAGTAATACAGAGGCACCGGCCATTCGTGTTTCACCGAGGAATTCTTAACATAATATTCAATATAGACTCTGGGCGAATAAATCGTATTCGGTATAGATGTCCATTCTACCGTAATCGTATTTTTATTGGTATCCGCCGACGGTACCAATATGTCGCTGTTTTTATTGAAGAAACCTGCAGGATCAACTTCCGGAAGTTGTGTACTTGACTGCAGTAAAAACCCTTTAGGAGTCACAGCTTCAATATCCACGTATTCGTTCTCCAGCGGCTTTAAATTATTAACATAATAACAATGTACCGAATCCCTGTAACGCGAGGTGTCTTGTCTAACAATAGTAGTATCTCTCATCGGATAAACCTTGTCCTTGTATATTAAATTCACCTGGGCTCCTATAACCGCCGGGTCCTGCGTATTCGTGAGCGGGTTATATTGGTCTCCCGGCACGTAACTCCCGGTGAGCGTAACAATCTGCAGCGAAGTATCGTTTCTCATTATCCCGGTTAAGTCGTATCTCTCTCTGAACTGAGCATTCGGTTCGAACGTATTGTGGCATGCATAAAACAGTGATGCTGAAATAATTGTTGATAATATAATTAAGAATTTCTTCATAACTCGATCTTCAGCGTTGCCGTGGGTAAAAACGGCAGCATATACACTATTTCACCGGTATCGCGCTTAAAGTAGAAGATGTTTTTCCTGTTGTAAACATTAATCACGCTAACGTCAACGTCGAATTTCAGAGGAGAAATTTCAAAATATTTGCTTACGCTTAAATCCAGCCTGTGGTAATCGGGCAGTCGCGCGAGATCTTTATCCGCCAAAATTCCGTACGGCTGATAGCTTTCGTAAACCGGCCAATAGCCGTTAAGGTCCTGGAAATAAAATTTGTCGTAATACCCCATGCTTTGGGTGAACGGCAGACCCGAATTAAAAACCCATACGGCGCTTGCACGCCACCCGGCGCCGAAATTATAATCCAGAATAATGTTGAATGAATTCCTGACATCGTACCGCGGATAATAGATCCATCCGTTAAGATCCTTATAAGCCCAGCTTAAAGTATAGTTAGCCGTAACGTTCAGCGGTTCCTTTGCATATTTAAGCTGAAATTCCCAACCGTAGGATTCGCCGCTGGCGGCCAGAAGATCGGGGTCCGAATCCAGAATTTTATTATCGTTTAAAGTAGGTATGTTATGCAGGAACTTGTAATAACCCTGCACGTTGAACGAGAGGAAGTCGGTAAAATTTATGTTTCCGCCGCCCGAATACATAATTGTCGTCGCCGGCTTAAGGTAGCTCGGAGTAATGACCCACGGTTCGAAAAGAGAAATAACTTCGTTCTCGTCGGAAAGCGTCGTTAACTGCTGATCGTAAATTCCCCACGCAGCCTTTAAAGTAATCAGGGAAGAAAGGTTATAAGTTAAATTTAAATACGGGTCGAAGATAAACGAACTTTCGTTCGATTGCGATAACCCGGTGAGGACGTATCTCGTTCCGGCGCTCGCGCCGAAATTTTGAAACCGTAAAAATTTATAATAAGCATAAATGCTTATGTTGGTGCCGTGGGAGCCGATATCCGAAGTTGCTCCCAGCGAATTTTCGAGCAATAACTTCGTATCTATATTTTTAATCTCGAAGCCGGCGTGAAGCTCGTCTTTCGAATCGTATATGTATGTAAACTTTGTAGCGTATGTAATATCCATGACGTCGTTGGTTTTCGGTTTAGCGCTGCTCAGCTTCGGAATAACCTGGCCGTCGAAACTGCTCATGGACAGGTCCATCTCGTAAAACAACGGTGAGTCGGTAACCTGGAACCATCTCATGCCCAATAAGTTGTTGGACCATTTCATATCTTCGAGGAACGGACTGCTGTTGCTGAGATTGTCTCCGCTGAAAAACCCGTCGATTATAAATTTCGATCCCTTCAGAAAGTTGGGGTTTGCGTAATTTAATTTGAACGAGGCGTCGTAAAAATTTATGGGAGCATCTTCGTTGTTCAGGAACTTTCTTAATATGGTAGTAGAATAACTTTTTCTCGCCGTCATTATAAAAGATCCGTAAGGAATCGGCCCCTCGAACAAAGCTTTGCCGGTAATAAAACTGGAGCTGGCCTTTGCGCTCAGCCGGTTTTTATTTCCGTCTTTTGTAACGATGTTCAGAACTGATGACAGCCTGCCGCCGTACTCCGGCGGAAATCCGCCTTTATAGAATTCAACACTGTTGATCATATCCGGGTCCACTACGCTGAATATGCCGAAAGCATGGAAAGGATTATAAATAGTTATGCCGTTTAAAAGTACCAGGTTTTCGTTGCTCGGACTCCCCCTCACGTAATACCTTGCGGAAACATCTCCCGTAGACTGAACTCCCGGAACATACCTAAGCGATCTGAATAAATCGGCCTCCACGCCGTGAGGAAGCATTTCTATGCTGTGAATTGATAATCGTTGAAGACCTAAATCTGTCTCGTTTTTTGATTCCGTCCTTTTTCCGATCTTCTCTATCGGCTGCATCATAATGCTTGTGGGCGCCAGTTTGACATTTATATCGGTTATTTTATTGGAACTTATATGAACTCTTTCGCGTTTGGTTACGTATCCCACGTATGAAATTACGAGTGTATATATGCGGCCTGAAGGTATGGCGGGGATGAAAAAATATCCTCTGGCGTCCGTCGAGGCGCCGGTGTTTAGTTCCTGGATAAGCACGTTTCCGAAAGGAAGAACTTCACCGGTGGTGGAGTCCGTTACTATTCCTCTTAAAGTTCCTTTTTTTTGCACCTGACAAAGAACGGAAGATGTCCACAAGAAACCGAATAAGATCAAAAAGAAAATAAAAGGACTTTGGCCGCAGTAGATTTTTTTCATTAATTCATTTTTCCGGATAAGTACGAAGTTCAAGAATTAAATCTCAATCGAAGATCTAAATATTATTAAATTTTTACATCGGGAAATTAAATATACCCCTAGATTTAAATGAAGAATTGCCAATTAACGAATTATTTTTGATTTGGAGTGTATTTTAAGTATTAAAATTTCCTAAATCAAGGGAGTTATCTGTAAATCTTTTTGAATTTTGAATTGCAGGCTGCGGATTAAAAGAAGCCGGTCTTGATTCTGTATTTATAAAATCTTTAAATGTAGTCCTGTTTTTTCTTATTATTAAAAAAGCAGGTCATTCTTAATTTTTCATATAAAAGGCGCGGTTTTAAAATGGCAAAATATATTTTACGTGCGTTGATCTTTATATCATTAATTACTTTAACTTCATGCGGCACGTTCACACAAATCAAACGGGAAAAGGTAAATGTTACTAAACCATTCGTATTTGCAACATGGGGTCACGGCGATCCCCGAAAAAGCGATGCCCAGTGGGACAGCGTATTCAATAAATTTCACGATGCAGGAATAACCGACTTTTTTTTAAGGGCTTCGCCGGAAGAGCTAAGCCGAATGGTCAGACTTACAAAAAACAAAGGGATAAGGATCCACGGATGGATATGGGTTTTCAATAGACCCGGTGATACGGTTGCGCAGAAACATCCCGACTGGTATTCAGTAAACAGGGAAGGCAGGAACTCCCTGGATTATCATCCTTATGTTAATTATTATCAATGGTTAAGTCCATTTAGCAAGGGCGCAAGAGAATATATTAAGAAAAATGTGGAGGCCGTAGCCGCAGTCAAAGGATTGGCTTCGGTCCACCTGGATTATGTACGCTATTGCGATGTGTTTTTAGGATTGCCGTTGCAGAAAAAATATAATTTGGATCAGGACTACCAAATGCCTCAATACGACTTCGGGTACTATCCCTCGGCCCGTAAGGAATTTAAAAATCTCTTCGGTGTCGACCCTATAAATATGCCCCATCCGGAATTGAGCAACGAATGGCTGCAGTTCAGGTTAAATGCGGTTACCTCTCTGGTAAATGAACTGGCTGTTATAGCGCACCAACACAATACGAAAATATCGGCCGCGGTCTTTCCCTTCCCCGAGCTTGCCAGAAATATGGTGCGCCAGGATTGGAGTTCCTGGAATCTTGATATTGCCCTGCCGATGATATATCAAAATTTCTACGATGAAAATATAAATTGGATCGGGTTCTGCACCGCACAGGGCGTTAGAGAAGTTCACGGGAGGTTCCCGATATATTCCGGATTATTCGTTCCCGCCCTTTCCCCGGAACAATTGAAGGAAGCTGTTCTGATTGCAAAGAAAAACGGAGCCTCCGGCGTCGCGTTTTTCAATATGAATAGCTTAAGCAGCGGACATTTGAAAGTAATCAAGCAATTGTACGATAAATTTAAACTCGGTCGCGGACCGTTTTGAAATCAGCCGGCCTGCAATTTCAAAGCACATTAAAATTCTCAAAGAATGCATACTGGTTAAAATCTGAATTGTGCCGAAGCACAAATTTCGGTCATAATACCGTCTGAGGATGATTTTAAGGGGTTCAAATATCCGGAATTTACAATAAATTTCCCCTGCGTTAAAGGAAGCGGAAATATTAAGGTAAAAATGCTGCGATCCGGCAGGGTAAATAATTATTGCTTTTTCCCCGGAAGATCATCGAGAGCGTATGCGGAAAAACCGGACGAAAAAATAATGAGTATAAAAGAATCCGAACAGGAAAAATACTACGAACTGGCATATTATACGCTGTCTCATCCCGATCCTGCGTTTATCCACCAGCATGCAGTGGATGCTTTTACTGCCCAAAACGCAAATGCGGGTTCTAAGCCGATAAGCATTACGTTTGCTTTGATCGGTCTGTATCTATAGAAGCAAAATCGAAGATATATTGAGGAAATTATGAAAAGGAAAAACTTTATTTCGGCCGCGCTGATATCATACGAAGAGGTTCTTATTAACTTAAGTATACTGCTGTTAAGATTTACCCTGGGCATTATAATATTTATTGTCGGCTCCGGGAAAGTTATGGGATGGTTCGGCGGATTCGGGCTTCATACTTCAATACAATTCTATATTAAAATGGGAATAGCTGTTCCGCTGGGATACCTCAGCTGCTTTACCGAGTTTATCGGCGGTATCCTTATAAGCGCCGGATTATTTACCAGACCGGCGGCATTTGCGGTTACTATCAATATGGCAGTAGCTACTTTAACCCTGCTTCCGAAAGGATTTATTAGGGGCGGCGCTTCTTATCCGTTCAGTCTGCTTATGATTGCCGTTGCCGTATTGCTTACAGGTCCGGCTGATTATAGTCTGGACGCCTTAATTTTTAAGGGATAATTTTGTTTTGTGAATGCAGTTTTTATTTAATAATTTACTCGGGAAATACCGGTCATTTCTCACGACTTTAATTTAATAAGGACAATAAGAATGAAATACGAATCTCTC
>JBJKOY010000609.1:0-7026 GCA_046706945.1 Ignavibacteriaceae bacterium | reverse complement strand
CAAAGTTGGTACAATTGCTTTGCCCCAGCTTTCCGATTGTTTCTCTGAAATGGATTTTCCTATCTCCCAATAAAGATTTATTAATTGCGCGTTTACAACTTTTAATGCTTCGTATTGCGCTTGCCTTACTTTCGCTTTTATCTCCGTAATAAAAGCTGTTTGAAGTTCTTTACTCATCTTTCAATTCCATTGGGCATATTATTGATTCTATAAATGAACTTTACAATTATCACATAACATAAACTTAACTCGAACAAGGCAGAATGTTCTTTCAAATTCAAACCGATTTTTATTTGATCATTTTTTGATACAATGCCGGATCAAGTTCTTCCAGACCTGTAATGCTGTGCAAGTGATTTGCCGTAACCCACGGCAGCCAGAAACGGTGCGACCCCACTCCGCGCCCGTACCTGTTCGGTCCCATTCCCCAGTGTTCCTGCTGCCATCCTATTCCTTTCATGCCGTGCAGATGACCCGGAATTGCCACCATAGATTTGGTATCGTGCAGCAGGATTTTTGCAACGTCAAAATAATGCCTGTCTTTTGTATAAAGATATAACTCCGCAAAAGAAGATGTCGCCCAATCGAGGTACTCATCCACACCGCTGGCAACGCGAGCCGTTATTCCCTGAACTCCTATTATAGGCACGCCCTTTGTCCAATGAAGTTCCGCGTTATCGGCATCTACGGGCATCGGGAGGTTCCATATCCATATCCAGCTTTCGGTATAATCCGCGGCCGATTTTGCATACTCCAGCCATTTATTTTCTTTTGTTGAACTGTAGAGACTTAGAAAAGCCTCCATGCTCAGCATACCGGCTTCTTTATCGGTTATGTCCGGATTATCGCTGGCGCCGCCTACATAAAGTCCGCGTTTACCCCAATATTTCCAAACATAATCCGCGGCTTTTGCGGCAGCCTGTCTGTACTTCGGCTCTCCCGTCACTTCCGTCATTTGCACTAACATAGGCACGGCGCAGTAACTTGTAGTTCCGGTTGACTCTGCGACAACACTGCTTCCTGCTTCCCAGCAGCGCGGAAACGATCCGTCTTCTCTCTGCTGCCGGATCAGCCAGTCGGAATAGTTTTTAATCCAATTAAACCATTTGGGATGCAGGCGTCCGAGAGCGCGCTCCCGGCGGTATGCCTTAATCAACACGAGCATACCGTCGGTAACGTTCCTAATCCAGGGTGCGAGCCACTCCTTGTGTTCACCGGTCCACGGCTTACCCGTCGCAAGATTGTAGCCGGAAGCTAAAAGGGGTATAGTATGTAATGCCTTTATCATGGATGAAATAATAGCCAGCCCGGTACGGCGCATTTTTCTTCCGCGTTCCGTACTGTCGCGCTCTCCTTCAAGCAGCAGCTGGTTCGCACAGGAGATATTCTTGCTGACGAAGCCCATACCGGTCATTGTCCAATTCCATTGGGGTTTGTTCGTATCAAACGTTGCGATCGCAAACGGAATGCCGGTTCTCCCGTCGATAGTAGCGGCAACGGATTCCAGCTGGTCCGTAAGAATACGCCGCATTTGTTCCAGGTCTACAGGAATAACCGGGGGCTTCAGAGTGTTCCAGGCCCAACGCCAGGAATGACGGATTACTTCGGGAAACGACTCGTGCGTTCCGAACCGGAAACTAACTTTGTAGCTGTGGACAAATCCGTCTGAGATCGGATGATAACGCCGGAACCATTGCAGCCCGGGAGACTTATTTTTATTTAATTCGTACTTGCTCATTGTCCCCGGAAATTCGAATCCGAATTCAATAGGATCCTTGCCGTTCTGCCATGCACCAAACGTACCGAATTGAAATCTGGGATCTATCATAACATCTTTAATTAACTTCGTCTCTTCAAATGTCGACTCCCCGTTAGGAGCAGGATCGAACATAGTAACTGACGAGCCGTTATCAAATGAAAGCGAGAACAACGGCGCCGGTAAAATATCTTCGCGCATCAAAAACCGGTGCGAAGCATAATTCAATGTACCTCCCGGCGAGAATTTACCGTCGTGAGAAGGATCGCCGTACAATGCGCCGGGGGCAAAGCAGTTTAAATCCGTCCAGCTTACGGTAGTATCAACATTAAATATTATTGACGAACTAAAGCCTCCTTTTGCATTACCGGCAACTTTCACATTTCTAACCAGCGAAACTACATTTCCGTTAAGGCTCCACCGGTCATCTATGCGGAAGACAACATTTTGTCCGTATGGGATTTCCGCATTTGCGGAAAAACCGTGTTCCGAGCTTTTGATTGTCCGGTAACCGGAAGAGAAGTCTTTGATTTCGTTTTTCTTTATAAAGACCTCTATTCTCGCGGGCTTAGGCTGAATGATGTTCTTGAACGAACCGCCGGAGATTTCAATACCCCAATTACCGTCTGAAATCCGTACGAACGAAAATGTCGCACCCGAATTCAAAGTTCCGAGATTTACTTTGCCGTTTTGCTGAGCAAGAATTCCGGGTACTAAAAGAAATATCCAAAGTATAACTTTTTTATAAAACATTTAAAGAACCCTCCAATTACATCGGCAGCCGGTTAATCTTTCTTTATTTTTATATTGTCCGGGTCGAATACAATCGTAGCCTCACCGCTCGTTACAGCCATCGGGTTAGGGCAGCCGACTTTCTGGGGATAAGGTTCCGCTCCGGGGGCAATACCTTTAGCAAGGCCTTCGGCTAGTTTAAGCATAGAATCAATATATGATTTATCAAATGCTTTTTTAACGTAGGGATAATGGCCGCAGTAAATTTTGGTTATTCCGTTTTTCATTAACTTTTCCATTTTCAGGCACGAGTTAACATAGGTCTGCATAGGTTCAAGTGGCTTAAGCTGCAGCCATACATCATGGGAGCCGAACGCGTCGCCGGAATAGCAGGTACCTTCTTTCCTATCGAGCAATACAATTGAACCGGGAGTATGACCGGGCATATGGCTTACTTCGATTTTTGTTCCGCCGAGATCAAATATATCACCGTCTTTTACATAATGAATCACACCTTTATAATTCTCACGCAGCAGAACCGTATCGGCGGGATGCATCCATATCTCTTTAAAAAAATGAATATTGCCGGCATGATCGTGATGTGCGTGAGTGATCACCGCCGTCAGCGGCTTTTGGGATATTAAACCGATAATAGAATCCAGCTTCGCAATTTTTGTCCCGGTGTCTATTAATAAAGCTTTTCTTGTCCCTTCAACTAGGTACATTGTAGTTTTATCATATGTCTCAATCACCCACATATTATTTTCAAGCTTGGTGACGGTGAGTTCTTTGTTTTGAAAAACCTGTGCTTGGATTTTAAATAAAAATCCGAAACTGGTAATTATAAAAGTTATAAGTAAAAAAATTTTCATACAGGTTACCCTTTGTATATTTGTTTATTTATCCTATTACAACTTCTTTCAAAGACCACCAACTGTCTTTGGTTCATCTGCAGAACAGGGCAGACAATTTTGTTATCCGGTCGAAAATTTAAATAAATCTGCGGCAACTATGTACCGCCGGATCAGGTAAATTCGACATTTTTATTTTTTAACCAACGGCTTTATCTCTACATGATCAAATCTTACAAGGCTTAATCTGGCTGTATTGTGAGAACAAACTTCCAATCCGGCACGGTACTGATTTGGGAAAGAATTATTAAGCGTAACATCTCCCAGCAAATCCCATTGTTTTCCGTCGGCCGACTTATAGGCAGAAAAAGTTGAACCTTTTTTGGAAAGTTTAAAATAAACCGGCAATGATGCCGCGCTGAAATCTTTTTTCTCACAAGCCTCGCCCCTGTCTCTTCGCCATTGAAGCGAAATACCGTTGGCAGGAGTAACGCACAGCATAACGAAAGCGCTGTTCGGCTCTGCATTGTCTCGGAACATCAATCCCGCTTTTGCCCAGGTATCGGTATTTTCCTGGGAAACAATTCGCGCCGAGATGAAATTATCACCGGAAGCTTTCTTATTTACAAACGCAAACCTGTCTATTGAGCCCCAGATATCGGATCCTCCCCCTGCAATTGAAAAGGTCCCGTCTTTGTATACGGCGAAAGCTTTATTATCTTTTATATCATCCAGCTTCCAGGGAGAAGGTATACCCGGAGGCAGCACTTTAACTTTGCAGGATGTACTTAACTTCCCGCCGGATACGGAAGCTTTTATTACGCATGTTCCTTCTTTAAGGGCGGTAAGTTTGTAGGCGTTCACACCGGCTATGGACACAGTTAATATTTTCTCATCGGATGACTTTACGACCAACGGGGTATAAGAAGGTAGAACCGAAAGTTGAATAAATTGATGATTTCCCTTGTGAATCTTTTCCGATGCAGTTTCAAACTTCAGATTTGAAACGGGAGCTTTTTCTCCTTTGATTTTCACCACCGCCACTCCGTGGGGCTCAACTTCGGTTTCAAAAATATGCGTAATGGGCGGAAGATCTTTTCTATTCCACAAATCCCTGACGCTGCTTTCAACCCCTTCTTTAAAACCAATTTCATTAAGGGTAACTTGCATAGTAGCCCTGAAATTATTGACATTCAATAACGCAACGGCAACGGATCCGTCTTTTAAAGGCTTCTGCCAAACCTGCAGCCCGGATTTATTCCGGATTCTGGTTCCCTGAATACCGAGGGAATCCTGGTCAATCGCAATAATTTCAGGCGCGGTGAGGATATTCTTTATCGTATCGTTCATAGTGCTGATGTTATTCCCGGCAATAAGCGGGGCGGCCAGCATACACCACATCGCAAAATGAGAACGGCATTCGGCCGGAGTTAAAGACTTATTTCCTACCTCAAGCATATCCGGATCATTCCAGTGACCCGGTCCTGCAAAGGGGGCCAGATTGGCATTCTTATCGAGAATCGGGATAAACCCCATGCCTCCCCAATTCCTAACACAATCATAGCAGTCCTGAATATCGTTGGTAGTGCGCCACATAATCCCTATTCCGTTTCCCCATTCCCAGGGACTTGTAGTACCCCATTCGCAGATGCTCAGGAGAATTTTCCTTCCGGAAGCTTTTAACGCGTCGCTCATTTTCTTGTACTGGGTGCGGGTATCGAGGCCGTCGGTATAACACCAATCCTCTTTCACAAAATCGACGCCCCATTCTGCGTATGTTTTTGCATCGATGGTTTCATAACCATAACTGCCGGGTCTGCCCCCGCAAGTTTTTGTGCCGCAGCATGTGTATATTCCGAATTTCAAACCTTTGGAGTGAACGTAATCTGCCAGGTATTTAATCCCTTCAGGGAACTTGGAAGAGTCGGCAATTATTTTTCCGTTTTTATCGCGACCGATCTGCCATCCGTCGTCGATAACTATGTATTTATAACCGGCAGAGGCGAGACCTTTGCTTACCATCGAATCGGCAACGGCCATTACGATCTTTGAATTTATATTCAAGCCGAAAGCATTCCATGAATTCCAGCCCATCGGAGGAGTTTTTGCTGATTCAGGAAATTGCGCGTAAACAGTAATTTGAGTTATCACTAAAAGGAATAAAAATAATTTTTTCATATATAAACAGAATTATATTTATACAATTAGTCTTTTTTCATTTAGTCTCAATTACAAAACCACCATAGGGTTCCATTGTAATATTTACAGGCGCGGATAAATTAATGTCTCCCTCGATAAGGTTATTTGAATTTTTAGAATCGGTGATTATAACTCCTCTCCTCGATTCGCCGTAAAATGGGACCTTAAATGTAATTTTACGTGAAGTCTTTTCACCATTAATGCCGGCTATATACCATTTGTTGCCGGCTCTCCTGGCCAGGACCGCATACTTTCCGGGATAGCCGTCTATAAATTTTACATCATCCCATTTAACCGGCAATGTTCGCATATATTCCTGAACAAATTTCTTCTGGGCCGCCATACCGTAAGGCGTTTCCGCAATATGCTGAATTCCGGAAGTGAATATAACCGATAATGCTATTTCAAAACCGTCCGTAGTTCTGCGTTTTATATTAGGAATGCCCGAAAAATTTACCGGGGTAAAATCCATAGGATCAAAAAGGTTTCTCGCAAAAGGAAGCATCGCGCAATGCCAGGGCTGATTATCTGCGAAGTACTGCGCGAATGTTACATATTCTTCTCCTCTTACCGCTTCCATACTTACTAAATTTGGATACGTCCTGTACCACCCTCTCGGGAAAGTACAGCCGTGAAAGTTTACTTCGAGATTAAACTTGGCTGCGTCTTTTAAAATATCTATATAGTATCTTATCATCGACTGTCCGTCGCCGCCGAAGAAATCTACTTTAATTCCGGCTATACCCATATCTTTTAATTTCTGAAACTCGGCAAGTCTTGATTTTTCCGTCAACAATTTTCCGCGCGGCGTTTGTGGTGTCGTATTCCAGTCGCCGGCCGAATTATACCACAGCAGTATCTTTACGTTTTTTGTTTTTGCATAGTCGGCAAGCTGTTTAATCTTTTCATATCCTATTTGAGTATCCCATAGGGCGTCGATCAGGCAGTATCTCCAATGCATGGAAGAAGCAAAATCAATATATTCACGCTGAACATTATAGACAGTCGAATCGTCTTTTAGAATAATCCAGCTCCAAGAGGCAATCCCCGGCTCAAACCACGAAGATACGTCGTATTTTGCCGGGGCAGCCAGATCGGTTTCAAGAGTGGATTCGACAAGCCCTCCGAGATGATCGGAAATCGCGATAATTCGCCAGGGAGTATACCACGGTAAAACAGATTCCGGCAATACCGGCCCGTCCTTACTTTCCTGCGGCTCGGGGAATTGAACCGAGTATTCGCCGTTGGGAGACAGCCAGCTTAATCGCGATCCGCAGTAGTTTGTATCAAGTCCTGCTTCGGTAATACTAATCCAAAAATTACCCGAATGAAAAAGCGCAGGCATCACCCATCCTGCGCGATTGGGTGAAGGTGTACCGACGGGTATATCCGTTTTATAATATTCTTCATAAGACGGCGAGGCGTAACTCCATCCCATCCTTGCGTCGGCGCAGGGCTCAATAAATGCCTTTGCGGAAAGATCAAAAT